>PAQH01000093.1 GCA_002709225.1 Planctomycetaceae bacterium
CACCGAGGCAAAGCAGCAGCAGCGCGCGGCCGCGCTCAGCCGGCAACTGACACAGCAACGGGCCCAGGCTCCGGGGAGCTACGCACGCGGCCATGCGATGGTTGAAGGGGGCAACGAAGACATGCGGGTGGCCTTGCGTGGTAACCGACTGAAGCCGGGGGCACGCGTCCCTCGGCGGTTCCTGAGGGTCGTGGCGGGTGATGAGGCGGCTCGTTTTACCGAGGGCAGTGGTCGCTTGGAGTTGGCGCGGGCCATCGTTGGGACTGGGAGGCCGTTGGCCTCCAGGGTGATCGTGAATCGCGTCTGGCAACACTATTTCGGCCGTGGCATTGTGGGGAGCGCGAGTAATTTCGGGGTGACGGGTGAAAGGCCGACGCACCCCTTGCTCCTCGATTGGCTGGCATCACGACTGGTCGAGCAGAACTGGTCGCTGAAGAGTTTGCACCGCCAGATAGTACTGTCTGACACCTACCAACGCAGTCTACGCCATGACGCGAGAAATGCCGCCCTGGATGGCAGTAACCAGTGGCTCTGGCGGATGAACCGGCGACGGCTGGATATTGAAGGCTATCGCGACAGTCTGCTGGCGATATCGGGAGAACTCGATCGAGCGATGGGAGGGCCAGCGCACGGGGACTTGTTCGCGAGTCGGCGGCGGACTCTTTATGGTGCCGTACATCGAGACAATCAGACGGCTTCAGACGCGTTGTTGCGGACGTTTGACTTTCCCAATGCGCGTATCAGTAGCAGTGGCCGGATCGCGACGACAACGACAGGACAGCAGTTGTTTACGCTGAATAGCGAGTTTCTCATCGAACGAGCCCGCGCGTTGGCCTCGCTGGTCGAGTCGGAGATGGCGGACGCGAATCGGTCAAACAGCGATGCTGTGAAACGGCTGTTTCAGTCCGTGGTAGGGCGGTCGGCGACACCAGAGGAACGAACGTTGGCGGCAGACTTTCTGGCCGCGGCGGAGGAGACGAACGTGTTGTCCGCTTGGCAACAGCTCTGCCATGCGTTGTTGATCTCCAATGAATTGCTTTATCGGCCCTGATTCAGGTGCCGTGTAACCTGGCGAGAAGGGAAAGAGATAGCCAATGCGCCCAGCACATCACGTGATACCTTGGTCACGACGCGCGTTCTTGGCCCGGTTCGGAGGGGGTACCGGAATGCTGGGGTTGGGTACGCTGTTGGCGGAGGAGTCGCGGGCCTCTCCTGTGGGCCGGACTCTGGCGTCGAACGCGACGCGAGCGGGAGCGACCCGTCCGCCGCACTTTGCCCCTAAGGCAAAACGCATCATTCACCTTTTGATGAATGGTGGTCCTTCCCACATCGATACCTTCGATCCGAAGCCCTTGCTGGCGAGGTACGAAGGGCAACGACCGGCTGTGGTCGATCTGCGTACGCAACGCAAGACGACGGGTATTCTCAAATCGCCGTTTAGGACGGCCCAGCATGGCGAATCCGGTTTGTGGGTGAGTGAGCTCTTTCCACACGTGGCGCGGCACGCCGACGAATTGTGTGTGGTCCGGTCGATGCACACGGACATTCCGGAACATGTGTCGGGCCTGTTGATGATGGATATCGGCGCGAATCAGCCCAACCGGCCCAGCATGGGCTCCTGGATCACCTATGGGCTGGGTACCGAAAACCAGGATCTGCCCGGCTTTGTGGTGCTGTGTCACCGGGGGCATCCCCGCCCGGGGCCCACTGGATGGGCCAGTAGTTTTCTGCCCGGTTCCCGCGCGGGTACTTTTGTCGACACGTATCAGATGGAGCCCTCCAAAGTGCTGCGCAACCTGCGGCATCCGCACCTCTCACCCACACAGCAGCAGCGACAATTGCGCCTGCTGCAGGGCCTGAATCGGATGCACTTGCGGCGGTCTGAGCGGGACCAGGCGTTGGAAGCGCGCATTGAAGCTCTTGAACTCGCGTTTCGCATGCAGCAGGCCGCACCGGAGGCGTTCGACCTGTCTGGCGAAACTCAGGCGACTCTCGATCAGTACGGAATCGGGTCGCAGCCCACTTCGTTCGTGGCCGGTGGGCGGAAATGTGGTGGATTTGCGGAAGGTGCCTTGATTGCGCGGCGGTTGTCCGAACGCGGGGTTCGGGTCGTACAGTTGGCGATGGCTCCGGATATTCCCTGGGACGATCACACGGACATACATGATCATCGTCCTAAAGCACTGGAAACGGATCGGGCGATCGCGGCGTTGTTGACCGATTTGAAAGATCGCGGTTTGCTGGAGGAGACGCTTGTATTGTGGGGAGGCGAGTTTGGTCGGACACCGACAACTGATGTGACCGCCAAGAAGCCCGGTCGCGATCACAACCACTACGGGTTTACCGTTTGGATGGCGGGTGGTGGCGTGAAAGGCGGGTTCACCTACGGTGCGACGGATGAATTCGGCATGCGCGCCGTGGAGAAACGGATGCACGTGCATGACCTGCACGCCACGATTTTGCACCTGACGGGACTCGATCACCAACGGCTGACGTTTCGACATTCGGGACGTGACTATCGTCTCACCTATGTCGCCGGAAAAGTGGCCCATGGTTTGATCGCTTGATGGATCGTGGTCACTGGGGCTGGTTGATTATTCGCACTGGGCGCGTCACTGCGGTTTGCCGGGTCGATCGGTTCGAATTCTGGCGGCGATGTGGGGACGAACTGGCGCGGCGGAGGTTACAGTAGAACGCACGTTGTTACACCAAATGGCGCACCAGCGGGGAATCTCACGTCATGAGTAGCGATCGTTAATCGGCAACCATGGACTCCGTGGGGCGGAGGTGGATAACGATGGACAGAGTTGTGAGGTGGTTCAGGAGAGTGGATATTGCAGTTGGTCGACGCCTCGCAGTATGCTGGCAAAGTGCGTTCAGTACCAAGGGACCGTCATGAGTGGTAGCCGAAAACACGAGATCAGTGGTGTCGAGACAGTGGAGCCCCGCCGTCGACAAATGCTCCAGGGCGGCGTCTCCGCTACGCTGGGATTGAGCGCAGCCGGCGTCTGGGAACGGCGCGTTGCGAGGGGGCAGAGTCCCGCTCCGCGGCGCCCCATCCGCTCGGTGATCTACCTGTTCCTAACCGGGGGACCTTCGCAGCACGATACCTTTGATATGAAGCCAGAGGGGCCGTCCGAATACAAAGGTGAGTTTCAGCCAATTCAGACGGCTACCCCTGGTATCCAGATTTGCGAGCATTTGCCAATGCTGGCAGCGCGGAGTCGGCAATGGGCGCTCGTTCGTTCTCTCACACATTCAGAGAGCGGTCACGGCCGAGGCACTTACGTGATGTTGACCGGAACGAGCGCGATCCCTACCAGCTACCGCGAGAACAGGCCGCAGCCGGTTGATTTGCCGAGTATTACCGCGGTGGCTGGCAATCGTACCCGGCGCCGGAGTTTGTTGCCCACGAGTGTCGTACTGCCAGAAAAGTTGTACCACTCCAACAGCGGTGTTTACTCGGGTCAGTTTGCCGGACTGCTGGGAAATCACAACGAGCCCTGGCTCATCGAGTGCACAGACAAACCACACGCTTACCATGACTACTCGGGTGCGTTTCCGAACTACTTGTTTAACTTGCATGATGGTGTCGCTTCGGACAAGGATGACTGGACGTTCGTGGTTCCGCACTTGACGCTGCAGCCGGGGATGGTGCAACGACGGTTTCAGGGACGTCTCTCCCTTCTTGAACAGATAGACCAGCAGCGCAGGGCGTTCGAGCAGGCGGCCAACCCGGCGCAGTATGGTCGGCTCCGGCAGGGTGTGGCCGCCCTGATGAGCGACTCCCAGGTGCGGCGCGCTTTTGACGTGCGCAATGCTCCGGCTAAAACGCTGGAGCGTTATGGGGACAATTCGTTTGGTTGGTCCCTGTTGATGGCTCGGCGGCTGGTTGAGGCGGGAGTCAATATGGTTCAAGTCAATATGGGAAATTTTGGCAGCTGGGATTTGCACGGGAATAATTTCCCGCTGTTGAAAAACTTTCTCTTCCCCCCCACCGATCGCGCGGTGTCGGCACTGCTTGACGACCTGGAGGAGTCCGGCTTGCTGGAGGACACCCTGGTGGTCATGTCGGGCGAGTTCGGTCGTACTCCGCGCATCTACAACGTGGCTCCCAAGATCTATAAACTCCCAGGGAGGGACCATTGGGCACCCTGCCAGACGGTGTTCTATGCCGGCGGCGGCGTGTTGGGCGGCCAGGTGATCGGTGCGTCCGACCGCAACGGGGCTTATCCCACCGCGGATCCGCAGACGCCCGAGAATTTTGCGGCCACGATTTACCATGCCTTGGGAATTCCCCGAGATGCGACGTGGCAGGATGCCAGTGGTCGGCCGTATCACGTCTACCAAGGAAGCCCGATTCGAGGGCTGACCGGATGATCCGCTGACGCCTGTTTGGAGTGTTGGCCTGGCGGGCGGGCTGGATGTGCCAGTGGAGTGCAGCAGCGTTTGGCCCAGGAATCTCGCAGACCTGTGGTCGGGTGCTTTGACGACCGCAGACCGTGTCGCTACGGTATCGTCTGTACGACGCGTGTTATGAGTTTCGCTTTCTGCTTGAACTGGAGAAGATGATGGTTGGGTGTTGTCGATGGGGCGCGATGGGGTCGCTGCTACTTACGTGCAGCGTGTTGGGCGTGGGGGCGTCTGCCGCCCATCCGAATCGAGTGGTGTGGGAAGGCGACCAGGGCCCTGGTAAGGGAAAACACATTGTGTTTATTGCGGGTGACCATGAATACCGCGGTGAGGAGAGCCTGCCGGCGCTGGCACGAATCATGGCACGCCATTACGGATTCAAGTGCAGTTTTTTTGTCACGACCGATCCGAATGACGGCACCATTAAGCCCGGGAGTAACCACATTACCGGTTTGGAGGCGCTCAAAACGGCGGACCTGATGGTGCTGTTTACGCGTTTTCAGGCCTTCAGTGACGACCAGATGCAGCACATTGAAGACTATCTGGCGACGGGGAAACCGGTGATGGGGCTGCGGACGACGACCCATGGGTTCCAGGGCCTCAAGGGGAAATTCGCCAAGTACAACGATGGATACCGCGGGCCGGTCAAAGAATGGAAAGCCGGCTTTGGAGAGGCGATTTTGGGAGAACATTGGGTCGGGCACTACGGTCGTAACCATCGCCAGAGTTCGCGTCTGCAGCTGGAGAAGACCCAGGCACAGCACCCGATTCTGCGTGGGGTTAAGGACGTCCATACCCAGTGCGGCGGTTACAACGCCCATCCGCGCGAGGGCAGTATCGTCCTGGCTCGCGGTCAAATCCTCAACGGCATGAAGTTCGACGACCCACCCGATCCGACCAAAGAAGTTTTACCGGTCTGCTGGATTCGCCACTATCGGACCGGTAACCCCAAGTCGCGCGTGTTTGCTACCACGCACGGAGCATCGGAGGACATTCTCAACGAAGGATTTCGGAGAATGCTGATTAACGCCCACTTGTGGTGTCTGGGAATGGATGACGCGATTGCAGCGGACAACAAAGTCGCATTTGTAGGGCCTTACAACCCCGTTACCTTCAACTTTGGTGGCTACCGCAAGGGCGTCAAACCGTCCGACATCGAAGGTTTTGACACACCGATTCTGGGCAAGCGGTAGCGTGCACCGTCTCCGGTCGACGCGTCGTGTCACGAACGGGATGTTACTGGACCCAGTACGAATAGAGCCTGGCATTGTGCAGGCTGAAACGCAGTTGGATCGGGCGTTTGGCAGCCAACGGATTTCCCGCGGCTGCGGGCCAGCGAACGGTCAAGTCAGTGCCGTCAGACTGGACCGGTAGTGAGCGGGCTCCGGGGATCGGTTGGCCGTACTCATCGAGAATCTCAACGGTGATACGACCCCAACGCGACGTCGCGTTGAGGTGGAGACTGGCGGCGCCCGGAAGCACGGGAACGGTGGTCACTGTGCCGCCGTCATAGGAAGCGCTCAGCGAGACGTAGCCGTCCAGACGTAGTTTGGCCAGGCCGATAGCGCTGCGCATACCAGCGAACACCGCCGGCTTATCGGTCTTGGTAGCGGTGCCGCCCACGCGGGCGCGGAGGATCTGGGCCTCCTCGGTGCCACGGTCCTGGCCACCATACCCCGCGTGCCGATAGGTACGGCCGCCGTAATAGAACCACAATTCGTCACCCACGCGGACCGGGTTACTGGAAATCGAGTTGTTGAAGCGATCCCATTCCCCGTGTCCGCCGCATGGCAGGAATGTCTCGCCCTGGTGTACCCGTTTCCACGTGCGGCCATCTCGGCTCGCGGCCAGTTCGAATTCCAGCAGGTGCGTGGTGCCTCGCATGTAGAGTTGTGCCAACCCGATGTACTGCCCGCCGTCGACATGCACGGCCATGGAATAGAGTTGTGTTCCCGGTGGATCCTGTTCGACAACGTCGGCGACCAGTTCCGGTTTGGTCCAGGACGTAAAGTCGTCGGAGTGCGTCAATTGCACCTGGCGACGGCGATCCCACAATCGCCCATAAACGGCGTACTTGCCCTGAAGTGGATCGTAGAAAAAGTGTCCAATATCCAGGATTGCGGGCATCTGGACGCGTCCAAAGGGTTTCCAATGAATTCCGTCGGCGCTGACGGCGGTCGTCGTACCGAGCGCTTTCATCTCTGGTAGCGGTGTGAGATAGCGATAGACCATCTTGTAACGCCGGGCTGGATCGGGGTCGTGGCGATCGATGATCACACTGAACGGCTCGCCGAAATTCTGGGCGAGTGGATGGGTCATTACGATGTTCGCGGGAGAACGCAGCCCGGCGATGGCGTCGAGATCGGGTTTTTTCCAGTGCATGCCGTCCTGACTGGTAGCGTACGCCAACGCCCAGGACATCTGGGTTCCGGCGCGGCCGGTGAAATACCACATCTTGAAACAGTTCGCCTCTTCGTCGAACAAGACGGTGCCGTAAAGTAACGCATCAACTTCCAGATTGGGTTCGGGCATCAGGACCGGATTGCCACGGAACTTGCGTGGTGAATGGAGAGTACTGGTAATGTTGGTACGGTTGGCGATCAAGGTATCGTCGAGAAACAGTTGGTGAACACCGGGGGGCAGGGGAACAGAGCGAGTGGCGGGGCGGGTCTTCGCGGGCCGTTCAACCGTAACCAAGCGGATTGGCGGTTTGGATGGGGTCGGTTGCTGCGTCGCAAGTCGACTGCTGGGCTGCAGGATGAGGGTGGTGGTGGGTCGGCCTCCCGCCCGCGGCACCGCCGCGTCCGCGGGACTTGTGGCCGCCATCGCGGGCGGGATCCGCTCGGCGCCGCATCCACAGATGAGCAGACTAAAAAGACTCAGCAGGAGCGTCAGTGGGATGAAGCGCGACATACGTGGTCTCTCGATCGGCAGCAAGGGCAAGTCAGGTCAATAGGACGGCCAGTTTATAACGCAGCGCCGGCCCCTTCGAGTCGAAGTTGTGCGGCTGTTAGAATTGGTTGATTGGCGTGGGTAAAGGCAAAGTGTTGTGGCAAAGTGGGTCCTTTTCCGTTTAAGAACATTTTATGACAGGGAGGCAGCACGGTGCGTCGATTGATTGTGGTGCTGTTGCTGGTAGCGTACCAATCCGCTCTGACGAATGCCAACGAGGTCACTCTGGTCAAAGACCGGCGGGCGGTGGCTGTGATCGTGTTGAGGCCCGAGGCTAGCTGGATTGAGCGGCATGCGGCCAATGAATTGTCGCAATTTGTGCTGCGGATCACCGGAGCGTCTTTACCGATTGTCGAAACCGGTGTGGTTTCTGCTGACAGGGATACGACCCGGGTACTGATTGGCAGTCCCCAGCGCCATGCGCGGATCCGTCATTTGGTTGGGGAGGGGATTGTTGAACTCAATCGGCGGGTGATGGGTGCGGATGGGTTTGCGATCAAGACGGTGGTGCATGATGACTACCAGTACCTCATCTTGAGCGGGTTTCGCGGCCGCGCTCAGATGTACGCGGTTTACGATTTCTTGGAGCAAGACTGTGGGGTTGGCTATTTCTGGGATGGGGACCAGGTACCCCAGCAGTCGACTCTCCGAGTGCCAGCGCCCCAGCGAGCTGAACGGCCGTATTTCTCGCGACGGATGGCCCCCAACGCCTGCTCCTACGTCTACAGCTCGCAATATTGGGGCGTGGATGAGTGGAAACGCGCGCACGACTATATGCTGAAACGAAAATTGAACGTCTCCTATTTTACGCTTGGCCGTGAAATGGTAATGGAGAGAGTTTGGCAGCGGTTTGGTATGCGGACCCCGCCTTTGTCGAAGTGGGCGCAGTGGGAGTATGAACTGCAGAGGGCGGTGGGGGAGTATGCGCGCAAGCTGGATATGGAGCTGGTAGGGCAACTCTGGGGTGGGCACGTCAGCCCTGAGTTCGCCGCGACACATCCGCAACTCAAGTATGTGGTGGCCCAATGGGCTGGGGTGTCGAAGAGCTACAACATTCATCCTCAAGACCCCATGTTTGGCAAGGTGGTGGAGGCCAGTGTCAAAGAATGGACAGCCGCCTACGGCCCTACCCAGCTGTGGGATCAGGCCCCCTACCCTGAAACGAGTCCGGGTGCCACGGCTGCGGAAAAACGGCAGATCAAGATGGATTGGGCGCGGCATATGAGCGCAGCGCTTGCCCGAGCCGATCCGCACGGCACTCTCTATATGAGTGGATGGTTTTTACAGGGGGCAGATTGGACGCCCGAGGTCTGTCGGGATTTTTTTGGTGCCATGACACATTCGCGTTTCCTCGTCGCCGACGTGTGGGCAGAGACCAAACCCGTGTTTTTGAAAACGGGATATTTTGGAGGAGAGGCGGAGTGGATGTTTGGTGTTCTCAACACGTTCGGAAATGTGGAACGACTTCACGGCGATCTGCGAGATCTTTTGCGACGCGTACAACATGTCGTTGATGAGCCGGCGTCCGCACGTTGCACTGGTTTTTACATTAATCCGGAAAGTACCCATCACAATTTTCTCTATTTTGATTTTGCCGCGGAACTAGCATGGGATCCGCGCGAGATCGAACTGGATGCGTTTTTGTTGCGCTATTGTGTTCGTCGTTACGGGGTAACGGCAGCAGCGAAGATGGTCGATGTGTGGAAGCGGGTGGTGGAGACCGCGTATGCGGACAACCTGGAAGCCAATCCGCGCCCGTTTTACCAAAGCGCGCTTCCCTACGATGGGGGTGGTGCGGACCTGTTTGCGGATCCTCGGAAGATCAAAACCCGTTACACGCAGACCGCGGAGTTGTGGCGGGCATTGCGACTGGCGGTCACGCAGCGAAATGAGCTGGAGGCCAATCAGTTCTACCAGCGGGATGTGATTGATATTGCCCGTACTCTGCTAGGAATGGAGTTCGATTACCAGGCGCTGCGTGCGTATCAAGCGTTTACGGTGCAGTCCGATGAAGTAGCGCTCGCAGCGGCCGGTAGAGACGCGTTGGAGCGACTCCAGTGGGTCGAGTCGCTGACGGCGTCGCGAGAAGAGTTCTGGCTGGCAAACGAAATCAGTCTTGGGAGGCAGAGACCGTCGCGCAGACAGCCGGTCCATTCACGGGCTCCGGCTTCCCCCTCGCACCTGCATGCGAATGATCAAGAAGTACGGCTACGGTTTACTGCATTGGCAGGGATGGATAAATATCCGGGGTTGCTCGATTATGCTTCAACCGACCGAGTTGAGTTGCTGCGCGGCTATTACCGTCCACGAGTCAAGGCGTGGTTGCGACACATGCAGCGGCGTTTACAGAAGGGGGTGAACAGCGTGGATTACGGCATGCTGCTCCAGGGCGCGTACCGGGATATTGCCGAGGAGTTTGTCGGGGGGGAAATGGCGGGGGTGGACGCCGCGAGTTCTCGGGAATCCACCCTGGACATCGTCGAGGACCTTCTGGAAGAATACGGGAAACGCGGCGCCACGCCTTAGGAGGCACTGAGTGTGCGGTGTGCAAGCTGCGGCGATTTCGACACGCGTCCGGCTGACGTGTGAGGAGACTTTCTACGATGATGCATCTAGTCTACGCGCTGGTGTTGGCCTGGACGACGGTTTCCGTTTGTCCGGCGTACCATCCGTCGCTAGGCCAGCTGGTGTCCCGCCGCGAGTTGCACAGTACGGTTTGCGGGTCGACAAGTTGCGGCAGGCCGGGGCGTTTTCCAAGACGGACTTGTGTGACGCCGAGCTGCGGGATGCGGCGCGTTTGGCTAATTGGCGCCAAATTCGCCGCTGCACTGAGCCGCTAATCGGTGCGCAGCGGCTGCCCACCGATTAGCGGCTCGCGCGGAGGAGTGGCGGGGACGACCGACAGGGAACCTAACGCAAAACGGAGTCAACATGGTTGCGTACTGTCAAGAATGGTCAGCCTTCCGAACGAAATGCCAACGGGTTCAAAGGGTCCGCCGCTTCACGAGCAGCGTTGTCGGGGTTCTGCTGTTGACAAGCTTGGCGGGGGCCGAGATTCATCGAGACCATTTCGACGCTGCCGGATTTGACCTGCGAACCAGGCCGCAGTGGGATGTTGCCGATGGAGCCTACTATGGGTACCGCATGCAGGACAAACGGTTGGTGTCGGTCTACGCGCCGGTTGTCGGTGCCGGGGCGATTTCAGCCGATCGGTATGTTGGTGTGACACATCGAGGGGAAGCGTACCAGCGCGTCAGTATCCTAATCCGCTTTCCCGAGGTGGTCGCTGACGGTTATGCGCCGCAGTTCCATTTGATACTCAACTGGCAGGGAGGGAGCTTGTTCTCCAGCTGTTACCGACTTTCGTTGCGAGGCGGACGCGATTTCGCGATTTCCCGGAGAGACGGCGCGGGCAAGGAGACCATCACGAGCGGCTGGCGTCTCCCTGGTGCTGGTCCCTTGAAGCCGAACCAGTGGTATCGGTTGACCCTGGAAAGGGAAGGCCGCTCGCTCCTAGGAACGATCGCGACGCAGGAGGGTGTTCGTTTGGCGGAGGCTAAGATGTTGGACGACGGTGAAGTTCTGGATGGCGGCAACCCAGTTCTTTTGTCGCAATACCCGGTGGTGGCGCGGAGTCTTGAACTCGACGCGTTCGAGTATGAATTAAGTCAGCTGGAGAGGATTCAGGCGGCGCCGGTGCCGCGCGACGAGGGCGTGCGGTTGGATGGAATCCTCGATGAAACGTGCTGGAAAACAGCGGAACTGGCGACTGGGTGGCAGCAGCGGAAGGCGGGGCTCACTCGGAACGCTGCGACGCTCGCCTCAGGCGGATCCGCAACGGCACGTGTGGTATTTGATGCTGAGTATGTGTACGTGGGGATTCATTGTCCACTGGCCTCGGAAGACGCCTTGGCGGAAGCCAGGCGACAGACTCGCGCTCAACTGTTTGTGGGGCAGACAGTGGAGGTATTTCTGGATCCATTGCGGGAGAGTCGGCGTCCCACCGGGTGGGACCGTGACGATGGTGAGATGTTTTTCAATCATCCCGGACCGAAGATCTTTCGTTTTGCCGTGAATGCAGCGGGAGGACGGTATTCCGAGTTGATGGGGGTACCCTGGTGGAAAGTTCCCTGGCAAAGCGCGGTGCGGATTGGTGTCGATGCGTGGTACGCGGAGTTGCGAATTCCCTTTGCCTCACTGGCGTTTTTCGAGCAAGGCGCGGGCGGTGAATTGGAGCCAGCTTGGGGTGGTAGCTGGGGTATGAATTTCTCCCTGGACGGCCAATCGTGGGTTTCGCGAAAAAACCGTCACGGCTACCCGTTGGCGATGGGCGAGGTGCGTGGCATCCAAACCGACCCGGCGCGACACCGTTGGGCCTTGTTGCACGGTCTGGGGCCCCGCCAAGTGGGGGCAGTCCCGCTTGTGTTCACTGTGGTCAATGCGACGGGCGCGGATCGTCGGGTGCGTGTGCGGGCAGTAAGGATTGGGCGTGGCACGGATGATTTGGGAGTGTGCGAGATCACGCAGCGAGTGGTCGACAAGCGCTGGGCGCATGGCAGCCTGGTGTTGGCGTTGAATGAAGCTGGTGAAGATGCGATACGGCTGACCATTGAAGACGCGGAAACGGGCCACGCGCTGGTGCATCGGCCGTTGCACATTGACAACATTGGCATCGGGTCAGGCCGGTGGGATCGATCGTTCTATATGGAAGAAATGCAGGCTAATTTGCGGCTGGTTTTGGGACCGGCTGTCAAGGGAGCGCGTTCGCTCGAGTGCGTGCTACGGGCGGTTGGCAGTCGTAGGGTGCTCGCGACGAGAACAGCGGAATGGGACCCGACGCGGGATTGCCGCGTGGCGTTCGACCTGGCTGGCATACCACGGGGAAGTTATGAGGTGGTAGTCGTGGTCAACGGCTATGAGCAGGCGCCCTTTGTGGTTCCACTGCGGAAACTTGCGCCTCGGGTCGGCTCGGTACAGTACACCCATCGCGGGATACTACTGCGCGATGGCGTACCCTTTTTCCCGTTCGGGATGTACTACGTCGAGCGGCATCTTGAGGGACCGTTTTTGGAATCGTACGCGGCAGCCGGGTTCAATACGTTCCTACTGGAATGGGGCAGTGCGGAGTCGTTTGTGGTCAAGGCCCGACAGGTAAAGGACTATGGTCTGGTTCCCATGGTTGGCCTCCACAACACGAACGAAATGCGCAGCGCCACGACCAATGAGACCGACTACTCTCTGGAAAATCTGCAACACGGTCGTCTGCCGGTGGCCGCTGACACGATTCGCATGCTGACCCGTCGGATGGGAGACAGTATGTTGGCCTGGTACACCCGTGATGAGCCGAACGAATCGATGTACAAGCTAGTCCGCGGTTTGCACGATGTGGCGCGCGATACAGATCCGTACCACCCTACGATGACCGTGATTTTTCAGCCGCACCTGTTCCCACAGTATCACGATGCGACAGATGTGCTCGGGCCTGATATTTACCCATCGTTCCCGGGGGGCCGTGTGGCTGGGGTGGGGGAAGCCATCCGCAAGGCAGTCCGTGATCTACGCGGCAAGCCGATTGTGGCGGTGCTGCAGTCGTTTTATGCCAAGGGAGGCCGCATGCCCAATAGAACCGAGCTGCGCTGTATGGCTTATCTGAGTGTGGTCAGCGGCGCCACTGGAATCATGTGGTTCTCCTACGACTACAATGGGAAAATGAGGGAGAAACACCCGCAGGCCTGGCATGCCCTGCGGGAGTTGGCGGGCGAATTCAAACAGCTGGGGCCCGTCTTTCTTTCGTTGGCTAGTGGCGGGCAGCGTCAGCGACGGAAGATACGGGCCGCGAGCCCATTGCGGGTTGCGGTCTGGCGCCACGGCGGTGCTCGGTATGTCGTAGCGGTTAATGAGGAGAACCGGAATTGCGGAAGCGTGAAGTTGGATTTAGGGGAAGTGGCTGCGGTCCGCGACGTCGAGGTGCTCTTTGAGGGTCGCAACGTTGAACGAGCGCAGGATGGATCGTTAAGTGACCGTTTCGGTCCCTACGATGTACACATTTACCGGTTTCCCGTGAAAGACGAATGAGAACTGCTGAGTCGTACCTTCACCCAGGATATCGAGGCTTGAGATATGATGGTGGCTGACGGCTGGTGGTGTTGGGGCAAGTGTCGCGGCGTTGTTTCCAGCCAGGCGAGAACCTGAGATGTGGATTACAGTTGTGGAGGCCGAATGATGCGTCGTTTCTGGATGTGGGCCCGGTATTGGTGCGTGCTGGTGGCGCTGGGGATGTGTGTCGATAGAAGTTGTTGTGGGCCCGCGACGGCGGCCGCTGCGGAAAAAGATGCCCGCGGCCAGACAGTGCACTTTATTCAAGCCGAGCACACACACCTGACCGGTTCTTCGCAAAGTGGGGGTACGGCGGTCTGGGCGTACAGTGGCACCGCGACATGGGATGTGATTGTCCGTCCTGCGATCTACCGTCTGTTCCTGCGCGTGCGAGCGGGGTACGCGGCGGATCATGAATCGGGCGTGCGCGGTAAAACCGCCTATCGGGTGACGGTAGATGGTCGACCGGTTCAGTTGCGATTGGTGCCCGATACGTTGCTTTATGGGTCTGATGAATCGAACTGGGCCTGGATCGTCGGAGACGTCGGCAAATTGGGCCAGGGTCCGCATAGCCTTGTGTTTTCGGCGGCTTGGCACTTCGCCAGGTGGGACGCCTTCGCGCTCACGGCCGACCCGGTCTATCTGCCACCGCGGGAACCACCTTTGGGTAGGGAGACGGAACGCGACCTGTCGCTGCTCACAGGAGAGCAGACGAAGTGGTTTCAAGGGTTTTCTGTATGGCCGGGTGAAGTCGCGGCGAATTGTCCACCCACGGCACAACCCCGGATCGCGACTTCGGTGGAAACGATTGCCTTGACTGCCTGTCGCAACCAGCACGCGGCAGCGGTCGTGAATGTGACGAATTGGCTAGAATCTCCGCTCCTGTTTCGGGTCAGTCGTGACGATGAGCAACGGCCACCGGAGGCGGTGCCGGTGTTGCCGGCCGCCGCGGTGACCCTGCGGCATGCCGTACCGCTACCAGCACCCAGGAAAGAGGCGCTCGCCGACGCCCTGCCGCGGCTGGACGACGCCGGTTTGATGCTGTTGCCCCCCGGGGAGACGCGCCAGTTGTGGGTTGCGGTGGAAACCGGAGGTCTGACACCCGGTCGTTACTCGACCCATCTACGCATCCAACCGCTGAATGCTCCGGGACGGTGTACGTCACAGCGGTTAGAGGTAGAGGTGCAGATCCTCAATGTAAGTTTGCCTGCGCGGCACCCTCTGGATGTGTTTGTTTGCGAATACGACATCAATCGGCCCGGGATGAAGGCAGACCTTTCCAGCCATTATGTCAATTGGTTGCACAATTGTTTGATTCCTCACCCGGCTTCGACCAATCCTGATTTCAGCAGCCTGGATGATGCGATGGCTCGGGAGTTGAAATACCCTGGCGCCCGTTCGGTGTTTTTTGAACAATGGCATTTCCGGACCGATGATGCCTGGCAACAGCCGGCACACCGCGCGAGTTGGATCGCGGGGATCCGGTGCTGGGCGCGTCATGTCCACAAGGATCGTGGCCTGGGTTACGATGCGTTCACGCTGCACATTTACGATGAGGTGTCCGGAGGAGGTGTTGACACGTTTCTCCGCGCGCGAGAGCTGGTGCGTGAGGCCGATCCGAAGGTTCGCGTGACGATGACGGTGACTCCGCAGATTTCGCTTGACGAGGTTCAGCGGCTCGATCGCGGAGTGGATGTGTGGTGCCCTCATATGGAGCTGTACGAGGTCAACCCGGAAGTGATCGCGTTTTTGCGGAAAACGGGGAAGCCAGTCGTCCCCTATTACTGCGCGGAGAATAAGCGCTATTGGCCCGCCCAAATGTATCGTCGGTGGGCCTGGAAATTGTATGAGCAACGAACGGCCGGCCTGTTCATGTGGACCTGGTTAAGCAGGGATGCCTGGCAGGGGAGGTCCTGGGACGGCGGTATGGTGTTTGCCGGGAATGGAGGCATCGTGCCATCCCGCCGCTGGGAGCTGATGCGGATGGGCCTGGAGGATTGGCTGCTACTGGATCTGGCGCGTCAAGCGGGTCATGGCGAGCAAGTCGACGAGCTGGTTGCGCGCGTTTTGGAACAGCCGGAAAGTGCCGCCACCATGCGTGACGCCCGTGGCGCACTGATCCGGCTGTTGAGTTGCCCGTGATCTCGGAGGCCGGCACCGTTGCAGGGGTTTTGTTGCCAGCCTGGTTGGCACGGTGACTAAATGTCAGCCAAACGCTGGGTCGCATCGCCGAATTGAGGCAGGTGGATGCCGAACTTGTCGAGCAATGACAGGTAGAGGCTGCACATCTTTCGCTCCGGCTGATCCAGATAGTTGAGGACACGACCACCCTGGACCTGCCCGCCGCCTCCACCCAACAGTAACGCGGGTAGCTGCGTTGCGTCGTGACCGCCCGTGAGCATGCTGGAACAGTGCAGGATTAGAGAGTTGTCAAACGCGGTGCGTTCGCCTTCCTGGATCGCATCGAGCTTGCGCGCGATGTAGGCGGTCTGCTCCATGAAGAACTGGTTGACCTTCAACCAGTCGGCGTCATTGCGATGAGACAGGTCGTGGTGTTGGTGAGTGATACCTAAATGGGGAAAACGTAAATAGCTGATGTCGTTATTGAGTTTGAGTGAACAAACCCGTGTGGTGTCGGTCTGAAATGCCAGTACCAGGATGTCGCACATCAGTCGCATGTGCTCGGGGAGGTCTTGTGGGATACCATCGGCCGGGCGTGGAATATTCGGTTCCGTAAGAGTTGGTCGCCAGCCTTGCAATTCACCGCGGCGACCGGATTGTTCGATACGTTTCTCTACTTCGCGCACCGAATTGAGGTATTCGTCAAGTTTGCGCCGATCCGATTGGCTGATTTGCTGTCGAAACCGTTTGCCTTCGGCCAGGACCGCATCCAGCACGCTTTGGTCGCCCGGCCCAGTTTCGTCTTTGAAGAGTCGGTCGAATGCCAATGCCGGGTAAAGCTCGAGTGGCGTTGGGCAACTGGGAGAGCTCCATGAAATGTGCGAACTGTAGAGTAATGAATAGTTCTTGTGGATTCCGGGAATGGATTTTTCGCAGCCCAGCGCCAGGCTGGGGACTTTGGTCGAGTGTCCGTAACGCTGCGCCACAACCTGATCAAAGCTGGTGCCCGAGAGGATGCGACCACCGGGAGCCAGCGGCGCACCGGAGAGCAGGTTGCCCGTTTGTGAGCTGTGAATATTCCCCTTCAGTGCTTCCGCGTTGAAGAGTCCACGGATGAAGAGCAGTTTGTCGCGAAAGTCGGTCAGCGGAGCGAGTACCTGGCCCAACGACAGGGTTGCATCTGCTTCTTTGGCCCACCATTGGCCGCTGTGGAAGCCATTTCCAGAGAAGAGGACCGCCAGCCGGACTGGGGGTTGGCTAGGGAGGCGGCCAGCGTCGTTACCCCAGACCGCTGTCGATTCCAACCAGGGAAGCGCCATGCTGACGCCCAGTCCATGTAACCCGACGCCACGCAGGAATCTACGGCGACCGCTGTCATATCGGTTCATCTTCTCTCCCTCTCGGTGCGTTCCAGCAAAGACATGGTCGAGGAAATAGAGACTGGAGTACAGAGCATTGTACGCCTCCTGGTTCCCGGGAACCTAGGGTTGTGCAACTTCTTCTCCACGGATCTGCCTGAACTGTTGGCTGAGGACGATCATCTCCAGCGCCGTGTGGACGTGGAAGTTCTGGATTTCCAATTGTTCCTGGATGCGGTCCAGTAGTGGCTCGTCCGAGAGTTGTACTGCCCGCCCCAATGCGTAGCCGAGCAAGTTACGGCAAAACTGTCTGACGAAATCCCGCTTTCGCGTGGTCGCCAGATAGGTTCGTAGACCGCTCAGACCATCAATCGCGGTCCCGTCGGGTAGTTCGGCACGGGTATCGGCGGGCTCCGCGCGCAGGGCCCCCAGGGGATCGTACTGTTCGAGGGCAAATCCCAAGGGGTCAATGCGATCATGGCACTTTGCACAGGCGGGATCCGCGGTGTGGCGTTCCACGAGTTGCCGCGTGGTCAACCCGGCGGGCACCCGTGTCGGGAGCTGCGGGACCTCGGCGGGTGGCCGGGGGAGCCGTTCGCCGAGCAGCGATTCGTAGATCCAATTTCCTCGGAGCACCGGGCTCGTGCGGGCTGCGCCCGATTGACTGGCCAGAATGGCTCCCAGGCTCAGAATGCCGCCGCGTCCATACTTCTGCACCCCAGTCACGCGCCGCATTTCGGTACCGCGAACTCCGGCAACCCCGTAGTGTGCTGCCAGGGGGCCATTCAAGAAGGTGTAGTCGGCTTTGAGTAACTCGAGGATTGATCCATTGCTGAGAAAGAGTGATTCCAGGAAGCGTATGGCCTCTTCGTACATCTCACCGCGCAGCGCCACAAATTGAGGAAACCGTTGCTCATCTTTGCCATTGTTTTGATCAAACTCGTAAATGCCCAGCCATTGACAGCCGAATTCGGTGGCCAACCGCCGGACACGACGATCCGCGAGCATCCGCTGTGTTTCTTGGAGCAGCCCTTGGTCCGTCAATAAGCTGGCGTCACCGGCCCGAGACGTTAATACCGCATCGGGTTGAGATGACCAGAGGAAATAGCTCAGACGGCTGGCGAGTTCCCAGGGAGAAACAGCGGCAGCGTCTTTTCCCGGAGCGGGTTTTTCAAGTCGAAAAAGAAAGGGCGTGGCGACGAACAGACGAGCCAATGTCAAACGAAACGCGGCGTCATGCGTCAGGCCGCGGTTCCTTAATTGTTGGTAGAGTGCGCGCGTCGCGTTTGTTTCGCCGGCCGTGAGTGGCCGACGGTAGGCGCGTGCATAAAAGTCGAGCAGGGCATTCAGGTGGCTGGCCTCGCTGTCGACAAGATCCTGACGAAAACGCGCGGCGCTAGTTTCCACGGTTTCGCGAATCGGCAAAAGCCCGTGATATTGGGATTGTTTGTCCTGCATTGTCCCGCTCATCGCGGTCAGCAGGTCTTCCAGAACGACCTGCCGCATCAGCGGACTTTGACTCACGTAGTGGAGTTGTTGCCAGAGACGTTCAAGCCGCTTCTGTTGTCTGTCGTCGAGCATTAAACGCGTCAAGTGGTCGTCTTCTCGGTAGAACAAAGTGGTCGTGTGGAGTTCGTCCACGGGTACGATTTGGGGATAGCAGAGGGCGCTGGGAAACAGCTGGCGAAAGAGTTGCATCTCCGTTTCAAACAAAGCACGCTGGGGGCTGTTTTCGGCGACTAGAATCGGACGCTGCATCTGTAGCGTGCGTTTCTCTGAAAAGACCTGCGTGACGGTTGAATGGTGGGTTGAGACAATGCTGGGAAGCAGGCCCGTACTAGGCTTGACTGCGGCGGTGGTGATTTCGACCTGGACACTGCCGCGTTGCTGCGGGTGCTCCGCGACCCGTGCGGTAGTCACCAGATGGCGACCCGCCACGAGTTGGAGCGGCAGGGCGAATGTCAACACCGACGGGGCCTGGACACAGAGGGATGCGTCGTCGATAGGAATATCTCGAGGATGTTTTCCAAACAGCTCCGGATCGATTCCCCACGGGCTGCCGTCCTCGAGGCCGGCGGCTTCTGCCAGCTCCCGTAGATCACGTAACAGGATATCGGTTTCTCCGTTCTTGACGAAACGCGGCTTTTGCCAAATGAGAAAGTCCTGTTCATTGCCATCACCGGCGTCCGTGACGCGTAACGTAAGGGTGTAGCGTTTCTGGGAGTCCTTGTTGCTTTCCTGTTTCGCGAGGACTGGCCAGCGGAAGGCCTGACTGGTAGAAATCGGGACGACTGGTTCGAGCCACCGGCGCGTGGATCCGCGCCTGCCTCGTAAGCCAATCGGGTTGTAAGACCACAATCCTTTTTGCCAGGTCGTAACGTGGTCGACCAGTGTAGCGACATCCGTTGCTTTGGCGGTATGCCAGCGGGCCCGCAGCGGGTCCAGCAGGAGCGAAGGCTCGGTGGCGGTCAAGTGTGACCATAGCAGGCCCAAATAGCGCAGGTTCAGCCGGTGGTCCGCAGCGATCGATTCGAGTGTGGTTGCTTGCCGTAGTAGGGCGTTGCGTTGTTGGAGCAACGCGGTGAAATAGCGCGCCAGTGGGAGTCGCCCTGCTTGCCCAAGCCGCGTGTCGGTATGGCCGGTGTGGTAGCCGACAGCGAGACCGTCACCGAGATCAACCGACTCGGCGAATGCTGCATAGAATTGACGGATTTCGGTGAGGATCTCGTCGGTCCAACCACGCCGCGTGGTCTCTGCGGAAAATCGGAAACCATCGGGAAGCAGCACCGCATGCTGGGCAAGTTCTTTCCCCGCGCCCAGATACTTTTGCAGGAGTGCGGGCGACATCGAGAGAGCGCCACCGGCGTTGGTAAAGCCTTCACCCGCCGCGCCGTCGGCCGGGAACTCGCGAGCCGGATCGAGTCGCACATTCAGCAGGTCGCGAATCGTATAGGTGTACTCTGCGTTATTCAGTCGGCGGAGAACCACGGGACCCGGATCACCCGCGCTCGCGCGGGCCTCGCGTTGCAGGTAATCGCGTAGCCAACTTAGTAACCGCTTGCGTTGGGCGGGCGCGAGGGGTTTGCTGTCTGACGGTGGCATTTCACCCCGTTGAACCATGTGGGCGACCTGCTGCCAGGTTGCGGGTGCACGTCGAACCTCGTCCAAACCGGTGAACTGCTGAAGATCCAGTTCCCCCTTTTTTTTCTGAGTGGAATGGCAACCACCGCAGTGGCTGCTGAGAAGTGGCTGGATGTGCTGCTGGTAACGTTTTTCTACATCTGCAAACGATACCGGCTGTTCGGCGCCGCAGAGATGGCTGGCAGCGACGCTGACTAGAAGCAGGAGTGGGACGGTCAAGACGCGCCGATGGTAGCTGCGACGGACGCAGCCACGGCGCCGCGGAGAGGAGTCGATGGTGCGAGGTTTTCTGACCATGGGGCTCTCTGCGGTACGCAACGGATGAGACGCGTCGACTGGCTTCGCGGGCGGCTGATGGACCGGGGGTCAGGTGCCGCGAGATCGTGTTCTGGTAGTCGTGATTGTAGTGAAATGAACTCCGGAAGTCGCACCAGACGTGGTGAAATATCGTCTTGTATTGCTGCCGCGAGGCGTGCGCGGCGGAGGAATGCCGATAGACCCTCGGAGGGACGCCGGCTATGATAGGAGGCTGTTGCGGCGGTCCGGCCGATTGTCCTCCCAGTGGTCTCGCTTCGCTGTGAAACTGGAGTTGTATGATGCCTGGTCGCCTCCCCATCACGCGCCGGGACGCGCTGCGACTGATGGGTGGAGTTCCGGCGGCCTGGCCGGCCGCGGAGCGGGTGGCGGAGGGTGCCGAGGACGACAACAAGCGGCCGCCACGCTCGGTGTTGTTTGTCTTTCTGGCGGGTGGGCCCAGTCATATCGACACGTTTGACATGAAGCCGGACGCCCCCGCTGAGGTCCGCGGCCCTTTCCAATCGATTGCCACGCAAACGGCCGGGTATCGTGTTTGTGAGCATCTGCCGTTATTGGCTCAGCGAACCGGGAAATACACCGTGGTGCGAACGTTGGGGCTGAAGTCGCAAGCGGATGCGGTGCACGAGCTGGCGACGCCGCTAGTCCTTTCCGGCACGGATTATCGCAAGCCGGGTGCCACCACAGTCTGGTCGCGCCACGACTGGCCTTGTTATGCGGCAGCACTGGAGTTTGTTCGCCCGCGGACGGACGGCTTGCCCAGCGGGATCAGTCTGCCGTATCGCATCGAGCCCTTTCCGGGGCAGGATGCGGGATTTCTGGGTCCACTTTATGATCCGTGGCAACTGAACGTCGACTTGAACAATCCGCGTTTTGATGCCCAGGCGATGCGGCTTCCGGATGGATTTTCACGGCAACGATTGCAGCGGCGGGGTGCGTTGCTGGGGAGGTTTCGTGGCCAGGGTGGTCACGGCAGGACTCCCGGCCAGCAACAATTCGCAAAGCAGCAGCAGCGGGCCTACCAGGTGTTATCGCGGGGTACCTTGGCACACGCATTCGATCTGGAACGCGAGCCCCAGGCGGTTCGGGATCGTTACGGAGGTCATTTATGGGGCCAGGCTTTATTGCTCTCGCGCCGGTTGATTCAAGCGGGCATACCGATTGTTCAGGCTAATCTGGGGCACCCATATTATTGGGATACCCATACGGAAAATTTCCAGGGCCACAAAGAGAGGTTGTTGCCGCCCTTTGACCGAGCTTTTTCGGCGTTGCTGGATGACATGGAGATGTCGGGTTTGCTGGAAGAGACACTCGTGGTTGCAATGGGGGAGTTTGGTCGTACACCGAAAATTGGTGGAAATGTCGGGACGCCGACGTATTCACCGACGGGACGTGATCACTGGGTGTTCTGTTTCAGTGGACTGTTCGCGGGCGCGGGGGTGCGACCGGGCCAAGTCATTGGGCGGACCGATAATACGGCTTCCTACCCGATTACCGACACGTATTTTGCCTCCGATGTCGGCGCGACGATCTTTGCCAATCTGGGGATTGATTTGGATAGCGTGGTCCATGATCGGTTGGGCCGCGGCTATCCTCTCAACGAAGGCCAGGTGATGCAGACATTGTATGATGCCTCCCGCAGTTGAACTGCCGCAACGTTCGTCAGCTGGTGGCGATCTCAGCGTTGTTTTGACAGGGCGTCCAATTCGGCCAGTGTGAAACGAACGCTCAACACATAGGGTGCTGCGCCCTTTTCCCAGTGTCCATACGTCGTAGTGACGAAGGTGTCGTCGGGCAGTCGTTCGACTCCTGGATAGGCGGTGTCGTAGCCCTTGGTGTTGTCTTTGAGCCGCACGAAATATTGCCCACTGCGTCCCTGCTGAAGATCGTCCCAGCTTCCCACCCATCCGACCCAGTCGCCCTCATAAGGTCGTTGAGCGGATTGTTTCCGTGGTGAGTTACACCGAAAGCTGATGAAGAGTCGGCCGTCGGAGGCGTATTTTCCGGTGTGTCGATCCCCGGTCAAACTCAGTGGCAGTTCGCGTGGCGCCGTCCAGGTTTGCCCTTCGTCATCGGAAAAAATGATATGTGAATTTTTCCGTCGGCGGTTTTCCCGCAGCAGGACCGCCAGACGTTTTCCATCCGGTGAGCGGAGGCAGCCCGGTTCGCACAGGTTCACTGCCGCGGACTGAAATACCACTTGTGGATCGGTCCAAGTAAGGCCACCGTCACGCGAGCGCGTTTGAAACAACTTGAAGGTGGGTACACGTTTTCCCTCCTGGCGAAAGAAGCGTCCATCGTCATGAAACATGGCCAGGTAATGGCCGCGACCTGTGCGCAAGGCCTCGACGAATCCCATGACGACGATTCCTCCCCAGGCACCAGCGGGCTGCAACCCACTCCAGGTGAGTCCGTCGTCATTGCTGACGGCCAAACGGGCCGGATGGAGACCAGACCACATGATGATTCGCCTGGTACCGTCGGGACCGATCACGCGGTGGAGTGTGGGGACTTCCTGCGACGTGGCCCAGTTGGCGGGGGTAGGCAGTCGGTCGCTCCAGGTAAGGCCCCCGTCGCGGCTGCGTTTGTAGACGATCGCACCACGGCCGTGCCCTTTCGGGTAGACGCAGAGAATCGTTTTGCCATCCTCCAGCAGGCAAGTCGAAGGATGGCCCAGGTATTGTCCGGGTTCACGGTCGACGATGACTTGCCTGCCGGTTTCTTGGTCCAGGTCGATCAGAATCGGTTCAGCGGCGGAGGCGGTGATGGTGATATGGCAGCAGGCGCACAGCAGCAGTCGTTGCAGAAATTGACGCATCGTGGGCAGGCCCTTGCCGAGATGGGGGGGAACCAGCGTGTGCGGGTCCCGTAAACTCTGGAACATAGCAGCCTCGGTAGCCGGCTCAAACCCTTTTACCGTCAGATTTCTGGGGTACAAGAAGCAGGTCTGCAGGTCAGGCAGTGACGCAGAATCCACCGCTGGGAAAGGCGTCACGTAAGGGGTTGTGGGTGGCGCTGAGGCGGGTGGGGTCGTCTCCGGTCAGGGGTGTGCGGTGCAGGATACGCTTGTAGGTAGCGCGGTCCCCGTCGCGGCCGCGGTGCAGGCAGCAACGGTTGTCGTAGACCAGCAGATCATTCAGTTGCCATTGGTGCCGGTAGACAAATTCGGGGCGCGTTACCCAGGCGCGCAGTTCAGCCAGCAGGGCCCGGCCTTCCTGCGGCGGCTGGTCAGCGATATGGGTCGCGTAGGCCCCCACCAATAAAGCGCGTTTGCCTGTTTCGGGAATCGGTCGCTGCATGGGTTGGGACGGCGGTGGCGTATCCTCGAGGAAACGGTCGGGCATCACGTTCGGGGCGATCTGCCCGCGCGAATGGACCAGGCTGTGTTCGGCAAACAGGCCTTCCAGCCGTTGCCGCTGTGCGGCAGGCAGTGCTTCGTAGGAGGCCACCAGGCTGGCAAATACAGTATTGCCACCAGTGGGGGATGGCTTTTGCCCGCAGCAGTGAGACACGCAGTGGAACTGGTTTGAACGAGCCATCCGAGTGCCACAGCATATTTCCCTTGGTGTACAGGCTGTGGACGTCGGCGGGAGGAATAAACTGGCCATGTTGATCCACAGTGGAAATGACGCCCAGCGGACCCTCATCTTCAATTGGGTCGCTGGGAATCGTCATTTCCAGTGGCCCGCGGCCGGCGCTGAAACGGATGTGCTGTTCGTTGGTGATCTCCTATCCGCGGAAGACAAGCACAGCGTATTTGACAAGTGCCAGTCGGAGTCGCTGGGACATTTCCACGGGGAGTGGTTCGCGTAAGTCGACACCACCAACTTTGGCCCCGATGTGTTTGGTCAATTTGCGAATGTCAAGCATGGGCGATCAGCGGGCCCTCGATTTAGCAGCGCATGGTAGCACGCCTGGAGTAGTAGCCGCAGACCGCTTCGCTGTCGATGGCGCGATGTGGTGGTGAACGTCGACAAAGATATGTGGTGAACGTCGACAAAGATATGTTGTGAACGTCGACAAAGATATGTTGTGTGCTACAATCGCGCGCCGGTAAAGGCTGACCGAACGATAAATGTGATGCGCGTCGACATCGCCCCGCAGGAATCATACGCAACGATGCCGTACCACCTGTTGCCGGTACTGACACCGCTCCTGGGGGAGCAGTCGGGCCAACATCCCCTCTGGGTCCTGGTTAGCTTCCTTCCCTTTGGGGTGCTCGTCCTACTGATCGTCCTGGCGGTGTATGGGGCCAAACGGTCGGCGCGGCGGCGGACTGCTGGTTTTCAACAAGTCGCTGGCACGCTGGGCCTCCGTTATGTGGAGTCCAGTGCTGGGCACCTGATGGATCAGCTGGCGGAGTTCCAACTCTTTGCGCAGGGAAAAAGTGGCAGGATTTCGAATGTAATCCAGGGGAAGATACAGGACACGGAAGTCTCTGTGTTCGATTACGCGTATACCACAGGTGCTGGAAAACGCGCACAAACCCATCGCCAGACTGTGATTTGTTGTCAGGGCGGAACCGCTTCCTGGCCGAATTTCGAGCTGCGTCCAGCAGGCCCGTTCTATCGGTTCGTGGAAGGCCCAGGTGATCGACCAATCGAGGGTGTGGTTCCAGCGAGACTGTCAGAAACGTTGGTGTTGCGCGGGACGGATGAGGTGGCAGTGCGCGATTTGTTTGGGGAAGACCAGTGGAGGGTGATTGAGACGCTGTCTCCGATCAGCTGGGAGTGCCGCGGTGACCGGTTTCTGTTCTATCGGCAGCGCCAACGGGTCCGACCGGATCGGTTGGAACAGTTTTTGGTGGAAACTAGCGGCCTGTGTAAACTGTGTTCGCGACCGGGTGGTTGAATCTTGGGGCTTTCCCAAGGTGTGGTGGCATCACCGACTCCTCGCAGGAGATGAACCGACTATGACGCGTTCGCCGATGCCTCTTTGGAAGTTCTTTGCCGGCTTGTTCGTTGGCGAGGGTTTGCTGGTAACGGCCATTGTGCTGGTGTTGCGCTACGCTCCCGAGTTTGCCAGCGGATTTATCACGGTGGCTGTGTTCGGCGGGGTGGCTGGCATCTGTCGCGCCGCGTTTACGCTGATCTACAACCCGATGATGAAAGGCTTCCCTCCGCGGGCGATTCCGCCCTCTGCGACCCAACGCTCGTATCAGACCTTCAGTTTCGGGTCGGTGAATATGGCGCTCAGTATTCATGTGGCGGTGGATGAGCAGCACCTCCACCTCACCCCGATTATCCCCTGGCGTTGGCTGGGGGCGACGGCAGCCAGTGTTCCCTGGGCAGCGATGGTTCCCGGGCGTGCCGCGAACGTGGTCCTAGTCGATAACTGGAACATGGTGGGTCCCAAGTGGTGCCTGGAAAAGGCGGCTGGCGCACCAGCTGGGTCTGAGCAGTCCTGAAGTGCGGCGCTGTGCGTGGCGAAAAAAAACCGCGTGCCGACTCAAATCCACTGATCTGAGTCATTGGTGAGCAGGTTTTCTGGCGCATCGCCGGTGTTGACCGTTCCTTCTCGGACAAGTAGCAGGACGTGCGTCTCTGCCGTGGCGACCGGTTTGTGCTCGACGCCGCGAGGAACGATGCAAAGTTCCCCCGCGCGCAGCGTTCTGGACTGGTCGCGGAAATCAATCTGGAGCAACCCGTCAAGCACCAGGAATCCCTCTTCGGTATCCGGGTGCCGATGCCAGACAAACTCGCCTGCGAGTTTGGCCAGCTTGAGCTGATAGTCTCCCAGTTGGGCAATCACCTTGGGTGTCCATTGTTCGCTGAACTGGTCCAGTTTTCGCGCGAGGTTGATAACGGGAGGTGCCACGGGTGGTCCTTTCGCGACAGGGTGTCTTGGCCGCCTGTCTCGTTGTCGGGGGCTTTACGAAGTCTTTGACGTCGAGCAGACTGCGGGAGTATTCAGCAGATCAAAGATCACGGGTGGACGCAATCGGATGAGCATGCAATCTGGCAAAACAATAGGGGTGCTGCTGTGTTGGGTTACGGGGCTGGCGGGTATTGTCGATGCAGACGATTCGCGGTGGGTTGAACCATACCACCAGTATCGCATTCCCGTGGAGGTCATGGTCGAACAGTCTGGCTGGTCGGTATTGTCCATCACGGAGGAAGAGATCAGCTCCGCCATTGGGAGATTGGAGGAATACGCATTTGAGCCGATTTTCTTTGCCTATAACCAACTGAAGATGGTGGAAGTCGACGCTTCCGGGAAGTTGCTCAGGGGGAGCCTGCGGGGAGGTTTTTGCCTGGTCACCGACGGCCGGGAACTGGCCCACCAGGATCCGACGCAGGCAATCGCCACCGTCAAGAACGCGTATTACCTGGTTCGTTTTCTCAGTGAAGGCGGACGGTTCCCGCCAACGGTTGGTTACGAGCAGGTGTTTCCGGTGGGTGAGCCTCCACGCAACCATGCCTACATGAGTTCTTACGTACCCAGGTTGCTTCCCAAGAAGCGGATGCGACATGAGTGCCTGTTGCGGTCTGATGGAAACGATTTGCAACTGAGCGCGAACGACCATCTAGTGGGTGCCAGGGAAATTTCAGTTCGCCGCAGTCGCATCGCGTTGGTGGCGGACTTCAAGGAGGCTGGCCGCAAACGGTTGGTCCTCTACTATCAACCGAGTGGGGCTCACTACCTGAAGATTCCGACCTTGCGCCGCCCAACGCTGCCGCTTCATCGTGCCACGCAGGTCACGGTGGGGGCCGCGGAAAAGCGGCTGGGAAAGACCCGTTACGCACTGCGGTCGAACAAGGCGTTTGATGCCTGGTTTGCGGATACGACGGTCAAGCTGACACCGGCGACGCCAGTTCCAGGTCAACACTGTGCGTCGATTCAAATTTCCACGGCTGCCAACGAGGCGCAGTCCTTTCAGCTGATCCTGTCACCCAAGAGTAACTTTTCCTTCGAGCGGGTCGAGGTGTCTGTATTGCGGAGTATGGCGCACGAAATTGCCGCAGCACGCATGGAGGTTCGGGCTGTTGAGTACGTTCCCGTCACACGCAAAGCAAGAATCAACCAGGTCGCCTTCTTTGGCCGAATCGGTGATCCACTGATTCCGGTAACGCCACGCACCGTTACTCGTGAGGACGGGAACTTGGCGTTTTGGCTGACGTTGAGAACGCCGGCGGGGACACCGAGCGGGAGCTATCACGGCGAGGTCGCGATGATCGCGGCGGACGGGGCATCGATGCGTTTGCCGCTGGTCGTGGAGGTTTATGATTTCGAGCTTCCCGAGTATTCCAGTTTCCGAACACACATGGGTGGACAGTATTTCTCCAAGAATAGCGGTAACGCCGCACTGAAACCGATCCGCAGCTACCATGGGGTCAACCGCAAAGTAGACCTCAAGAGGCTGGCGCGGAAGTATTACGATTTCATGGCGCGGGAGAAGTTCTACCCCAAGAATGTCGCGTTGTTTGTCGAAGTCGGCATGAAGTGGCAGCCTCCGCCTCAGGGCTACGGGGTCGATGCGCCGGGGAATTTCTTCAGGCTGTACGATTGGGAGTTTGAGGAATTCAACGAAACCTTAAGTCACTTCATTGATGATCTGAAAGTGAACTCGGTCTGTCTGACTCACACCAATCCCAGTGTGAGTCACATCTTCAAGCATCTTCCCGGCGATCCTCGGAAGTCATGGAATATGGATCCAGGGCATGTCACCATGGGCTGGCAGACATTCCGCAAAATGACCCAGGTGACGTACGACAAGAAACCGGGGGATCCCTGGTTGGATACCAGTGTTCAGGTGACGCGCCGGCAATGGGATCGGCTGGTGTTGGACTACTACCGGGAAATGGGGCGTAATTTGGACAGTCACGGTTGGGTCGACAAGTTCTATGTGTTCATCGATGAAACGGCTGGCACCGATAAGATCCTGCACCTGATCCGCCTGTTGAAAAGTGATCCAGTTACGGCAAAACTGCGGATTGCCCATTGCCTGCAGGGGTTCGAGAGCCTGCGGCACCAAGATAACGGTGTCTACGCGTTTAAAGACCTGATCACTCATGTGCCCCAAATCGACGAGAACTACTACCGGTGGGAGGATTATTTTTGGGATGACTACGAAGTTCCGCGCGAGCGGGAAAGGTTGTGGAGTTACGCGGCCTACAGCAGTCGCCTGGGAATCAATGTTCCGGGGATGACGAACCGGGAGGTAGGGTTGGAGGTCTTCCACCTCGGTGGGAGTGGGTACGTGATCTGGGATACTCTGCTGTGGCATCATCCCTATGGCCAGCCGGACGATCCCCATAATCCCTGGCAGGAACCGTACGCACGGCTGGCTAATGGGGCCTTGTGCTATTTCTACCCGCCGCTGCGTCAGGGTTTTCCCGATGGTCCGGACTTTACGATCACTCCCAGCCTGCGCGTGATGACCTACCGGGAAAGTGTGGATGATTACGAGTACGCACGGCTACTCGAAGATTTGATTGCCGTCGGTCGACGGCAAGGCGCCGATGTCGCTGCGGGTGAAGAAGTGCTCGGAGACATCGCCAGAATGTTTCCCGGGTCGGTCGAGTGGACCTTGAACGATGCCTGGTACCTTGAATTGCGTGACCGGATGGCTCGAGCTATTGTTGATTTGAAACGTTTGGTTTCCGCCCGCTGACGCCAGAAACCGGCGCCGACATGCTAGCCGGCGCTGGTCAGCAGTTCGGGGATCGGTTGACCGGCAGCGAGTACGGGGATGGGACGACCCTGCCGGTCGTGGAACAACGTGTGAGGGTCGATGCCCAGCGCGTGGTACATGGTGGCGAACAGGTCGTGGGCGTGATAAGGGCGGTCGGCCGGATACGCGCCGTGTTGATCGCTGGCGCCGATCACCTGCCCGTGTCGTAGCCCACCGCCCGCCAGCATCACACTAAAGACTTCAGCCCAATGGTCGCGGCCCGCTTTGTTGTTCACTTTAGGAGTACGGCCAAACTCACCCATTACCAGGACCAGCGTGTTTTGCTCAAGACCGCGTTGTCTCAAGTCCGTCAGTAAAGTCGAGACCGCCCGATCCAGCGGGGGAAGGAGCTGATCTTTCAGCCGTGGGAAATTCTTGTCGTGCGTGTCCCAGTCTTGCTTCAACCCGCACTGCAACATCACAAATGTTACGCCCGCTTCGACCAGTCGCCGGGAGAGTAACGCCGCCTGGCCCCACTCATGGGACCCGTATTGGGCACGTAAGGCGGGAGTTTCCTGGGTCAGGTCAAACGCCTGGCGGGCTTCGTTGTCCAGGAGCAGTTGGTGTGCATCGTCCCAGAAGGAACCTTTACGGCCGATCATTTCGTCGCGGTTTCCCTTGGCGTAGCGGTCAAGCTGCTCGAGCAGGCCCCTGCGGCGTCGCAGGCGGGGCCGTGAATTGTGGGGTTGCAACGCGAGTGCCGGAACCTCGAAGGGCTGATCGGCCGATTTGGGGAGGTGGCCGCTTTCAAACGGTTCGCAACGTGGTCCCAGGTAGGAGGCCTGGCCGAACGGGGATCCGCCGTACTCGTGGTGAAAACTCCAGGGGACGGCCACGTAAGGTGGGATACCACTGTGGCGACTGCCGCGGAGTTTGGAGACGACCGACCCCAGCGACGGCTTTTCAATCACCGCCCGCGCGGTGCCAGGGCGACTGCCCATCCAGCCCGTAAGCATCTGATGTTCCGCCGGGGCGTGGCTGGGGTTTCCGTGGAACAGCGAGCGAACAATTGAGTAGTGTTCCGCCTGTTTGGCCAGCAGAGGCAACTGATCAGTCAGCTGGATGCCGGGAACCGTAGTCTCGATGGCCGCGAATTCGCCGCGAACTTCGGCGGGTGCCAGAGGTTTGGGGTCAATCGTGTCGTGGTGTGATTGACCGCCATCCAGAAAGAAGACGATACAGGCGGTGCCGGACCCGCGGCGCGGCGTGTTGGCCGCCCGGGTAACACTTCCCAGCAGCGCCAGCTGGATGGCCGTACGACGTGAGACCAATGGTACGCTCGTCCCACCAGGTAGGGATTGTGCTTCCATGACGAGTCTCCTTGGCGGAGGGTGAAGTCGCAGAGATGCCGTCGAACCGCCGTCCCACACCGGTCCGCTAGCATCTCATGGTAGTCTTACTGTTTGAGAAACTGAAGACATGTTGGGCACCATGCCACCCGGCGGCGAACGTTCTTCCGGGCGGGTGGGACCACGCCCGCTCCAGTTCGTCGGAATGTAGCGGTGACATTTTCAGATGGTTGCGGTTGCTGGACAGCCCGTATTGGTTTCCGCAAGCGTCGCTGTCGAGGTGCGTTATCTGGTCAAGGCAGCTGGTATGCTTCGTCCCACTCGAAGGTTTCGTCGACCTGGATGAACGTGAGGACGCTGCCCGAGTGTTACCGGTCTCTTGCCAGACGCGGCCGTAAAAAGTACGGCGTTATGGGGAGCTCGCGTGGGGGCCGGGCTTGGAAGCGTCAGAGGCGTCTATTGCCTTAGGCCCATCCAGCAGGGTCACGGTGCCCCGCGTTCCATCGACGGTGATCCGTTGGCCGCTGGCAATGCGTTGTGTGCCGTTGCCCAGCCCCAGGACGGCCGGGATTCCGTATTCGCGTGCCACGATCGATCCGTGCGCCAGGATGCCGCCGATATCGGTAACCAGCGCTGTGGCCTGGGGGAAGAGGGGAGTCCAGGCGGGCGTGGTGGTTGGACAGACGAGGATCGTGCCGGGAACCATCTGGTCGAAGTCGTCGGGGGAGTGAATCACGCTGGCGGTGCCGGTTACCGTACCGGGGCTGACGGGAAAACCGGTCATGCTCTCGGCGTCGTCCGCGTTACGAATCTGTGTTTCCCACATCTCCAAATTGAAGGGTCCATATTTGAGGCGAGCCCCAATGGGCAGGACGCCGGGCGGATGGAGACGTCGTCGGCTCGCTTGCAGTTGTCTCTCCTGTGCGGCTCGCTCGAGATACTCCGGGCAACCCTGGCCAGTGGCGCGTGCCGCCGCGGCCGTTGCCAGCTCGGCGCGGATCAGGTAGAAGACGTCGTCTGGTGTGGCCAATGATCCGGCCGCCACCAGTCGGTGGCCGAGCTCCAGGGCCAGCCCACGGAGCGTGGGCCAGCCGGCACCGAGGTAGAACAACGCCTCCTCACGGTAGGGCCCTGCCTGTTGCGCCCAGCCGAGGAGTTTCCCAAACGTCCACCTGCGCAGCGGGCCCAGCGTAGCGCGCGTCTGGGTGACAAGTTCGTCACGTTGACGGATCATTGCCGCCTGCCGCGCGGCGACGTCCTC
>PAQH01000094.1 GCA_002709225.1 Planctomycetaceae bacterium
GATTTACCCGTTGCGATTTACCCGTTGCGATTTACCCGTTGCGATTTACCCGTTGCGATTTACCCGTTGCGATTTACCCGTTGCGATAAGGTGCGTAACATCCGGCAGAGCGAGAGTGATCAGCGACGTAGGTTATTCGGGTGATGTCTGTGGTGGCGGTTCCCGAGACCGTATTTGTTCGCCAAGACGCTGCAGTTCTCGTTTTTGCTTGCTTCGCTCATGGTCTTGAGCGGCGCGATTCCTGCCATGTGTGGTGACTTTGTCATAAAGTTCATGTTGTTTTCGGCTGGCCGTGACAAACGGCTCCAGGAAGCGGGTAAGGTTCTCTTCAAATCGCCGCACTGCCCGCGCACGACTATTGCCACTGGACCGAAATAGCCTGCGCGATGATGCGTCATTAAGCTGCAAAATAGCTTTGCGGATTTGTACTTCGGTGATGTCGAAGTGTCCCTGTTCATGGTCCAAGAGTCGCCGATCTCGCGGGGCGCGGTTCCAGGAATGTTGGGGCAACATCACACTGTAGAGGTCGATAGTTGTCGCGGTCAGGTAGTGTTTTCTGTTACGGCGTGTAAAAGTTAATTTCCAGCTATAGCGAAAATCGGTTTTGGTAAAAGCCAGCAGTGAATTTACTTTGTCCTTCACGTTCCGCGGGACTTTCCCTCGAAAATCACGGACTGTCAGGGGACCTTCCTGGTACCGTCGTGGCGGCACGCTGATTTCCTTTTCCGGGCGGTTTGCCGGTCGCGTAACCTGCGCCGGACCGGGAACCGTGGCACCCCAGGACAAGATTAGGGTGAGCAGGCATCGCGGGTAATTCATGGATCTGCGGCCGGTGAAATGGGTTACTGATTCAGGCGATGTTTCTGAAGGGGGAGGACAACCTGATCTCAGCGTTGAAATTGAGCAAACCCGTTTACGGGACTGACTGTGCCGGCTATGGTGAAGGTTGCACTGTCATAGGCGAGCAGAGATGAAATATCAAGTCGTTTGTCTGGAGTCACTGGGCTACAGTCTGCCAGCAGAAGTCATTGATTCTGCTGAAATAGAACGCCGTCTGGCGCCATTGTATGCGCGACTGCGCCTGCCCGAAGGCAGGCTGGAGTTGATTACGGGGGTTCGTCAGCGGCGGCTCTGGCCAGTGGATGCGCTACCCAGCCAGGAAAGCATTCGCAGCGCTGAGCGAGCGATCCAGGCTGCCGGTATAGAACGTCATGAAATCGGCGCATTGGTTCATGGCAGTGTTTGCCGGGACTACCTGGAGCCGGCCACTGCGTGTCGGATTCATCATGAATTGGGTTTGGGGGTGGATTGCCTCGTACAGGATGTGTCGAATGCCTGTCTGGGACTACTCAATGGCATCGTGCAAGTTGCGAATATGATTGAGTTGGGGCAAATTCGTGCCGGTTTGGTCGTCGGTACTGAGGACTGTCGAGCGCTCCTGGAAAATACGATTGAGACACTCAACCGAGAAACCGACCTGACCCGCGAGCAAATGAAGCAGGCGGTGGCGTCCCTTACGATTGGCTCGGGAAGTTGTGCGATTGTCTTGGTGGATCGCCATCTTAGCCGTACGGACAATCGCCTGCTGGCCGCCGTGCCACGAGCGGAAACAAAATATCATCACCTCTGTCACAGCCAGCGTCATCAGACACTCGGTGGTGGAGGCAGACCCTGGATGGAAACGGATTCGGAACAGCTGATGGCTGAGGGGATTGCCACGGGGCAGGTGACGTTTACCGATTTTCTCGGAACTTTGGGATGGGAAGTCGCGGACGTCGACAAAGTGTTTTGCCATCAAGTGGGGACGGTGCATCGCAAGCAAATGTTGCAATCACTTGGCGTTACGCCAGATCGCGATTTTTCCACGCTGGAGTGGCTCGGAAACACAGGATCGGTGGCTCTGCCGTTAACAATGGCAATCGGGCTGGAGAATGGGCATGTTGACCGTGGGGACCGGGTGGGCATGCTGGGGATTGGTTCGGGTATTAACAGTTTGATGTTGGCCGTAGAATGGCAACGTGCCTTGGTTGGGACCGACTCGGGACGGGTTGTGGACTCAGAGACGCTCTCCGCGGCCCCCACAAGCGGTGACCTGGCGCGGCCCTGACGAACGCTGCGGCTGCAACTTCTGCGCACTATAGCGAGGGTGGTTGACAGTTTCACGGCTTTCTGAGGGAGCGCGCCGTGGGGAACCACCCGGCGCTGGAGAGAAGTCGCCCCGGTCGGCGTTTACTTGATCAGTCCTGTGATTCCGGTAGATCCGTCTCGCCGTACAAACATTAAAAGGGGTAGCGGTATGTTTACGGTGCTGGGAAGCCGACAGCCGGCGGGCTCTGGATGGACCCGCCGAGCCGCATTGCAGGCGGCGGGTGCCGGAATGCTGGGTGTTGATTTGCCGAAAGTCTGGGCGGCCGAGCTGGAGCCTCAAGAAGTGCCAGCGCGAGCCAAATCAGTCCTCTTCGTCTTTCTTTATGGTGGGCCCAGTCAGCTTGAGACGTTCGACATGAAGCCGGATGCGCCAACAACGATTCGGGGGCCATTCAGGCCAATCGCGTCGCGCACGCCCGGGTTGAGGATCTGTGAACACCTGCCGAGACTGGCAGCATGTTCTGACCGGTATGCTGTGGTTCGCACGGTGCACCATTCCCAGAACGACCACAACGGGACGCATTTTGTCCAGACTGGCCACCCCTTGCCTCCGGCGGAGCGTGGTTCGGCCAATGTCGCTGCGACCGATAAGGATTGGCCGGCTTACGGTTCGGTGATTTCGTACCTGAAGCGGCGCGCAGCCGGTGGTGCGGGTTTGCGGTTTCCTCCCTATGTATACCTGCCTCGTCTGCTTGGTCATTTCGCGGGTTACGATATCAACGGACAGTATGCGGGTTGGCTGGGCCGGGGCTACGACCCCATGGCTACCCACATCGAGAAACGAGCATGGGATGACAATCCATATTTTCGCAATTGTGATGACCGCGAGCTCGATTTTCGATTGGCCGGTTTGAGGCTATCTCCACAGATTACCCTCGACCGCCTGCATCATCGCCAGTCCTTGATGGAGCAATTAGACCGAACTCGGCGAGCCCTGGATGCGCCGGGCTGGGCAGCAAGTCTCGATGCGCTTCGAAGCCAGGCAGTAAACCTGATTACATCACAGGGGATAGCTGAAGCGTTTGACATTCGACGGGAACCTGATCAATTACGGGACCGTTACGGGCGCGACTTGTTTGGGCAGTCGTTATTAATGGGACGTCGTATGGTGGAAGCGGGAGCTCGTTTTGTGACGGTTGCTTGGGATATGGCGATTCGTGGCGATGATACCAGCAGTTGGGACAGTCACCGCAGCCTGACGCGGGTTATGAAGAATCATTTGCTTCCCGGTTTGGATCGTAGCCTTCCAGTGCTCCTCAAAGACCTCGAAGATCGGGGCATGTTGGACGACACATTGGTGTTTGTCGCCGGAGAAATGGGACGGACACCACGCTTCCAGAATCGTGGCGCTGAGGACGGGCGTGATCACTGGAGCTACTGTTACCCGTGTCTTTTCGCGGGGGCCGGCGTACGTGGCGGAATCTTTCACGGGACTTCGGATGCGAATGCCGCCTATCCCGACGTCGATCCAGTGTCGATGGGAGATTTGGCGGCCACGATTTACCAGTCACTGGGTGTCGCTCCCAGTACGCGTATCCCGAATGCACAGGGGCAACCGGTGGCGTTGGTCGAGAGTGGTCGCCCACTCGACGTCTTATTCACCTGAATGTGCCCCACTATCCGCCAGAAATCGCAGCAAACAGGCATTTTGTCCCCACCGCCAGGGCTGTCGTCACGGTTCGCCCTGGATAAGACAGTTCAGCTGTACCGATACTTCCTGAGAGGCTAGAATGAGCTGAACAGATGTCGACCCGTGGAGCGGGTATTACCGATTCCCGCTGACAGAGAGGAAGCTATGCTCAAGATTATGAGTCGTCGTCGGCCCCAGCAGACCTTTTGCGACGGAGTGAGTCGTCGCAATTTCATCAAGGTAGGTGGGCTTTCCTTGGGAGGCTTGTCCCTTGACCAGTTGTTACGTCTGGAAGCGCAGGCCGGTGTCCGACGATCACATAAGTCGGTCATCATGATTTACTGCTGTGGAGGCCCTCCGCACCAGGATATGTATGACATCAAAACCGAGGCGCCCCGCGAGATTCGTGGTGAGTTTTCTCCCATCGAGACGAATGTTCCGGGAATTCAAATCAGTGAAAAGCTCCCCTTGATGGCAGGGACGATGGACAAGCTTGTCGCCATACGTTCCCTCGTCGGTGCGCGGGATTCTCACTACTCCTACCAATGTATGACGGGGCACCACAATAGTGGTGCGCCTGCCGGAGGGTGGCCTCACTTCGGATCGGCTGCGAGTCATTTTCAAGGTCCCGTGAAAGCGGGAGTGCCACCTTTTGTCAGCCTTTGTTACACTACGCAACATCGGCCCTATAACGAGCCCACCGCGGGATTCCTGGGGTTGGGGCACTCTTCGTTCCGTCCGACCGGACCCAGTCGTGAAGATATGGTGTTGCAAGGCGTCACTTCGGATCGACTGGCCGATCGCAAGCACCTGTTGACCTCGTTTGATACCTTCCGCCGCGCCTGGGATCGCAGTGGAAAAATGGAGGGTATGGACGTCTTCTCAGAACGTGCGATGGGAATCCTAACTTCCTCGGAGCTGTTCGATGCCCTCGACATTTCGAAGGAAGACGAGCGCACTCGCAAACGTTATGGCCACGATAACGAAAAACAGCCGAAGGGCGACGGGGCACCACGCGCACCACAGAACTTTCTCGTTGCTCGGCGTTTGGTCGAGGCGGGAGTCCGGGTCGTGACAATCAACTACAGTTTTTGGGATTGGCATGGTGGCAATTTCAGTAACGCCAAACAGGAATTCCCTGTGTTTGAGAAGGCGGTTACGGCGCTTGTCGAGGATTTGCATGAACGCGGGCTGGACAAGGATGTGACCGTGGTGGCTTGGGGTGAGTTTGGACGCACGCCCAAGATCAACAAGAACGCCGGCAGGGATCATTGGCCCCGAGTCAGTTCGGCGTTACTGGCTGGCGGGGGAATGCGCACTGGACAGGTGCTGGGGAGTACCGACCGTCTGGGTGGCGAAGCAGCGGATCGCCCCGTTTCGTTCCAGGAAGTGTTCGCGACTCTCTACCACAATCTCGGCGTTAACTTGGACTCGCAACGCCTGTTTGACTTCCGTGGGCGCCCGCAATATTTGGTGGAACCGGGGGTGCGCCCGATCAAGGAACTGGTCTAATCGCGTCGGTCTGGCTCCCGCCCCGTCAGACAGATATGGCGGTGGTTCCCTGGGGAATGCCTGGTGCCGGAAGTTGGGTTGTTCCTTGCAAGTAGAGATCGATAGCGCGGGCCGCGCCGCGTCCTTCGTTGATTGCCCAGACCACTAGTGACTGTCCACGCCGGCAGTCGCCGGCAGCGAAAACTTTTGGGACACTGGTGGCAAACTCACCGTGTTCTGCTTGAAAGGTCTCCCAATTTCCTCGCGGATTCTGCATTTGGAGGTCCAGCATTTCTCCAATGGGTGTCTCCGGCCCCACGAACCCGGTGGCTAAGAGGATCAGTTCCGCTGGCCATACACGTTCGCTGTCCGGGACTTCCTGGAATGGGGCGCCGCCCGCTACCGGCTGGGACCAATCAACCTCGACGGTTCGCACTCCGCGCACGTGGCCGTTGTCGTCTCCGAGGAATTCCTTTGTCAGAATGGAATAGCTGCGTGGGTCCGCTCCAAACTGGGCTTTGGCTTCAGCGTGTGAATAATCAACCCGGTAGATCCGTGGCCATTGGGGCCAGGGGTTGTTAGCGGCACGAGTTACGGGAGGTGTGTCGAGTAATTCGAAGTTGACAACACTGTTGCAACCGTGTCGCAATGATGTGCCAATGCAGTCCGCGCCGGTGTCGCCACCGCCGATGACAATCACATTGCTACCTTGAGCGGAGATGCAGTTTTGGTCCTCTAGCTGTGAGTCAAGCAGACTCTTGGTGTTCCTGGTCAGGAAGTCCATCGCGAAATGTATGCCCGCGAGTTCCCTCCCGGGACATTTGGCAGTCGGGTCGAAGGGGCGAGTCGCGCCTGTGCATAACAACAATGCGTCATTGTTCTCGAGAAGTTGATCGGGGGGGATAAACTCAATAGAGCAACCTCGTTCTTCCATGATTTGGGTCATGTGGCCGCTCGGGAAATCGTCCTTTTTGCCAATATGCGTACAGGTGACGAACTGAATTCCCTCTTCGCGAAGTAGATCAATTCGGCGCTCAACGACTCCTTTGTCGAGTTTCATGTTGGGAATACCGTACATGAGCAGGCCGCCGATGCGGTCGGCTCGTTCGTAAACGGTAACCAGGTGGCCGGCCTGGTTCAGTTGCGCTGCCGCGGCTAATCCGGAGGGCCCGGAACCCACGACCGCAACCCGTTTGCCAGTGCGTACGGCTGGTGGTCTGGCCTGGACCCAGCCGGAGGCGAAGCCATGATCGATGATCGCGTTTTCGATGTTCTTGATCGTGACTGGTGGGTCGGTGATACCCAGCACACAAGAGCCTTCACATGGCGCGGGGCATGTGCGACCGGTGAACTCGGGGAAATTGTTGGTTTTGTGCAGTCGCTCCAGGGCATCTTCCCAACGTCCGTTGTAGATCAGATCATTCCACTCGGGGATCAAGTTGTCTATGGGACATCCGTGGTTTGATTGACAGAACGGGACACCGCAATCCATGCAGCGCGCACCTTGTGTGGTGAGATGATCAGCATCCGCTGTAGTGAAGATCTCGTTGTAATCCTGCAGCCGGACCAGTGGTTCGCGATAAGGCACCGGCGCCCTGCTAAATTCCTTGAATCCTGTTGGTTTACCCATTATTGGTATTCTCGAATTGCTGATATCGTCCGTTTGTCTGCAGTAAGATCCATTTGGCAGCGGGCCGCAAGCCAATTACTCAATGCTTTAATCGTCCTTAACTGATGACTCCGGCTTGAGTATTTCTGAGCTTGCGCTCTTGCAGCACGCGTTTGTAGTCGGTTGGCATGACTTTGACGAAGTGGCTCGCTGCCGCAGGCCAGTCAGCGACCAAATCTCGAGCCACGGGAGATCCCGTGTGCGAGGTGTGTTGTTGTAGCAAATCTCCGAGTTCTTTCAGGTCGTCCTGGTCGACAACATCTTCCAATGCGACCATGCCGAGATTGCAGTTGAGACGAAATGCATCGCGGTCGGGTGCCCACACATAGGCAACTCCCCCGGACATGCCGGCAGCGAAGTTCCGTCCCACCGGTCCCAATATCACGACCAAGCCCCCGGTCATGTATTCACAACCATGATCACCTACGCCTTCAATGACCGTGCGCGCGCCACTGTTGCGAACGCAAAATCTCTCTGCCGCACGACCACGCAAAAAGGCCTCTCCTCCAGTGGCCCCGTACAAAGCCACATTGCCGATCAGAATATTCTCTTCTGCTTTGAAGGAACTCTCCTTGGGTGGATAGACAAGCAGCCGCCCGCCGGAAAGGCCTTTACCTACGTAATCGTTGCCGTCTCCTTCCAGTTCGAGCGTGATACCGGCAGCCAGCCAGGCGCCAAAACTCTGCCCCGCCGAACCCTGGAACTTGATGTGAATTGTTCCGTCAGGCAATCCTTGTTCGCCCCACTGCCGCACGACATGGTGGCTGAGTATGGTCCCGACTGTGCGGTCTGTATTGAGAATGGGTAATTCCAGATGTACCGTTTGTCGCTCTTCGATAGCAGGCCGGCAGGAGTCCAGGATCTGTGTCTGGTCGAGAGAGTGTTCCAAGCCGTGATCCTGAGGTATCTGGCAGAAAACACCGGTGTCTGGATGCGGTTTCTCTGCTGGTTGAAGGATCGGAGTCAAATCGATTCCGTCCGCTTTCCAGTGCCGTATCGCATCCGACATGTCGAGCACGTCGCTGCGCCCAATGAGGTCCTGAAATGAACGAAAGCCGAGCTGTGCCATCCACTGTCGGGCCTCTTCGGCAACCATAAAGAAGTAGTTCACGACGTTGTCGGGTGAGCCGGCGAAGCGTTTTCTTAGTTCTGGATCTTGTGTGGCGATTCCCACGGGGCAGGTGTTGAGGTGGCACTTTCGCATCATAATGCAGCCTAGCGTGATCAAGGGCGCGGTGGAAAATCCAATTTCCTCGGCACCCAGCAAACCGCCGATCACGACGTCGCGTCCTGTTTTCATACCTCCGTCGGTTTGTAGGACAACGCGACTGCGAAGGTCGTTGAGCACTAGTGTCTGATGCGTCTCTGCGATTCCCAGTTCCCAAGGCAGGCCCGCGTGCTTGATACTGGTGAGGGGGGATGCGCCAGTTCCGCCAGCGTCACCGGAGATCAAGATGTGGTCCGCGTGCCCTTTCGTGACTCCGGCGGCGATTGTACCGACACCAATTTCAGACACGAGCTTGACGCTGATGCGTGCTGATGGGTTGGCATTCTTGAGATCGTGGATGAGCTGCGCCAGGTCCTCGATCGAGTAGATGTCGTGGTGCGGAGGTGGGCTGATCAAACCAACCCCGGGCGTTGAATAGCGGATGCGGGCAATGTTCTCATCCACTTTCTTCCCGGGTAATTCGCCACCTTCTCCCGGTTTGGCTCCTTGGGAGATTTTGATTTGCAGTTCATCGGCATTGGTAAGGTACCAGGCTGTCACGCCGAAACGGCCGGAGGCAACCTGTTTGATCGCCGACCGTTTGGAGTCACCATTGTTCAACGGTTCAAAACGTATGGGGTCTTCGCCTCCTTCGCCGGTATTTGATTTGCCTCCGAGACGATTCATTGCCAATGCAAGCGTCTCGTGCGCTTCGGCCGAAATTGACCCGAAGCTCATTGCCCCAGTACAAAACCGCTTTACGATTTCGCTAGTCGGTTCGACTTCTTCAAGCGGTATGGGGCCGCCGTTGGCGCCGTCTTTGAATTTCATGAGGCCGCGTAACGCACACCGCGTGCGGGCATCCTGGTTCGCATGGTCCGCGAAACGACGGTAAGCGGCGTGGGCTGTCTCTGGCGCCGAGTCTATGTGTTGCCCAGTGGAATCGCTTCGCTCGTTGAGCGAATGCGACCAGTCACGTGTTGATACTTGCAGATCAGCGATGGCTGAGGGATCCCACATATGGCGTTCGCCAGTGGCACGCCAGTGAAATTCACCAGGGTTGGGGAGTGTTTTGGGGCCACTTCCGGTGTTTGGCGGAAAGCCGATCGCATGTCGCCGAAGTAGCTCATTGGTGAGTACTTCCCAGGTGACACCCTGAACCCGACTGGGGGTATGCGTGAAGCAGCGGTCGATGATCTCGTCCTTGAGTCCGACTGCTTCAAATATTTGGGCACCCTTATAGGATTGGAGTGTAGAGATGCCCATTTTTGCCATGACTTTGAGCATGCCCTTGGCAACGCCCTGGCGATACGCGGCTACAATCTTGTCTTGGTTGGTAAATGTCTCGGAGTCCAGCAGGCCGTCGAGGTGTGCCTGATGGAGCGCTTCGAATGCGAGATACGGATTGATTGCATCGGCACCGTAACCGATCAGCAGGCAGTGGTGGTGTACCTCCCGCGCTTCGCCGGTTTCTACAACAAGTCCGATGCGACTCCGTTTGGCCTGACGGACAAGGTGATGGTGTACAGCACCGCTTGCCAAGAGCGCCGGCAGGGGGACCCGGTCGGCCGCGATGGCCCGGTCGGAAAGGACGATTAGGCTGTAACCGTCATCGATCGCGGTCTCCGCCTCCTGGCAAATTCTGTCGAGCGCGGCCTGGAGTCCATCAGACCCGGATGAATTAACAAAAGTCGTGTCTATGGTCCGCGTGCGCCACCCCCGGTCGTCCATGTGCTGCAGTCCGGACAATTCGCGATTCGTGAGGATTGGGTGCGGCACCAATAGGCGCGCGCAATGCTCGGCACCACTCTGCAGCAGGTTTTGTTCGGGGCCGATATAGCACTCCAGCGACATGATCACATCTTCGCGGATCGAATCGATTGACGGATTGGTGACCTGGGCAAAGAGTTGTTTGAAATAGTCGTAGAGCATCCGCGATTGGTCGCTCAGGCAGGCCAGGGACGAGTCATTTCCCATTGATCCCACCGGGTCTCTTTTCTCGTGAATCAGTGGAATCAGCATGAATTGCATTGTCTCGGTCGTGTAACCGAATGCCTGCATGCGAGGTAACAGCGATTCGGGATCGAATTCATTGACATTGCCGACGAATTGCTTGGCCACTTCGTCTAATGTCAGTCGCTGGTCACGGAGCCATTGGGCGTACGGCCTCTGGCCGGAAAATTGTTCTTTGAGTTCTTCGTCTGGAATCAGACGTCCTGCTTCAAAATCGACGAGAAACATGCGGCCCGGCTGCAGTCGCCCTTTCAGTTTCACGTTGTCAGGTGTGACGCTGGGAAGGACGCCGACTTCGCTGGCCATGATCACACGGTCGTCATGTGTGATGTAGTACCGGCTGGGGCGCAGCCCGTTGCGATCGAGTACGGCGCCAATGTAATGACCGTCAGTGAAAGCGATTGACGCTGGTCCATCCCAGGGCTCCATGAGACATGAGTGGAACTCGTAGAATGCGCGTTTCGCTTCAGGCATGGTTTCGTGCTTTTGCCACGCTTCGGGGACCATCATCATGACCGCTTCTTGAAGCGACCGTCCCGTTTGCAGAAGAAACTCCAACGCGTTGTCAAAATTTCCCGAATCCGAACACTCCGGCTCCATGACAGGGAATATTTTGTTCAGCTCGTCACCAAACAGGTCGCTCTGCATGATTCCTTCGCGAGCTCGCATCCAATTGATGTTGCCACGGAGCGTGTTGATTTCTCCGTTGTGAGACATGAACCGATTGGGTTGTGCGCGATCCCAGCTAGGGAACGTGTTTGTGGAAAATCGTGAGTGCACCATTGCCAGGTGCGACTGGTAGTCCGGATCTGAAAGATCAGGGAAGTAAGGGAATAGCTGCGTGGTGGTCAGCATGCCCTTGTAGATCATGATTTGGGTTGACAGCGAGCAGCAATAGAAGAGTTTGGCTTGTGTGAGGTTACGGTCGCCCCGTAACATGTGGCTGGCCCGCTTGCGGATCAGGTACAGCTGGCGTTCGAACTCCTTGGCGGATAGCACCTCGCCAGCCTCAGTTCGGGATGCGCCTACGAATAATTGCTCGATGTGTGGTTCCGCGTCGCGAGCCGCTTGCCCGACATTGGCTTTTGCTGTTTCTTGTGGAACCTTGCGCCACCCGATCAACGATTGCCCTTGCTGTGCGATGATCTCGGCGACCGCGTCTTTGCACTTCTGGCGTTCTTCCGGCAATTGTGGAAGAAAGACGATCCCGACTCCAAATTGCCCAGCGGGCGGTAGTTCGACGTCCATTTCCTGACGCGCGACTTTATTCAGGAATTCGTGTGGCAGTCCCGTGAGAATTCCCGCGCCGTCACCCGTGTCCGGGTCGCAACCACATGCGCCACGGTGGTCCATGTTTTGCAGGATGATGTACGCATCTTCGACGATCTGGTGGCTGCGTTGGCCTTTAATATGGGCCACGAACCCTACGCCACAGCTGTCGTGCTCGAATTCCGGGTCGTACAGTCCATGTTTTTCCGGAAGGCCGAAGCGAGCAGTTTGAGTCATCGGTTTTGCCAGTCAGGTAACGGTTGTCGGAGTATTTGGTTTGGATAACAGTAATGAATGAACGGTGTACTTGATGGTGGTGGTCAGACCTCAGCTACCGCGAGTTCGGAGGGATTTGTCGGAAGGTCATTGGCTGAGGACGTAGCACTCAATAGCTGCTCCAGACAGTGCTGCGCCGCGCTGCCGAGAATCCGGCCTCGACGTCGAATGATGCCGACTGGACGGACAAGGCGTTCGTCGCGAATTGGAATTGCGATAAGCGATCCCGCTGCGACTTCGCGACGTACGGTGGGTTCCGGGAGAATGCTGCTTCCGGCATGGATTTCCAACGCCCGTTTGAGTGTTTCGATGTTGTCGAATTCCATGTCTACATCGATCTGCACACGTGCGGTGTGTAGCAGGCGGTCGAGCTCTCGCCGGATCTGCAAATCATGTGAAAATCCGATCATACGCTGTCCGGCCAGATCGCTTAGGTTGATGGCGTCTGAATTCGCTAGTGGATGCTCAGGTGAACACACCAGCAACATTGGTTCGTCCCACCAGGGGGTCATGTTGATTGTGCGGGATTTCTTCGGATAACTCACCAGCCCGAAGTCCGCCTGATCGGATTCGACCAGATCGTACACGCCAGCCGGTGTCTGGTACTCGAGATGCACGAGTGTTTGGGGAGCCTGTTCCCGGTGGCGTTTTACGAAGTGATCCATGTAATAGAGGCCGATCGAGTAGATCGATGCGATGGTTACACGACCACCGACGTCCTGCCAAAGCAGTTGGACTTGTTCTTGTAGCGTGTCATAGCGTTGGAGCAGTTGTCGGCTGCCGTCGTAGAACAGCGCACCGGCCGCAGTGAGAACGAAAGGACGCTTGGAGCGGTCGATGAGCTGTACGCCTAAATGTTCTTCAAGCTGATGGACTGCCTGGCTGGCCCGCGACTGGGAGATCCCGTTTTCGCTGGCAGCTCTGGAAAAGCTCTTCCTGCCGACCACATCGCAGAAGACCTTGAGTGTTTTTAGGTGCATGGAAATGCAGAGATGGGAATAGTTGGAAGGCGTAGGATTAGAAAAGCCAATGCAGGCTAACGGTGGTTTTGAGAGCCGTCAACCACCCTGCTGCACTCTGGACATGCCGCCGATGTGCGCTGCTGAAACCGATCGGAGCGCGGTTCCGCCAATGGCTAGATTGGCTGTCGACAAGTCGTTTTGCGGCGCCCCTGCAACGCAGCTTGTACCAATTGGGGCAGCACCCGTCACTCGACAACGGGCGGATTCTTGATCGCCAGGGACTACCTATTGGCCATCGGCTGCGACTTTATTGGGTTCGTACTTGTGTCCCCGATCACGAATGATTGTCGCACTGAGAATCCGATCGGGCTCGGGTAACGGAGGTTGGGCAGACGGGTCACGGCGTTGGATTCTTGCCAGCACCTCCATGCCCTCTATGACCCTGCCAAATACGGCATGCTTGCCATTCAATGAAGGTCGCGGTTGGAAGGTGATGAAGAACTGGGAACCTCCGGTGTCTTTACCTGCATTTGCCATGCTGAGACTACCACGGAAATGTTTGCGGGCATTTTCCTGATAGCACTCACATTTGATGCTATAGCCGGGGTCGCCGGTGCCGTCGCCTTTGGGGCAGCCACCTTGTGCCATGAAACCGCCAAGTACGCGATGGAAAGTCAGGTTATCGTAAAACTTCTTCTCCTTGATCAGGCTAATGAAGTTTCCCACGGTACCGGGTGCTTCGTTCTCAAACAGCTCAAGTACAATCGTGCCGCGGCTTGTTTTCAACTCGACACGTGGCAGGTCATCGGCCTCTGCCTCTGCTTTCCGTAGTGTCTGTTCTGCTGCCCACAGCTGCTTATACTCGCCAACGGTAGCCAAGAATTTGCGAGCGTCATCCCGGGTCAAGGCCCCACGCGTGTCTGCCTCTTTCAGGTACCGTTCCGCGGTTTCAAAATCGTGGGTTGCGAATGCCGCCACTCCGGCCAGTTCATACAGTTCACCGATCCCGACGTTGTTTTCCAGAAGTGCCTCGGCAACGTCGATGGCGGGCTCGTAGTTGTCGCGTTTTAGGTCATCCAACAGGAGGCTGTAAAGGAAGCGAATGATCTCTCGGTCTTGATTCGGGGCTGCCAGGAATGCGCGTTTGCCAGCATCGCGTAACGTCGGAATCAATTTTTCACCGCGGTCAATTAGCGCTTGCCATTCATCCTGGAGAGCTGTGAGTTCGCTTTCTTCGGCCACTTGAAAGCGTGTCCGCAAAGACCGCATTTCTTTGATGACTTGTTTCCACGCTTCAAGACCTTCAACAAAGGCCGCGATGGCCTGTTGTGCTGCTTCGTTGGGTACGGGAGCGGGATTTGCTGTATCTGCGGGTGGTTGTGCCGCGGGAGTGTCCTGCGCTGCGACTCGCATCAAGGAATCACGAATACCGACACTCGTCACGAGTACCGCAAAGGCAAACAACAGACAGCAGAAATTTCGTCGTGACATCATTCCAGCCTCAAAAAGAAAAAACGATGTTGATGCGATCCCCACAGGTGTTGCCTGTGCGAACAATTTTGGGACGCCGCGTCAGACGTCCGTGCGTTTATGTCTGACGGTGGGGTGGCAACGCGCTTTCACGTTTACGTCGTAGTGCTCGCCTAATATAGCATAGCGGCCGGCTAGTTTGCCAGCGGTTGTCAGCTATCAAGTTGTGGTGGAGTCTTGCGGAAACGATGGAAATATGCGGTTGCCTGCGCCGTGTCGTCGGTGCGGGGAAGGAACATGCCGCGGATACACATTCTGCGGGTGACACCTTTCTCCAGGGTCCCGTTGAATACGCGCAACCCGTGGCAATCGTGCGGCGGGTTACCGGGTCGCGCGACATCTCGCAGCGTGGCACCGTGAGCAGCTGTCATCTCGGCGTAAGTCCATGCAATGTCGATGGGCCGACAGAGGACTAAACCGCACGGCGTTCCTGCCTTCGTCTGTTTCGTTGAAGCTGCGACTGGAAGGCCCGTCGCTGTGTATCCCTGGCAAAGAGAACGGTCGAATTGGCTGCCGATATCCAGTGACGATGTGATCGAGAGACGCGTCGTGTGTATGGTGACGAGCAGTTCGACGCCCGCGACCGGTGGTTCAGAAAAGGCGGACCAACGCAGGTGAAGTTTGTAACCGGTGTCGGGACACTCGGGATACTGGACGATCAGATCACCGACACGGATGTATGCGTCCAATAAGGCGGCGTGGCTGGGGTTCCGCAGATTCAACTGCAAAACAGGCTCGGGATCGATTGGTTGGCGTTGCCATCGTTGAACTTGCACCCCTGCTTGCGGTGCTAACAGATCTAGTTGGGCTGTGAGGTGTTCACACTGCCAAGTAGCGATCGTGCCGTCCAGTTGCCACATGACGCAAGAATGACCGTTTCAAGAGATTCATTGTGTGGAGCGGATGCTGCACCCGGTTGTGTAGGGTTTGTCACGGGGCCGCGGTCAAGTCGAGCGATGCGCGCTGTCGAATCCAGCGCCGATGATACCACGTCCACAGGGGCTGTCTACCACTTCCCGATCGGTTGTTTCACGAATCGTGTTTCCAACAATTGTGGTTGCGCGAGCGGGCGAGTTGTCGCGTGACTTCAGGATTGCCAATTTGCACGTTCTGCGGGCGATTCTATAATCCTGGGAACTGGTGTGTGTCTAGCTGTTTTCGGCAGGATCCAGATGTCTGATTTCATCAAGGTCTGTGAGCAGGCGGCCCGCGCGGGCGGAGATGTGCTGTTGAAATGGCAGCAACGGATTCAGGCACGCGAGAAGGGACCTAAGGATCTCGTCACGCAAGCCGACATCGAGTCGCAGGAAGTCATTCGAGGGATTCTCTTGAAGGCTTTCCCAGACCATCGGTTCCTGGGTGAAGAAGACCCTCATGGCGCGGTAGGGGAACCACCGGCGAAGGGTGAATATTGCTGGGTCGTCGATCCTCTGGATGGGACAGCCAATTACGTTCACGGACTGCAGTCGTTTGCCGTATCAATCGCGCTGCGTTGTGGCGGGGATGTGGTTGCGGGAACCGTCTATGATCCCATTCGGGATGAGTGTTACAACGCGATTCGCGGCGACGGTGCCTGGCTCAATGGTGCGGCGATTGCGGTGAGCGGTTGTCGTGTTTTGGAACAAGCTCTGGTGGCAGTCAGTTTTCCTGCCAGCGTGCCACGTGGTTGTGAAGAAATCGCCGGGTTTATCGAAGTATTACACCGGAGTCGAGCGGTGCGTCGGCTGGGATCCGCAGCCCTCAATCTCAGTTATCTGGCGGCCGGGCGTTTGGACGGCTACTGGGCTTCGAGTGTGAAGATCTGGGATGTCGCTGCCGGCGTTCTTTTAGTTCAGGAAGCGGGCGGCGTTGTGTCTGGACCGGGGGGAGGACAGTTTGATCTAGACGCACCCAAGTTAGCGACTGCTGCGACGTCCGAACTGCACGCGGAGATGATCGGAGCCTTGACCAATTTACCTGAGCGATAAACTGCCGGGGTGGTAGCGCCAAATCTGGCTCCGGCGGGGAATATTGAAAGCCTGAAGAACTGTAATTTCGCCGCATCTAGGGTAAAATAAAACACCAGGTCTAAGCGCTTTCCCAGGGAGGTCCTGTGAGCTAGCAAACCCTTGGTTAGCTGGGACTTACGGAAGTGTCTGATACCCGTGCGCAAGTTGGTCGATGGGAGCGAGTCTCTCGCGACCGAGTTCGCACTCGTCTACTGCAGAATTTCTTTTCCAGGTTGTGCGGAGATAGCTCGTGTGGACGAACGTTTGATACGCGTCGCAAAGTGCTGCGCGGTCGTAAGCACTGTACAGCTGGTGTGGGTTTTACCCGCTCTGTGCCAGGTTCCACAGGCAGAGGGGCCGGCTACTGAACCTGAGGCACCGGTATCCCAGGCGGAAACGGTGGTGCGCGAAGTTGAGCCTCGTATTTTCTATTTGCTGGACAGTAAGGGAAAGCCAATTTGGGTTCCCAATTTTTCTTTCGAGCAATGGCAACGATGGTTTGAGCTAGACCAGCGGCTGCGGGATCCAGCGACCCCCCTCTTTGTACACGAGAGAACGACCGTTACCGCACGTGTAAGGGAAGGCGTGGCTTCAGTCTCAGTTGAAGTGCAAGTGCGACTGGTTGCTAGCGAACGTCAACAGGCGAATGAGCAGAAAACCAATCGCTGGACTCGAATACCGTTGGGGCTTGTGGAGGGCGCCTTGCAGAAGTTGCCTGCCTATCGAGGGATGGGTGACCAATTTGTCACCCGCAGTCCTGGCGATGGTCAATTAGTCGCGTGGGTTAACGCGGCAGCGGATTCACTTCACTCTTGGAAGTTTGAACTCAAGGTTCCGGTGCTTCGAAATGCAAACGATTCCCAGTTGCGGTTAGGTGTTCCATCGTCACTGGAATTTACTGCGACGGTACGTGTGCCCGGGACACGCGTGCTGGGTTCCGTGGAAGGAGGCGCCAGTGTCCTGCGATCGACCCGAGAGGTCGATGGCGATACCGAGTTTCTGTTTGAAGGACGCAGTGGACTGAGTGTCGCCTGGCGGTCACGGGGCGCGAAGCAGGCGCTCTTGCCCGCGCGGCTTGATGTGCGGGCGAGGGTTCGCGTCACAGTCGAAGGCCCGGACTACGTAACCAGCCGTGCCGATCTTACCGTTCGTAGTTTCAGCGGTGATTATCAATCGTTCTTGGTGCGTTTGCCACCCGGTATGGAATTGTTGTCGCATTCGGAACAACGCGGTTATACGATCGAGGCATTGCCGGCAGACCAGGCGCCGGACCAAGCGTTTCAGTACGCGCAGATATCGCTGGAGAGCAAGCCACCGGAAGACGGACTCAATTTCTGGTTGCTGGCGGTTCTGCAGAGAGATCGTGAAGGTCAGGAGGGAAATCAGGCAGCGCTGGTAGGCGAGGTTGAAATGGCGGGGTTTGATGTACCGCAGGCGGTCCGTCAGAGAGGCCAAATTGATTTTGCCGTAAATGGTGATTGGACCTTGAATTGGCGGCACGATCGCGCTGTGCGGCGAGGGACGCCGCGAGTTGATGCCGACGGTGCGAACCGTTTAGTGGCACAGTTCTTGTATCACCAGTTTCCTTACCAGCTATCGATGGCAGTGCGTGAGAAAACCCGCGATGTTCGAGTAGATCCAAAACTCGACTTAGACGTGCAACCGGCTCGTCTCGAGTTTGTGGTAATGCTCGATTACCAGGTGCGTGGGGCGCGTACTTCTGAACTGACAATTGATGTTGGCTCGTGGCGCGTTGACCAGGTCGGGCCAGAAGAGATTGTGTTGGATTATCAGCTCGAGGACGGTCGTTTACAGATTCAGCTGGTCCCCGCAGCGATTGATCTCGAGCAATTTTCCATTCGGTTGAGTGGTTACCAGGAAATGCCCAAAGCATCTCCTTTGGAAGTCGAATTGCCAGTGCCGTTAGAGCGAACGGTGAATCCTACCCAGGTGAAGGTGCAGGCCGCCAGGAATCTGGAATTGGTACCGATTACGGAGAAGATTGTCGGTTTGGTGCCATTGGCTGGTCTGGCGGGCACAAATCCAGCGCCGAGAGACGAGCTGTTGTTTCGGCAGGACAAGAGCGCCCGGTCTATGAGGTTTGTTGCGGATTTCAAGATTCGAGAACGTCAGGTTGCGGTTGACTTGGCGACTACGGTTGGAGTGGAATCAGGGCAATTGCGTGTGCAGCGACGTGCGGATTATCAAGTCACGTTCGGGTCGCTGACCGAAGTAGCACTGCAGATCCCCGCTGTGATCTTTCAGGCCCCATCAGCACGTTTTGAGATCTGGGCGGACGACGAAAAACTCCCGACTCCAGTGATCGAGGCGGTTTCATCGGGAGCCAACGGCACTCCCTTAGTGGAAGTGTTGCTTCCCAGGGAAGTTTTCCACCGTACCAGGATTGTGGTGGAGTATACGATGCCGTTGCCTGCGCTTATATCGGACGGCCAAGTGGATGTCGTGGTGCCGCTTGTCACGCCGGTACTTGATGAAGGTGGTGCGATTTCGTTGGCCCCGTCATTCCTGCAGTGCGCGGATGCTCTGGAGGTGCAGATTCCCGGTGAGGAGTTAGCGGTATCGGCGCGAAACAGTCTCGAGGGAAAACGTGAATTCGAGTTGCCGATTGTCGAAGCGGCGCTCCCGCGAATCAAATTGGCGGTCCGCCGTGCGGAGACCGGGCGTGGCATTCCGATGATCGTCAAGCAGACCTGGATTCAGACCTGGATCACGTCCGAACACTATTGGAATCGAATGAGTATTCGAGTTGAAACGAGGCAGTCTCGGATTCAAGTGCGATTTCCCGAAGGCACTGACCTGGGGCCAGTCGCTGTTAATCAGCAGCCTGTTCAAGGAGCCGCTTTGGAGTCTGCCAGATTGCTTGACCTGGCCTTGGAACCTCTGTCGGGGGAGCATTTGCTAGAAGTCTGGTACAGCCTGCCGCTGGACAGTGGGCGGGGTAGGCGGCGCGTGCCTGCGCCTCAGATCGATGGTGTTACCAGGTTCGGCCGTTCGTATTGGCAGTTGGTGACACCTGTGAACCAGCACTTGACTTGGAGTTCAGACGCGCTCAATGAAGAATCGCATTGGCATTGGACAGGCTGGGGTTGGCGACGGGAGGAAATGCGCGATCAACAGGCACTAGAACGGTGGATTGGGGCCAGTGAACAGGATGCTCTTCCAGTGGATACAAATCGTTATTTGTTTGCGACCGTTGGAGCAGTACGTGAATTGGATTGTCTTACGCTCAGCCGGCATCTACTGTTGCTTCTGGGGTCGGGTGGGCTGATCGCTGTTGGTTTACCGTTGGTTTACTTCCAGAGACTGCGACATCCGGCAATATTTTTGTGCGTTGGGGCAATTCTGGCTGGTTTCGCCGGCTGGGTACCAGATTTGGCATTGTTGCTAGGCCAGGCCGCTGCGACTGGCTTATTACTGGTCGCACTCGCGCAGTTGTTGCATATCGCTGTCTGGCGTCGTGTCCTGCCACGGAAGCCTACCGCGATGGAGAGACGGCATGGCGACGGATACGGCTTAGAAGGGGCAGAGTTACCCGAAGTGATGCCGGTGCCGGGCACAACTGCCACGGCAACGATACCAGGTATGCAGTTGGAGGCGAAGTCATGAGGTCCGCATTACTGTGGATCGCGAGACACCTTATCGTGGCCTGTTGCCTGGGAGGAGTCTGTACACCTTTGGGTGTCGTGGTTGCGCAGGAACGTGCAGGTAAGGCCGCCAAACCTGTGTCTCAGGGATTGCGTTTCCGCCGCGTGTTCGTTGTTGAAGAGCAATTGCAGAAATTGGCAGATAAGTCGTATGTGCCAATGCGACGTGACGATTTCCTGAGCAAGCTCGCTGCCGTTCGCCGCAACGTCAACGCCGTAACGACTCAACGGGCTTTCATCGAGCGCTGCGAGTATTCGGCGCGCTACGAACGCGGCCAGTTGATTGATGGTCAAGCCCGCTTGCAGATCTATCATCAGGGTGGCGAACCCGTCGCCCTTAAGTTGGATCCCTGTAGCATCGCCGTCCGAAATCCCGCCTGGTTATTGGCTGGGGGAGAAACGCAGCCCGCCGTGTTGGGCCTGGATGGTGACGGTAGTGTCGTGGTGATTGTTGCCGAGAGTGGGCAACTCACATTTGACTGGTCGCGCCAAGGGCAATTGGACGCTGCCGGTGAGACTCGATTTTCGCTGGCCTTGCCAGTGTCGGCAATCACGCGGATTGATTTGGATCTGCCGTCTGAATTGGAGCCGGTGGTCGAAGACGCCGTGGTTGTGCTGGAGAAAGATGTTGAGAGTCGGCGTAATGAGGAAACGGAGGGCAATGAAGGTGCTACAGCTCAAGATACAGTGCAACCGCGAATTATGGGGCAACGACGTCTCTGGACCGTGCAGGCAGGTGGCCAGACGCCAGTGCGTTTACGTGTCTTGTCGCATGATCAGTTGATGTTGCGGCCGCAGCGTGTTCAGTTAGGTCCAGAACGCGCCGAATATGTGATCGGGGCCTCCGATCTACAGGTATCGTTTGAGATTCCCCTGCGCGTCCGCGATGACCCTCTAGAAGCGGTGACGTTGGACATCGGGAGTGAAGTGGAGCTTCAAGACCTTCGTTGGCAGGATCAAGCTGTACCCTACACGGAGCTTCCCGGACCGGACCCTGGAGTCCGCACGTTTCGTGTGGTCTTGGCGCAGGGGGTATCAAGTGAAGAAAGCGTGCTGCGCGTATTGGGTTCTGCGCCACTGCGGACCGGCGATGTCTGGCCTTTGCCTGTCGCCCGACTGCGCGAAGGAATCTGGCGAGAAGCGCAGGCGACGCTGGAAATTGACAGCCGGTCACTGCAGCTTCTTCGGGTCACGCCGCTTGGCGGTCACGAAGTATTTGTGGAGTCGGCGGACCCGTCAATAACGCGTTTGATTCAATTTCATTCCGCGGAGAGTACTGTCGCGGTGGTAGTCGCGCGGCGAACGGCTGAAGTGACGGTAGATCAGGGGACGACGTTGCGTGCCCGATCCGGGACAGCGCGGGCTGATGTGGTGGCCCGCGTGAAGGCGTTACGTGGCGAACTTTTTCAATTGAGTTCGTTGATCCCAGCGGACTGGGATGTCGAGCTGGTTGTGGCGGATCCACCGGACTTGCTCGAGAGTTTTCAAGTTGTTTCAGCCCTGTCGACAGGGTCCGAGACCGAGCAACTGTCGCGGCGTCGTGTCGTACTTCAACTCGCGCGGTCGCTACCAAGAGACCGCACTGTGACATTCCGTGTGTCCTTGTCCAAGGCGATGCGGGAGAAGGATCCGTTGATCAAGGGAGGACAGTTGCCTTTGATCGCATTCGATCAGGGGGTGACGGCGCGTGATTTGGTGAGCGTTCCGGTGGAACCGACTCGACAGGTTGAGTTGGCTGGAGACCGAGGGGTGGAACGCATTCTGTATGACGAGCTGATGTCGACAGACCGTCAGCTGGTTGACGCGGGCCCCAGTGCCATGATCATGACTGCCAAAGTATACCCGCCGGAACTCGCGGTGTTTTTGCGAACCGAGCCGCCACGTTTCTCAGCGGAAATTGAAGTTCAAGTTGACTTGCGCAATGACGAATTGACCGAGCGGTTTGAGATTCGTTGTTTACCCGAATCGACACCGCTGCGTGGTTTCCGAGTAAGTCTGCCCGGCAATATTGATACAGACGTTGACTGGCGTTTTGAGAGTAACCGACAACTTGGGCTAACGGCACGTCGAGTATACTCACAGGATGATAATCAGGGGGCTATTTGGAACCTAGCTATTGTCGAACCGCAGGCCGGTCCTTTTGTTGTTGTCGGGACGCGCCGTACCGTATTTGCAGAGCAGCATCAAATCGGGTTGATTCGTTTGCCTGAAACGGCGGCGCAAGCAGGTACGTTGGTATTTTCGAACCACGGACTGCGGAGTTGCTGGATTGAAGGCCCCGCATTGAGTCGAATTCCGCGTGAGCCTGGAAAGCGTGTGGGCGATCGGGCGATTCGTGGTACCTACCGATATGATCCGAGCACCCAGACAGTGGCTTGGTTGCGGCAGCAAGTAGCCAATCCTGTCGATATGGCGTTACACGCTTGGTCGTTCCAGCTTGTTTCCCATTGGGCACGCAACGGTCATGTCTTGCATGAAGCGTCGTTTCTTCTCGAGAACGGAGGACGCCGGCGAGCTAGCTTTCGGATTCCACGGGGTGTTCGATGGCACGGTATTCAGATTAATGGAAAACGTGTGGCGCCGCCGGCGGTGATCGCCACCGAAGCACCGGTTGTCTTGAGTTTGCCAGTGGGCGTGCGTTTTCCTGTGGTCCAGCTATTGTTCGAGACGATTGGGCCAACGCTCGACAGTTACGCGTCGTTGAGACCGCCGGATACGTCAATTGACGCACCTGTATTACAGCGTCAATGGTTGGTTTGGTTGCCTTCAGGATATGCTCCCCGCCCCGGTCAGGAAGGTGTGCAATTTGGCGCTGTTGCTAGAACGGGCGGTTGGCTGCGACGTTTTTTTGGCCCCTTGTTGCGGCCAGCTGAGGTCAAGCCGTTCCGGCTCCTTGACGGGGAATGGTCCGGTAACGGTACGACGTCGATCGATCTCGATGAAGAAGATGCGGTTGCGCGTGTGGCCACAAGACTGAGTGAGTTACTGAACACTTCGCAGTCCTTGACGAAGCCACGGACTTGGAGCGACTGGATCGGAGCTTATGGCGGGCGACAGATGCCGCGTTTATGGATTGACCGCTGGCAGTTGGCAGCCCTGGGAATCACACCGGATACCCGTTTGCCGATATGGAGGAATACAGCAAAGGGTGATCCGACACGCCGAGTGCTGGAACGGTGGGGTTTAGGGCTGATGAAACATGGTGACGATGTTGTGATATCGAGTCGTCTCCAGTCGGGCGTTGATCCAGGCGACGTTGAAACATCACGCTGGCCCGGTGCCGTTCTGGCGCAGAGTTGGAACGCCGAACCAGCGCAGGGCAGCCCCTGGCTCCATGTTCATGATGCATCGCCCGCTATCAATACACGCGCGGGAACATTTGTGCGGTTGTTGGATTGGCCTAAACAAACTGATGTCGTAGTCGAGGTTTATCGACCTGGAACAATTCAGTCGTGGGCCTGGGCGGTGTTCTTTCTGGCGACCGGGGGAACGATCTGGGGCGCTGCTCGTTCCCCCCGAGGGAGTCTGGCTGCAGTGGTCTTTTCGATCCTGGTGGCCTGCTTGGTACCTGACATTTTGGACCTCGTCTCCGCGGCCCTGTTTCTCGGTGTCCTGGCGGGGATCGGAGCACGTTTGCTTTGGCTGCAGCCTGGGATGGTGGAGCCGGGTTCCCAGCGGCGCGAATTGTCAAAACGTTGGTCGCTGTGGTCGACAGCAACGTTGGCGATACTCGCCGCTTTGGTCACCGCAGCTGACGGCGTGGATGAGCTGCGGAAAGACGCCGGGACGCCCGTGATCCATGAAGTTCTGTTTCCGATTGATGCAGAACGTCAACCAATTGGGGATGTCATCTATTTGCCAGCGGAATTCTACCGACGTTTGACGGGGTTGGTTCAGGCCTCGCAGTCGTTGTCACATGATTGGTTGGTTACAGAGGCGAATTATCGATGTGAGGTTGCGCGTACTCGTGAAGAACAGCTGGAGGTTTCCCAGTTGATGGCGGTCTATGATCTGGAAACACGCCGTGAGCAACAGCGAATTGCCCTACCGATGCTTAGGGATCAGGTGCAAATTGCCGATGCACATCTGGATGGTGTCGCGATTCAAACTCGGTGGTCACCGACAGGAGATAGCCTCGAGTGTGACGTAAATACTCGAGGAATTCACCGCCTTGAACTTGCGTTGCTTCCACTTGACCGTGCGGGTGTCGCCGACGGTCGATTTCAAATTGCGATTCCTGGCGTTCCGCAGTCCCGGTTTCGTTTGGAAAGTGCCGAGCCGGTACCAGGCATCCGAATGGATTCGGCATTGGGGCAAACCGCAAGTGACGAATTTGGCAACCTCTCGGTGGAATTGGGCCCGGCAAAAACTCTTTCGTTTCGGTGGTCACCAACACGTCAGAATGCGGCTGGTGGAGCCGATGTCACGTTTGAACAGATTGACTGGTTACGTGTTCGGCCGGGCCGTGTATTGTTCGAATCTCGCGTCTTTGGACGCGTCCTCGCTGGACGGGTTAAGAAGGTTCAGTTGGAAGTTGATTCGAACTTGCGTCTGATTGACCAGGAGACGGAATGGACTGTCGTGGAAGTAGAGAATGCGAAACGAACCGGTACCAAGGTCCTCAACGTGACATTACCAGAGGAAGTCGCTGACGAGTTTGTGTTGCCATTGACCTTTTACCTGACAGGCACTTCAGGTGTTGGAAAGTTGATGCTGCCAGAATTACAGGTGCGCACAGGCAGGACCGTGCGACACTTGTTTGCCGTATCTTTGGACGAAGCGTTAGCGGGCCAACCAGAAACGGTTCCCGGATTTATTTCCATGGATGTCACCGATCTGGTGGACGCCTGGTCCGCGGATGTCACGCCGCCAAGTCTTGCTTACGTGGTGAGCGATTCGCAGGGTGCGTGGGGCATCATGACACAATTACGCGCGGCGGTTGTGACAGCTGATGCGCAGTTGGACATACTGCTCGGCGAGCGCGAGGTGAAGGTGGAGTGGATAGCGCAGTTTCGTACTTTGGGTGAATCGGTTTGGCGGTATAACGTTCAAACACCCCCTGAAATGGAGGTGCATGACGTTGAGGTTACGGGGAATGGTGTGGCGTTGCTTTCGCATTGGTCGCGCGCGCCCGACGGGCAAGTGTCGGTGTTTCTCAATAATCCGACATCGGAGCCAGCCCAGGTGTTGCTGCGCGGTGGCATAAGGACGGTGGGGGGCGAAGTCGAGCTGCCGTCGATCGAGCCTGTTGCAAATATGGTGAACGCGCGGCGCGTGAGGGTTTACCGTGAGCCTCAATTACGCGTCGAACTCGCGCTCCCAAAAAATTGGCAGTCAATGGACGAGCAGGAGTGGCAAGGGCACCGTTCGGGATGGGGAAGGTTATGCGGTAGTTACTCTTGCAACCCGGCTGGTCAAGATGTGCTGATCGGTTGCCGTGCGCGTATCCAGAAAAGAGTCTCGCGAATTCAGGCCAAGATCATAACTCGACTTGTACCGAAGGATGGGGACTGGTCGGTGCGAAACGCCGTCTTGTTTCAGGGGGAAGAGGGGACTCTGGATGCGTTGCGTGTTGACCTTCCTGACGCGGAGAGTACTTCCTTGACTTTTCCGAGGGGTACGCAAAGCACAAGCCGGGGTCTTGCGGATCGCACTGGGAGTGAAATCCTCGTGTACCCGGCAACCACGGGGCTGCGGAGCTTTACCATACAAATGGCACGTCTCGTGGATGCGGATGCGACAGGCAGTGACTTGTTATTGCCGATTGTGCCGCGAGATGTTGCGGGGACGGAACGGTATTTGATCGTGCCGGAGACACTGGAGGGGAGGCCCCTATTCTGGAAAGGAATCGATTTGCGGCGCGTGGTTGTGCCGCCCGCCGAGATTGACGCAAAACCGGGGCATGCCGTGTTTGAGCTGACAGCGCGTTCACGGATAGCTCCGGTGCTGCAGGAAGATCGCATCGAGGCACGAGTACAACTTGCTGACCATCGTGTTGTTTGCAATTCACAACATCGATTTGGTGCGAGCAGTTTCCACCTGGTAGCTGGGCGGCGAGAGTATTGTGTACTTGAAGTACCGGACGGCCTGCGGCTGTTACGTGTTTCGGTTGATGGATACCCCGGCGAATTGAACTCTTTAGGTAACCACGAATGGCGGCTGAATCTGGGCCGCCAACCGTTGCCCCAGCGAATCGAAGTGATCTACGATATCTCACAGAATGCGATCACGGACGAAACGTTGTACGTACCACGTGTGGTGAGCTTTCCAGTTGAACAGACTCTCTGGTATGTGCAGGTTGCTGGCCGCGAGTTACGCGGCCCGTCGGGAGTGGCAGGAGCGGTTGTTTCAGAGTTGGAGCATGGCGTCGCGCGATTGCGCAGTTTGACAGATTTATTGACTGCAGCCGCCAGCACCGCGCGGAGTTTTCCTTACCAAGATCGCAGCCGCTGGTATCTGGCCTGGCGGCAACGTTTTACCGAAACGCAAACGCGACTCGCTCAGATTAATGCCGGTGAGAGTCGCGTCGGAAACGTTTCGGTATTGAATGAGTTGGATGCGCCGTGGAAGGATGTTGGCCAGCGACTTGAAATTGTGGAACCTCAATCAACACTGACCACGGCTCCCGGCCCATTAGCACTGGTTACGCGATTGGGTGATTATCGTGAGGGAATCTATCTGCAGTTTATGACCGATCAATCCACTTTAGAGCTTGGTCGGAGCGTCGTGTTTGACCGTTCCTCAATGTGGCGAACTCTGGCCGCCGTTTTGACCTTTTTGGGTGCGTGCGGGGTGTGGAGAGGGGTGTCGCGGCACTGGAACATGGAACGTGTCACCTGGCATGCGTCCACCGGCGGAATCGTTCTAGGGTTGGCATGGTGGTTATGGTTGTCCCCCAGTTGGTTGGGGTGGTTAATGGTTGGTTGTAGTCTTTTGGTGGCAATGCGATCAGTTCGTTTTGGCGCCCCAGCCGCACCCGTGACGCGCGAGGCAGCGCATCTGCACACCGTTTTGAGGTCGTGACGGGTTTGTTTTGGCTGGCGAGACGTGTGGCGGTTGATTCGGAGGGTTTCTTGATGCTGACGAAAACCGGGGTACAGGTAGTAATGATCCTGGTGGCTTTCGGCCTGTCGATGGGATGTGGGCCAGCGCCGGTGCCGTCTCCATCGGAAACGGCGAATACGACAACCGCCTCGCAGGACTTTGGCGAGGTTGTGGCGGCAGTCGGCAACGGGGCAGTCGGCAAGAAGGTACTGGAGTCTCAGATACGTGAGGCATGTACCTATTGCCACGCCTACCCCGAACCACGGACGATCCCCAAGGGATTCTGGGAAAAGGAGTTGCGGCAGGCTTACGGGTTTCTGGAGCACAGTGATTTTGATCCGCAGAAAGTGCCTCCTTTTGCCCCGACGTTGCGATTTTTTCAGGACCGTGCGCCCGAGCGTTTTGAGATTGCACCGCCCCAGTGGAGTCCATCGCCGCTCGTCTTTAAAACACGCGATCTTACGATCGGAGTGGACGGAGAGACCCCCGGACAGTTTGCTTTACCTGTGTACCAGGGGGTCTCTAACATTCAGTGGTCACCGTGGGGTGCCGCAAAACACAGTGCAGGTTTAATTACCGATATGCCAACCGGACAGGTCTTTGTCTGGGAACCCAGTACTGGGCGAGATACGCTCACCTTCTTGGGGAAGGTGACACACCCGGGACACTTGGAGACAACGGACCTGGACGAAGATGGACGGCCCGATGCGTTAGTTGCCGATTTGGGGACGTTGCAGACATCCGATGCAAAAAAGGGGCGAGTGCTGTGGCTACATCCGGGGCAATCGGGCGTCTACCAGATGACGCCTTTACTTGCCGGTGTCGGGCGGATCGCGGATGTCAGGGCGGCAGATTTCGACGTGGACGGTGATCGCGATTTGGTGGTCGCAGAATTCGGGGGCCAGTTTTCCGGTCACGTATTGTATTTAGAGAACCAAACTACCGACTATCGTAAACCGCGTTTTGAGGTGCATACTCTGGATGATCGTGCCGGCGTGATACACGTCCCCGTGGCAGACCTGAATGGTGATGGTCGCCTGGATTTTATGGCGTTGATCAGCCAGGAGCACGAGAAGATTGTGGCTTTTTTGAATCAAGGGCAGGGCAACTTTCGTAAGGAAGTCGTATTTGATGCGAATAATGCGGGGTATGGTTCTGCCGGGATCGAGCTTGTTGACGTCGATGGGGATGGCGACCTGGATGTCCTGTTGGTGAATGGCGATACGCTGGATTTTCAGATCTACCGACCCTATCATCAGGTTCAGTGGCTCGAAAACGAAGGGAGTTTTCCGTTTCGGCGGCACGCGTTGACGCCGCTGCCTGGAGGTTTGGCCGTTAGCAGTGGTGACTTGGACGCTGACGGTGACCTGGATATTGTCGCATCGGCCTTTCTGCCGTTTGGTATTACCGATCCTCAGACTGGCGTTAACTTGCTGGACGGTAAGCGAGTTGCATCGCTGGTGTGGCTGGAGCAGACCAGTCCGCGCCAGTTTGAAACCCACGTGTTGGAAACCGGGCGTTATTCCCACGCTACCGTAAAATGTGCGGATGTGGATGCCGACGGTGACCTGGATCTATTGACAGGGCACTTCACGCTCGAAGGCATTACGCCGCGTGCGATTGGGTTATCTCCCTTGCCTGGGATGATCACAATTTGGGAAAATCAACTTCGTTGACACCTGGGAATTCGATTGAAGGTAAACCGTCTCTGGTGTGATTGCATGGTCCACCCGAACGAATCCGTTTCAATTTTCGGCTGGTTGGTTGAGCTTCAACGGTTGAACCGGTAGCTGTCAGGAGGGTGCATTGCAGAAGACGAAGTGGTGTTGGATTGGCCTTTTTGTGGCGATCCATTTGTCTTATTACGCGTCCGCATTGCGCACCGATCACCTCCTCTGGTTTTTTCCTTGGGATGCGATCCAGACTGAGAAGACGATGGATTATTCGCAGATTCCCCATGCGGTGCTGGAGTGGCGCCAAGGTGGGAATTTGTGTGGGCCATTTACGATGTCCGCGGACTATCCCCTGGTGCGTGGTAATGTGTACCACCCCGTTTTCACTTTATTGGTTGGCTTGCCGTTGCAAGGGTTGAGTATTCCCACTGGTTTCGCCGTTGTTACCTTGGTCAAGCTGTTTATCACCAGCCTGCTGTTTGTTGATCTCTATCGTCGCGCAGGCCAGTCGCGCCGGTTTGTCTTGGTGGCATTTGTATGGTGGGTGTTTTTTGTGCAGGGCGTCGAGATCGGGTCTGGTCAGTATCACTTCTTTCTCAATACAAGTCTGTATCTGTTCTTGCTAGGGATTGTGGAAGAACGTTCGGAGACCTGGCTGGCGGGGTGGCTGCTGGCCTCCCTGCTTGTCAAACCAATCGCCTTGCTTTGGGTGCCGCTGTTGATGCTGCGTGGGAAGATTCGAGTGGCCGTGGCAGCGACACTGGCGTTTGTGGCGCTGACCGGGATTGGCTGCTTGTTTCAGGGTGGAAGTCAGTACCTGGAAATGATGGTTCGCTTTGCCCGTTTGCCCACGGACGCGCCTGCCTTTCATCGGGAAATGGTCTTCAATCTGCAAGCAGTTGTCTTGCATTTGGGTGGTGGTGACGCAGCGGCTGTGTTCTTGAAGTACGGCGTAGGGTTAGGGCTGTTAGTCTTGTTCTTTGTGCCTCGTATTTCACTGTTTTGTGGGTTGGTGTTGGCGACGTGCTATTACTTGCTTTTCTATAGCGGCGTCTTTGAATACCACTACACAACACTGATTCCTTTTCTAGTGCTTGGCTTGTTAACTCAGCGTGATTGGCGGCATCCGTTCGCGATCGCTTGTATCGTTGGTGCCTGTTTGCCGTCTCCCTACTTTTTGTTTAAGCAGCTTGGCTTATTCGCGCTGCAACCAGAAATGGCTGAATGGTTGCAGGGGATCGACCCGCAACGTGTGGTAACGGCGCCTGGATTATTTCTGCTCCTCGTCGTACGAGTGCTGCCGGCGATGTTTCTGGCTTTATTTCTGATAGCTCGTGCGTTGGACCAAGCAGGGAAAGGCACCTCTTTCGAGGATGCTGAAAGTACAGGACCGTGGCTGACGGTATGATCGCTATTCTTGTTGGGCTACGTTGTCGGGCTAATTGGCTGGTGGCGGTTCGCAGGCAACTAGAATAGAGTCTGTCAAACGAGGCGTCCGAGAGTGTCTCGAGAAAATGTGGAATGGAACACAGGATGACGGAAGAAACCCCACCGTATGGCAAGGTTTTTCTGACCTTTGCCCGAAATAGTCTGGTCCGTGAGATGACCTTCCGGCTGAACTTTACCCTCCAGTGTGTTTCCTCACTCTCCTGGACGTTGATGAACGTCGGTTTTTATCTGATCATCTTCAACCACGCACAACAGATTGGCCCGGATACCGGATGGCACAAATACGAGTTTTTCGTGTTTCTGGCGACGACGATGTTGATTAACAGTACGGTGCAGGCATTGTTCATGCCCAACGCGCAGGAGTTTAGCGAGTTGATTCGGCGAGGTGACCTTGATTTTGCGCTCCTCAAGCCGATCGATACGCAATTCTTGATTTCACTGCAGAAGATTGAGTGGTCGCAGTTTGCGAATTTTCTGGCGGGGCTGATTTTGCTGGGAGTGAGTGCCTGGCAACTCGTTACTCGGCCGGAGAATCCGATTACGCTTTCACCGGTACTGATCGTGTTGTATCCGCTTTACGTTATCACGGGCGTAGCAATTTTGTATAGCCTGATGATTGCGCTGGCTGCGACCAGCATCTGGCTCGGACGCAATCAATCGCTCTACAATTTCTGGTTTTATCTCACGAATTTTTCTCGGTATCCAATGGACATCTACCAAGGGTGGCCGTGGGGTAACATGCTGCGGATTTTTTTTACTTTTCTTGTTCCGGTGCTTGTTGTGGTGAATGTGCCGGCGCGCCTCATCGCTCAGCCGCTTTACCCTAAATGGAGTCAGCTGTTAGACGTTTTCCTGCCCCTGTTCGCGTTGGTCGCTACGGTGATCTGCGTGTTGGGGTCTCGCTGGGTATTTACCCGTGCGCTGGGAAGTTACCGCAGTGCGAGTAGTTGAAGAGAGCGCTACTGTTATGGCGATCCGGTGCTGTGAGAGCGGCTCTAGAAATCACGCGCGCGTCGTAGCTGTGATTTGACCCGCGATTGGAGCGTTGCCGGCAGACGCACAATCAGGCACTCGGAGAGAGCGTCATAGCAGATGGCACCCTCACCGCCCGAACCGTGGAAATGAGTCGTTCCGATGGTCTCGGTGAGAGAACGTATTTGCTCAGACGCTTGATCGGGTGTCAACTTCTGACCGAGGGGATAAAACACGATAGGCATCCGAGCAGTGGTCGGTACCTCTGCGACGACGTGATACAAGTTGGAACCTAACGCCGCAAGTGAAACTGGAGTTGGTTGGAACAGTTGCTCCAAGGCGCTGTCCAAGGGTTCCGCGTTCGCGAACAAGGTGGATTGGCTATTCGCGTACCATCCTAGTTGTGCGAGCGAAGCCCAATGGATTATGAGGCGACTGCCGGTCTCTTGCTCCAGGCGTTTGACAACCTGTAGAAGGCGCGTTGGCTGGCTGAAATTGAGTGATACCGAGGGAAACTGAAGCTTCGCACCTGGGACACTGCTGCCTGAATTAGGTACGAGTGGAGAGAGTCTCTTGCGCACGCGTCGAAGTTGCTCGCAAAATCGCTCGACTTCGGTGTGAATTGAGTATGTCTGGTCGACGATCAGGGTTCCAGTTGCACTCTGCAGGCTTCCAGTCCCTCCATGCTTGCGCCAGCTACGAGGCGCGACCAGACTTTGTATGAGTTGGACGAGGCCCCGAAAGTCGGTGGGATTGGCCACGATCTCTTGGACGTCAATCTCTCGGGCCAGTGCCGCCGGATGATGCGCGCGGTGATGAATCGTGATCCCATCCTTTGAATCATAACTGGCGCTCAGTTCGATAGGCGCGAGAATAGTAGGCAGCAAATCTTGAAAGGTGGTTTGGTTCAGATCGGCGGACACGGGGACAAGTGGAGAAACCTCGTGTTGTTGCAGCGATACCAAATCGAGTGTCACCGGCAGGTAGGTGAATTCCGAGACAAATCTGGCAAAATCAAGCAGTGGCTGCTGTTGGATTTCAAACGATGCGAGTGACCGTGCAAGTTGGGTTTCAATATCGAGACCGCGTGTGGGCCCTTTGCGTTTGGTCGGAGGGCGGATTGGCTGGGGCGTCTCGCGATGCTCTGGGCGGTCGATACCGGTGGGCGGCGGATCTGATTGTGAGACGGGCTCTGTGATGGTTGGCGTGGCAACTGGCGACGTTTCCAATGACGGTTCTGCAACTGGAGACACCGTAGTTGCCGGCTCCGTAGCGACAACGTCAGGTATGTCTTTGGCGTGGTCTGTGACTGAGTTGCCACCGACGGGAACTTGCGGACCGGGGTTGGGGCTCCCGTCTATCGGATCGGTCGCCGATGGGGAGGCGGGGGAACCGTTGGCACGTAATTCCACAGCCACTGGGGCAGGCTCCGGCGACCGTTGGGTGAATTGACTCGCAGTCAAGAAAGCAAGTGCAATTCCAGCCGTGGCGGCCAATACATACATGACCCACTGACGTGTCCGTTGTGTGCCTGCCGGTGTCCAGTCGCCGCGTGGCAAGAGTTGCCGGTTGTCTGGGCAGGGGGCCTGGGCAGTGGGGTTCGCCCAGTTGCTAGCGTCTTCTGCCATCTCGAAAGAGGCGGGTGATGTCAGGATGTTCTCGGCACCTGCTCCCCCCGGCACCGTTGCCACTGGAGGCTCAGCTGGGTTTTCGTTCGGATTCGATACCGAAGAAAATTCAGTTGAATGCGGGTGGCCGAGCGCCAGATCTTCAACTGATTCGGGTGATAGTTCTGGTACCTGAACGAGGCTTTGGCATTTGGGGCAACGCAAGATTTGTCCCAGAGCCTGCACGTTGGAGACCCGCAGTCGTACTGCGCAGCTAGGACAATGGATGTGAAAAGGTTGCACAGGATTGGCTGTAATGGTGAAGTTAGTCCAGGTAAGGAAAAGGCAGCCGGCTGGTGCAACTTAAGCCTATCGCATCAGGTTCCCACCGGTCAACGGATCTGTTTAGGTACTGTTTGCTTGTCCGGAATGAAACTGAAGTACTTGCGACCTTTCATACGCGCTTTCCAGTCGGCTTTGGCCGCCTTCAAGTAGGTCGGATGTTCAAGTAAATCGAGCCCGGTCGCGGCAAGCGTCTTCGCTGCGTAGAGTAGTCCTTTCTCACCGAGTGACGACCCGATTGCCGCGACGTTTTGCCAGCTGTGTCCAGGACTGTCAGCGCACAAACAGGTTGTCGCGAGTCCTCCGGTGGCGACGCGCCAACTGATGTCACCCACATCGGTCGACCCTTTCCCGGGGGGCGGGTTGGGAACCAGGCGATGGATTCGGTCATCGATGGCGAGAGGAAACTGTGTGCCAAATTGCTCAGTGAGTGGGGCTTGCAGACGCCGTGCGAAGGCGATTTCGTTCGCGGTGAATTTCGGGGCGCCGATTTTCGTCAGGTTCGCGGTCAAGAGTTCCGACAAGGGCTGATTGGGGATGATCTCATGGCAGTCCGTGTCGATTTTCACGGCAAGCTGAGTGCGCGTCATTTGCGCGGCCCCCTTGGCAATATCTTGCAGCCACCGGAAGTTGTATTCAACATCGGCATGTACATCGGCACGACAGAAGTACCACACCGTCGCCTGGGGAGGAACGACATTGGGTGCCCCTCCACCATCGACAATCACGTAGTGGATTCGCGCATCTTCTTTGATGTGCTCCCGCATGTAGTTGGCACCAATGTTCATTAACTCGACGGCGTCCAGGGCGCTGCGTCCACTGTGAGGGCTGACGGAGGCATGTGCCGCCGTACCGTCGAACGTAAATTTCGCCGACACAAGGGCTTTTGAACTACCGGCCCAGGCTCTGTTCTTGGAGCTTGGATGCCAGTGGAGACAAGCGTCGAGGTCGTCAAACTGGCCGTCCAGTGTCATGTAAACTTTGCCGATTACGGTTTCCTCGGCGGGCGTTCCGTAGAGTCGGATCGTACCTTGGATTTGATGTTTCTCCATCGCGGCTTTCAGTCCGAGCACCGCGCCCAAAGAACCGGCCCCCAAGCCAGAATGGCCACAGGCATGGCCCGCAGCTCCGGGTTTCAACGGTTCCCGTTGCGGGAGCGTTTTTTGTGACATGCCCGGTAACGCGTCATATTCGGCAAGAATGCCGATGATAGGACGGCCTTCACCATAGCTTGCCACGAATGCAGTGGGCATCCCGGAGATACCGCGTTTGACGCGGAATCCGGAAGACGTGAGCGTTTGGACCAGTAGTTCGCTCGAACGGTGTTCCTCGAGTCCGACTTCCGCGAATTGCCAGATTGCCTGATTGACCGCTTTGATGTCGTCACTACGTTTGATGATTTCGGCAATCGCCGTTTGCTGGGATTGTCGTAGTGCGTCCCGCTCTTGCGAGACCAGAGGAGCGGCCCAGAGTAGCGCAACCAAAATAGATGGTCGGAAGACGTAATGGAAGTTCATACTGACCCTCAAATCGATGTGGACAGGAAATCGGTTTGTTGTGCAAGAGATTATATCGCTGTGTGAAAGTCTGCGTAGAGATGCAGGGCAGTACGGGGATCCGCTGGCTAGGAAAAGTGCGGGCCGGTTTCGATTTAGTGGGACGTGTTCTATGATCGTTGCTGTCACTGCGACACCGCATACACGCTGACGGGAATGGTCTGGGGGAGGTGTGGTTACATGAGTCAGGTGGAATTAGTTCGGACTGCGACGGCAGACCAGGTGCGGCTCGACGGTGCCTTGCAAACCGCCATAGTGGATCAAGGTTCGACGCACCAGCTGGATGCGATGATTTTGTTGCACGGAGTTGGCAGCAATTTCTATGGTTCCATGTTGATGGAATCGCTTGCCGGGGCATTGGTGCAGGTGGGGATTGCGGCGTTACGTGTCAATACAAGGGGGCATGACACGGTCAGTACGGCCCGCTGCGGAGATGGTGTTAAACGCGTTGGAGCGGCCTATGAGATTGTCGCGGATGCGTGTCTGGATATTAACGCGTGGGTGGATTATCTGGTAACACGAGGGCATCGAACAATCGGAGTCCTAGGGCACAGTTTAGGTGCGGTAAAGGTCTGTTATGCTTTGGCACATCAGCCACATCCTCAGGTCGCCTGTGTGATTCCCGTTTCCCCCCCGCGGCTTTCCTGTGCGGCGTTTCGCGAATCGGCAGACAGTGGACGTTTCTTACACTCGCTCGGGGAAGCGGAGTCGCTAGTTGCGGCAGGTCGGCCGGACGACCTGTTTTTGTCCCGGTTCCCGTTTCCGACCCTGATGTCCGCAGCATGTTACGTTGACAAATACGGGCCCGCTGAGCGTTATAACGTACTCAACTTTGTCGACAGCATAGATTGCCCCGCTCTGTACGTTTTTGGACAAGCCGAAGTTGAACAGGGGGGGATCGCTTTTGCAGGAATGCCCGAGGCAATTCGCCCGTCAGCGGACGCCGGGCGTGATCTGCAAGTCGTTGCCGGGGCTGACCACTTCTATTCCGGTCAGGCGCCTGCCTTGATCGAGATCGTTCTCAGTTGGCTGACCCTGAGATTTAGTGCCTAATGGTGATGCCGGCAACTGCTGTTATCGAGTGGGTGCGCTCTCAGACGCCCTGAGGTCGCTATTCCGATGCCGCAGTTTGAGGGGCCGTGGGGCGGCGTTGAACGCGGAGTCGCATGGGGAACGAGACCAGGTTTCCCTCGACTTTGGCTACCGCGTGAAACAGACGTTCCGTTTCCGGGACCCAGGACTCGGCACGCAAGAAAATAGTACGTTCGGTTTGACCCTCTGGAATCAGTACACCGTTCAATCCGATGTCTTCCACAATTACCCCATGCGGTAAATTATTGACGTCGAACTGAACCCGCTGCTCAAAGCCATTGCGTTCGATTCGCAATTCACATTGCGCCATAGATCCGGGAGCGATGACCACCTCGGGGATTTGGGGGAAAGCAAGCGGTACTGACGGTTTAGGAGTTGCGGTACAGCTCAATCGGAAGTGCCCTAGATTGTGCTGCTTTCGTTCTCCACCCTGTTGAAGTGTAATCACCAGCATTGTGCCGCCAGCGAATCCCAACGGTTCAGACAGTTCAAACGTGGCCCAGTGCGCGGGATTGTCATCAGCGCGCTGTACCGGATAGCCGGCGGCAGCGTTATGCGAGCCAACGGACCAGCCGGTCTTGGCGTTGCCATCGATGGCATTCCTGGCATCCCACCCGCCCTGGGAGTAATCCGCGCTGGCATCGGCCCATAAGCCGGTCTGTGACTTCTCTGGATTGGCCAGGGAGACGGCGGTTACCTTGATTTCCGAGAGTACAAAGTTGCCCGTTTTTTCGGCGCGGCCGGGCGCTCCATTGGGGAGTGACTGATGACCCAGAGCATCGAGGCGAATGGCGTGAATATCTTGGCTCTCGGTATAGCACACGATGGTGTAACTGTCTGCGTCGGGATTCTCGCCGGTGGCAAGAATCGTGTGATCGACTTGCCGCACTAATGTTGTAGCCGACGCTGTTTTCAGGATGCCAGGTTCCAGGGGTAGCCAATTCCGCGGCGGTACCGGCGGAATGACGATCGGTGTCAGGCCCTTGTTGCCCCGAGTCACAAGGTGGGTAACGAGTTTGGGGCGGCCGGCCAGTTTGATGGTGCCCAGGCCCCCGACCTCGTGTTGTCGGGGCTTTCCGAATATTTCCGCGCTGGCGGTGGCTTTCGTCTGCGACCAGTTCGCCTGGGTTGTCCGGGGAGCGTGGGGCAGCGAGTAGATGACTCCTTTTGCCGTCCGCTGGCCGGCTTCGACCCAGATCGGAGTGCTGACGGTAAACCCGGCAGGAGTGCCAGTGATGTCAACACGTACCGGCCCATTGAAATTGTCGATGCGCGTCACTTCGAGAGTGAATTCCTTGCCGGTGCCGGCGTTGACGGTCGGATTGGCACCAGTCAGGCTGATTGTGAAATCAGGCTGCGGGCGTCGTACGATAAGTTCGTAAGAGAATTCGTTACCGCCAAAATGCCGAACATCATTGATTTGAATCAGATATTCGCCGTCGGCGGGAGCTACAAAAGTGAGTCGCGAATCCCTGCCGAGCTTACGTGAGCTGGCGTCGTCGTTTTCATAATTCAGCACGAACGAAGGCAAGCCGTTATCGGGTAGTTCAGTTCCGACAGGATAAGGAACTACGATGTAACATGGTTGGCCCAGTGGTTGGGCGCGTCCGCTGGTATCAAAGAATCCGATGCGGGCTCCCGCACCAGGGTAAAATTGGTAACCCGAGTCGGGCCCCCGAGGCTTCAGGAATAACTTGGTGACTTCACCGTTGAGATACAAATACTCGTTGATTTCCATTTCTTCCCAGTTGACGAGCCGGGCTTGAATGTCATCGGAGCCGACAGGTCTGAAAGTGACTTGCGAATCGCGAACGGCTCGGAGCAGCACGCGCGGGACGGGTTTGCCACTGGCGTCCAGTATGACGATCTTGGAATCGAGTGGTGATTTGGCGCGAGCGGCGTTTGTCTCAATAATCCACTGGTCGCCACGGCGGGCACGAAACCGAAACAGATCGATATCGGGACTTTGGTTGGTAGTGGCTTGTAGTTGTCCAGTAGCCACTCCCGGAACCGTGAGATTCGTGGCTCTCTGAGGGGTGTTGTTGGGTTCGGCTTCCGCTGTTCGCGTAAGTTCTTCCAGCGCCGGTTGGGTGCCATAGTCGATTGGCTCGGGAACCTCTGGAAGAACGCTGTGATTCGAGGTGTCCTGGCCGGCATTGGCCTCCAAGGCGTACTTGCCAACACTGCCATCCAGCCGACCTACCAGCAAGGTCTGATTGTCATGGGCAACAGCCAACGCCGACACCCAGTCGGGCTGTTGTTCGAGCTGCCGTTTTAGGATCAGGGTTTCCATCTCCCAGACCTTGAGTGTACGGTCTTCACCAGCGGATACCAGCGTCTTGCCATGCGGTGCGTAGGCGATCCGCAGGATGGCCGCCTGGTGGGCAAACACGGAATAGCGAAGTGGGTTACTACCCTCTTGTGCGGATGGACTGACTTGCCAGAGACGGATGCGGTTGTCGACGCCACCTGCTGCCAGGTGACGCCCATCTGGCGCAAAGGCCAACGTGTAGAGTTCCTTGGTAGCTTGTTTGAGAGTGTCCAGACGCTTCCCGCTGGTAACATCCCAGAGTTTAACCGTGCGATCTGCGCTGGCACTTGCCAGTACTTTGCCGTCGGGCCGAAAAGCAAGGTCAAACACGGCGCCGTTGTGGCCCGATAGGGTAAACCGGTTTTCTCCGCTTTTGACATCCCAGAGTTTGATCTGGCGGTCGTAACCGCCCGTCGCCAGTAGGGTCCCACTGGCATTCAACGCACAGGCGTAAATGCTGTCTCGGTGTCCTTGGAAGACCCGCAGTTCACGACCGCTCTGACGTTCCCACAACCGCGCTTCACCGAATAAGCCTGGTTCTCCCGACGCAGCCACCAGCAGATTGCCATCGGCGGAATACATAAGATCGTTCACATTGCCTCGAGGACCAGCAAGTTGGCGTCTCGGTTCGGATAATTGCAGTGGCCCGAGGGAGATCGCACCGTAGCGCGCAACTGCCACCTCAGCGTCATCCGGTGAAAGGGCGACAGCGCTGATCGGCGCACGGGCTGGAGTTGTCAGTTCGATACGTGGAGTGATGAGACGAGTGGGATCGTACTTTCCTGCCGGACCTTTGGCACCGAGGTCAATCCATTTGGTGAGCAAAGCGATTTCCGCTGCGGTTGGTTGAGGTTCGTCGGCTGGCGGCATCGCTGGTTTCGACTGGCCAGAGACGACACGGACCAGGCGACTGAGGTCGCCGCGCGTCGGAGTAATTACGGATCCGCGCTTGCTGCCTTGGAGTAGTGCAGTGTAGCTGTCGAGACGCAGGCCGCCTTCCGCCTCGTCTGCGTTGTGGCAGCCGGCGCAGTACTTCTTCAGCACTTGCATGGCCGATTCAAATGCCTGATTGCTTGCTGGCGGATCCGCGGCGTACGTGGTGTGGGAACCTGGCAAGGAAACTAGCGTTAGGAGCGGGGCCAGCAACACAAGTTGTCGGAGCGCGAGGAAATGTGTCATTCGATGAGCGTCTTGGGGCAGGGCGTTGGGAAACATCGAGAACTTGAGTCCGGCTGTGGTCGCGAGCCTGTAAAGCGACATTCGCAGGCAACTTCGCCATCGTTAGTGATTGAACAGGAACTCACGACTACTGAGAATGCTCCAGTAAAGATCTTCAATGAGTAGTCTGCGGTCTACCGCGGGCGTAGCTTGAAACACCTTGAGCAGTTGCTTCGCTTCGGATTCAGATGGTGCACGCGATAGTGCGGCAAGATAGGCTTGTTCAATCGGCATGGCGTCTGGATGGTCGGGGTTAATCTGGCCAACGATCTGGCCAACGATACTGTCCGGTGCTTGTAACTTTCCGTTGACGGTGTCGCCATTGTAGAGGTGGAAAACCTGGGTGATGCTCGGCTCGTCGCTGCGTTCACATGCGCAGGTAATCACACGTTCAGGCCGGCCAAATGTGGTCAGAAAGTAGGAGTTGATGTTCGAGTCGGGTAACTGCAGAGCACGGAGACCGCGCGGATGATCCTTGAACGCGGTAGGAATCTGTGTCACTTGTGAAAGTGCGTCGAGAAGCACCTCGGCTTTCATGCGGCGGGGGTAATAACGCGAGTAAAAGCGGTGATCCGCGGCGTTTTCTCTTGTTGCTTGACTGCTGCGTTGATATGCAGCCGATTGCACGATGGTCCGAATCAGTTCTTTGAGGCGAAAGTTGCGGGATACTAGGAAACGCGACACTGCGTGGAGCAGGCGTTCGTTGCTGGCCGGATTCGTTATCCGCATATCGTCAATCGGCTCTACCAGGCCAACGCCGAAAAAATTGGCCCAAATGCGGTTGCTGATGGAGCGACTGAAGTAGGGGTTGTCCGCTGCCGTTAACCATGCGCCGAGTGCGATCCGGCGGTCCTGTGTGGCGGTAAATGGAATCGCCGTGGCATCCAAGGGGCGTGGTGGTTGCGCCCGGCCGGTCGCCGGCTGGATCAATTCACCCCGTGTGTCCGCAAAAACAACACGTGGATTACCCTTGGCGCGAACCCGCGCGAACATGTTCGCGAAACCGTAATACTGATCATTGGTCCATTTCTCTAGAGGGTGGTTGTGGCATTTGGCGCACTGGATCGACAGTCCCATAAAGGCCTGGGAAACCGTCTCGGCCATTTCTTCGGGGCTTTGATGTAGCGTGTAGAAGTTGGCCGCGCCGTATTCCTTGGTACTCCCCGTGGCAGTAATGACCTGTGACACCATTTGATCCCAGGGCGTATCCTCGGCGACGCGTTCACGGATCCAGCCATAGTAGGACTTCACGCTTGCCGCATCGAGTTTCTCACTGTTGACCAGGAGTAAATCGGACCAGCGATATGCCCAGTAATCTACAAATTCCGGTCTCGCCAGCAGGGCGTCGATCAAGGTGTCCCGTTTGGCGGGGTGGTTGTCTTCCAGAAAACGGCGGGTCTCGTCGATCGTGGGCAGCGTGCCGATGGTGTCCAGGAAAACACGGCGAATGAAAACGTCATCGCGGCACTGAGGAGAAGGGGGCAGTTGGAGACTAGCCAGTTTCTCCGTGATCAGCCCATCGATAAAGTTGGAGTTGGTGGTGGCGGCGAACTGTTGCTGTGGAGCCGGATTGTCGTACGGCACGGTGACAAATGCCATTTCATTCAAATTGAGATACCAGACTTTGACGGCGCCTTCTCCCGATCCGCGTACGGAAATTTCACCATCTGTGGTGACAGTGGCAACACTACTATTGACGGATGTGTATTTCGCCCACCGGGTGACGTCTTCCACATGTCCATCATTGAAATGTGCCAGTACTACGAGTTGTTGGATGCTGCCCGCCTTTTGCCGGGACGCGTGAGGCAGTACTTCCAGTCTCTCGATGACAGGATCGTCGTCGGCCGGTCCCGGGCTTCCAGCAGCGATCCATTCGGCAAGGACCTGGTATTCAGTAGAGCCGACTTCAAATCGAATGCCGCCCTTGTGTGGGATCAGACCCGTTGGTTTTGTGAGAATCAGGCTGCGACCAGGATCTTCTGGAATGATGCGGCGACCGCGAGCCTGACGAGTGAGATACGCGTAATCGGCTTCTAGGTTGAATCCAAAAAGCGTCAATCGAAATCCTTTTTGTCCGGCACGGGCACCATGACAGGCACCCGAATTACAGCCAGTCTTGGAAAGAACCGACTCTACGTGATTGCGAAAATTCCAAACAAACGGCTGGTGCTGCCCATCAATAATGACTTCAGCAGTCACCGCATGGCCCTGCCAGCGGGCCTCAATTCGCGTACGCCCATTGGCCCGCGGAACGGCGTGTTGGTTCTCAATGGTGACGATTTGAGGGTCGTGGCTGATCCACTCGATTCCCTCGGATACCTGTCCCAGATACTGTCCATCGACCATTCGTTCGACCACCAGCCGTTGTTGGGCACGGGGCGTTGACAGCTTGATTGTACCCGGGAAAACAGCGATCCCGTCGGCAGCGTGGAGTCCGTTGACTTGGACGAAGGCCAGCATGATCAACAGGGTCGCGACCAGGGGTGCGCGTCTGATGATTGTGGCGTTATTGTAGAACGACACGAAACGGTCCAATAAGCCTCGATCGACCGTGGAGCATGGCTTGGATAAACGCATGGCGCGATTCCTTAATGCCCGGTTCACAGCGGTTTGTTCGCTCGCACCTGGGCACGCGTGATCATTGAGCGTTCCGGAAAGTGGAGTCAGAACAGCTCTTTAATTTCGTGCTTGCCGTAGTCGACCAGAGGAAATGGTCGCCCCGCTGGTCCCGGAAGCTCGGTTTCCAGGTCCAGGCCTAGACTGTGATAGATCGTGCCGACGAGCTCCGAGGGTTCCACCGGCCGCTCCGCGGGGTAGCCGCCAATGGAATCGCTGCGGCCAACGACTCGCCCTCCTTGGACACCGCCGCCGGCAAAGTAGACCGACCAGCACTGCGGCCAGTGGTCGCGACCACCGGCCGGATTCACGCGCGGAGTTCGGCCGAATTCCTGCAAGTTGCAGACGAGCGTATTGTCTAAGAGTCCGCGCTCCGTCAGGTCTTCTAGCAACGCGCCGTAGGCCTGATCGTACATCGGGCAGACGGTGTCCTTCATACCGGCGATTGAAGTGAATGGTTGCGACCCATGAATGTCCCAGGTGATTTCATTAAACACCGTGAGAAAAGTATTGACAGTGACAAAGCGTACGCCAGCCTCCACAAGGCGCCGAGCCAACAGGCAACATTGGCCAAAGCGGTTGTTGCCATACTTGTCTCGGAGCTTTTTCGGTTCCTTTGACAAATCAAACGCGTTGCGCGCTTCTGGGCTTGTCATAATGCGGTAGGCGGCGTCGAAATTCGTGTCCAGCAGCTCTGCACTTTGGCTGTTCTCGAACTGTGTGGCAGTCTCTTCAACGATTTCTCGCAACTTCCGGCGGCGCGCCAGTCTTGCCTCCCCAATTTGCTGTGGTGGGAGCAGGTCGGGGACTTTGAAGTTGGGCTTCGAGGGGTCCGTATTCAACACAAATGGATCGAACGCTTTCCCGAGGAATCCGGCATCCTGGCCGTGTGGTAAATTACCGCCAGTGGGACCCATGGGCTCTGGCAGGATTACGTGCGCGGGGAGGTCTGTCTTGCGACCACGTAGGTAGGCGAGCGCACAGCCGGCGTGGGGTGTGTTAATTCCACCCGTGAACAGCCGTCCGGTTTGCATCATTTGGTGGCCTGTGTCATGCACCGCGGCGGCAGTATGGAAACAGCTTCGAACGAGCGAGAGCTTGTCTGCGTGCTTGGCGTGTTGGGGTAGGATTTCGCTGATGCGGATATCGGGAGAAGCCGTGGGAATTGTTGAAAAGGGGCCGCGAATTTCCGCTGCGGCGTCTGGCTTGGGATCGAACGTGTCGAGCTGGCTGGGCGCACCCAAGTTGAAAATCATGATGACCGATCGGTCGTCGTGTTCCTGTTTGACGTGACCGGCTTCTTTGGCCGCCATCAGCTGCGGCAGTGAAAGCCCGACAGCGCCTAACGACCCGACTTGCATGAAATCGCGTCGGTTGAGGCCGTCGCAGGTTTGTGCAGTGCCGCGGTCGGTTAAGCGAAGCATTGGTGGATCCTTGATCTCTTAGGTGGGGCGATACTGACGGGGTTGGAGTCAGGCCCGTATGGCTTGGTCGTTGTTTTTGCCGTAGAGCGTCAACAGCGGATCGTACGACCCCTATGCACAGGAGCGCCGCACGCATTGCCACGGGATCTCAAGCTATTGCAGCGGGACAAAAATGGGCGTACCTTTTTCACAGAAAGCATTTTTAAGGTACCATGTTTGCGGTGTAAGGTCAACGAAACAAAGTGGTTACGGTGCTTGGTTGAATATGAAGCAACTACTGGTTACCGGGCCCAGGCAGGCCTCGCTCTGCGAAGTGCCCCGCCCGGACTGTGGCGCAGCAGAGGTGTTGGTTGAAACGCGGCTGACTGCGATCAGCACCGGCACCGAACTGCGTGTATTTCGCGCGATTGCAGTCGATGACGAGGGCCAGTTCTTGCACGAAACAGTTCCGTTTCAATTGCCGGCTTCGACTGGCTATTCCCTGGTTGGTACCGTGCGTGAAGCGGGTGACTCGGTGACCGGCTTGCGTCCCGGTGATCGAGTGTTTGCGACCGCAGCGCATGCGGCGTGGGCGGCCGTACCCATCGACGCGTTGCAGCTGTTACCGGAATCGGTGACCTCAGAACACGCTGTCTGGCTGAATGTGCTCGAGGTCGCACATCGAGCGTTGCGACAAGCAGGGCCAGACCCGGGAGCGGACGTCGCCATCATCGGTCAGGGGGTTGTTGGCTTGGGAATGCTTGCCTGGTCGGTCGCCTGCGGTTTTCGCACTGTGGTTGTTGAAAACCACCCAGAGCGGCGCGCCATTGCGCGCGAGATGGGCGCCGATTTGGCCCTGTCGCCAGACGAGCCAGATTGTGTTGCGGAGGCGCTTGGATTTGCCGGTGGTGTCGGTGCGGATGTCGTCTTTGAGGCCGGCTCGTCGTGGGAGGCGATCCGCATGGCTCTGCAGGTCGCGCGTGCGGATGGGAAAGTTGTGGTGATGTCGCGACATACGCAGCGGCCACACTTCAATCCGGTGGGACACCCTTACCTTGGTAAACGCCTTAACGTGGTGACAACGTATGGCTACCCACCTGATGGCCACCGTTGGGATCGGTACCGCAGCGTCGCGTTGACGTTGGATTTTCTGGAACGCGGGCGGTTCGACTTGAATCCCATGGTGACTGACCGTTTCACGGCTGAGCAACTGCCGTCGGTTTATGACCGGATGGATCGTGGTGATGCGTCGCTGGTCGGAGTGTTAATCGACTGGTAGCAAATGGGAATGAACAGCGAAGATGTTGCCGGCAAGAGCGGTTATTCGAGCCGGCCTGCGAGACGGAGAGGGAAGTGTCACAGTTGCGCTACAAGGGTTACTGGGAACAAATCGCTGGCCATGCCGTCCGATTGATCTGTAGCGACTTTCCTGTACGAGTTTCTGGTCTGCTGCTGTTGTGCGTCGGTTGTGGGACTCCCACAGCACCCGAGTTTCCAGCGCCAGCTACCGTGGTCGACATCGAGGTTGAATGTCAGCGGGTGGCCCAACGACTGCGGGACGAGCTCGGTGACCGTGGTGAAGTGGTCGTGAGGTCGCCATTTGTGCTCGCCGGCGACGAGACGGCCGATGGGTTGATTGCCCGGTATCAGCAACAGATTGAAC
>PAQH01000095.1 GCA_002709225.1 Planctomycetaceae bacterium
GTACCTGGACCGGCAGGGTGACGGGCAGGCCGCGGCACGGGCTGCCAGCCGAGCGCAACGTCTGGCGAAGCTGAATCAGGCGCGTTACGACCATTCGCAGGCATTACGCGCAGTCTACGCGGCAAAGCAGAAAGGCGCGACAGATGCGAAGACACAGAAAGCTCTGGCAACCGCGGTGACCAGCGAGTCGGCGGCGGCAAAAAAGGTAAAGGAACTGACTGCGGCATTGGAGACCGAATCTGCCACCTACAGTCCGCTTGGGCCGCAGTATGTGCGGCAGTCGAGCGGGCGTCGCATCGCCTTGGCGCGACGCATTGTTTCGCGGCAGAACCCGCTCACCGCCAGGGTGGCGGTCAACCATATCTGGAAGGCGCATTTTGGTGTGCCACTGGTGGGGACGCCGGAGAATTTTGGGCGTAATGGTGACAGCCCGACCCACCCGCAGTTGCTGGATTGGTTAGCGCTGGAATTGATGGAACATGACTGGAAGATCAAGCACATCCATCGCTTGATTCTTGACAGCCAGGCATACCGCATGTCGTCCAACCCCCCCTTGACGGCGGCGTCCAATGTTCAGCGGGACCCGGAAAATATCTATTACTGGCGGTTTCATGCCGCGCGGATGGAAGCAGAGGTGGTTCGGGATAGCATTCTCTACGTTGCTGGCCAATTGGACTTGACCATGGGCGGCAAGCACATCCCCGATTCGGATGGATTGAAGACGTTTCGCCGCAGTCTTTACATCGAGCATCATGGCGAGGGTCGGATTCAATGGCTCGATTTGTTTGATGCCCCCAACCCAACGGACTGCTACCGGCGGACGACCAGTGTCCGTCCACAGCAGGCGCTGGCGTTGGCAAACAGCCAGATCGCGCGGCGACAGGGCATTTTGTTGGCCCGGCGTTTACAAACACAGGCTCGAGACGACGCGTCGTTCGTAACGGCCGCGTTTCGCCAGGTGCTTTCACGTGATCCGACGAGCGCGGAAAACGCGGTTAGTCTCGATTTTCTCGCCACGCAGGTTCAGCGATTTCAGGCTCAACCGCCGCCGCGAGTATCGGCGGCCGAGAAGAGCGATGCGGTCGTTCCCTCCAGGGAGCCTCGATTGCGAGCACGTGAGAATTTTGTTCACGCCCTGTTCAGTCACAGTGATTTTGTCACCGTTCGTTAAGTTGTTGTGTACGGAGATTGTGAGCGATATTTATGGCTACCTCTCAACCCCAATGCGGCAACATTCGACGCCGTACGTTTCTCACGGATGTCGGTATGGGCTTCACAGGCCTGGCGCTAGACGCCATGTTGCATGAGGACGGTGTGGCCAGTGCGGCGACAGAAGTGCCTGATGGCAAGCCGCATTTCACACCCAAAGCCAAGCGTGTGATCTGGGTGTTTTTGTCTGGCGGTTACAGCCACATGGAGACATTCGATCCCAAGCCTGCTCTGAATAAGTATGCCGGCAAGACCTATGATCAGACGGCCTTCGCGAATCCTATTAAGGATCCGAGATATGAGGAGCGTGCGCGGGCCGTGGTATTCGTTGATCGCACCCACTCCCGTATCTTCCCGATGCAGACCCGTTTCAGCAAGTACGGCGAAAATGGTCTCGATTTTGCTGATTGGCTCCCGCATCTGGCGACCTGCGCCGATGATATGGCGTTCGTCCGTTCGATGTACACCACGGATAACGATCATAACGCGGAGTTTCAAATTCACCACGGTCGGCACAAACTCGATCCGCCGGAACCGGTCCTTGGTTCCTGGATCAATTACGGACTTGGTACGCTGAACGAAAACTTGCCCAAGTTTGTTTTTTTGGGGCAGTATAAAGACACCCGTGTCCGCTGGAATTTTGATCCCGCCTATTTGGGGCCCGAGCACGGGGGAGTGGAGTTGGCCCTGGACCCGAATAATTCATTGCCGTTTGGCACACGGTCGAAACACATGTTGTCGGGTGAACAGAAAGACCAATTTCAGTTCATCAATCGTCTGAATCGTTTGTCGGCAATCGAATATCCACAGGATGCCGCGATCCGAGCTCGGATCAAGTCGTATGAGCTGGCGTTTGGCATGCAAAGCGCCGTGCCCGAATCGCTCGACATGGCTGCGGAGACCAAGGAGACCCAGGAACTTTACGGTTTGGGTAACAAGACGACCGAAGTCTACGGTCGGCGGCTGCTGGCAGCGCGGAGGCTGGCGGAGCGAGGAGTTCGCTATTCTTTGGTTTATCTAAGTGCCTACGGGGAATGGGATTCGCACCGCGATCTAAAGAAGAATCATGCTCGTTCCTGTGCTCGCGTTGACAAACCGATTGCCGGATTATTGAAAGACCTGAAACGGCGCGGGATGTACGACGACACCTTGGTTGTCTGCTGCACCGAGTTCGGGAGAACGCCAGGGCTGGAAGGCGGAACCGATCAGAGCACCGGTCGAGATCATCATCCCCATGGTTTTACGGTCTGGTTTGCCGGGGCCGGTGTCAAACGGGGGTATGCATACGGGCGGACGGACGAGTTAGGTTTTCACGCGGTGGAAAACCCGCATTACGTGACCGATATTCACGCCACGGTACTGCACCTGCTGGGTCTCGATACCAGGCGATTGAACATTCCCGGCCGTAAGCGGCTGGAAGTCGATTACGGTAAGCCGATTCACGGCATTCTCTCATGACGTCGAATGACGAGTTGTCGGGCCGTAACCAGATTTGAATGCGCGTTTGAATGTACGGTGACTTGTCACACTGGCTGCGCCGTGAAACGCGGCCTACTGGCTACGGTCGGCGACCAGCACGGAGACGAATGCTTTTTGGGGAATATTGACTTGGCCGAATTGTTTCATCTTGGCCTTGCCCTTCTTTTGTTTGTCGAGCAGCTTGTTCTTGCGCGTCACGTCGCCGCCGTATAGCTTGGCTGTCACGTCCTTGCGGTATGGCTGAATTGTCGAGCGTGCAATGACGGTGCCGCCAATGACACCCTGGATGGGGATTTTGAATTGGTGGCGTGGAATCGCTTCGGCGAGTTGTTCACAGTAGTGCATAGCGCGCGGGCGCGCTTTGTCGCGATGGACCAGGTAGGAGAGAGTGTCGACAGGTTCTTTGTTGACCAGGATGTCTACTTTGACCACATCCGTGGTGCGGTATTCGATCGGTGCATAGTCAAAGGAGCCGTAACCGCGTGTGATTGTCTTGAGCTTGCCGTAAAAATCAAAGAGCACCTCGCCGAGTGGCATCTCGCTAACTACTTCCACACGTCGGGCAGAAAGATAGGTCATGGTCTGGCTTTCTGACCGGTGTTCGCGACAGAGTTCCATGACCGGGCCAACATATTCTTCAGGAGTCAGGATTGATGCGCGAATGTAGGGCTCGGTGGCGGATTCGACAGTCGTTGGATCGGGCCAGTTGCTGGGGTTGTCTACGTCGAGCGTTGTGCCGTCACGTAAGGTAATTTTGTATTTGACAGACGGCGCGGAGATGACCAGGCCGATGTCGAATTCTCGTTGTAGCCGGTCCTGGACGACATCCAAATGGAGCAGCCCGAGAAAGCCACAACGAAAACCGAATCCGAGTGCTGCCGAACTGTCTTTTTCATACGTCAGTGCGGCGTCGTTGATCGCCAGTTTGTCGAGTGCCTTGGTAAGATCCTTGTATTGGTCGGTGTTCATGGGGTAGATCGATGAAAAGACAACCTGTCTGGCTTCCTGGTAACCAGGAATCGGTTCTTCCGCCGGTCGCTCGCAGCAGGTTATCGTATCGCCGATTTCAATATCTTGTACGCTCTTAATGCCGGCAATAATGTAGCCGACTTCGCCGGCGCTGAGTTGGTCGCGAGGCATGAGTTTGAGTTGATTGTAGCCAAGTTCCTCAACGGAGTGGTCGCGATTGGAATGCATGAAGTGAATCGCGTCACGTGTTTTCAGTGTGCCTGACATGACACGGCACTGCAGGATGACACCACGGTAAGGATCGAAGTGCGCGTCGAAGATAAGTGCCTTGAGCGGCGCGTCGGGATCTCCCTGGGGGCAAGGTAGTTTCTCGACAATACCGGCCAGTAAATCATCGATGCCTTCACCGCTTTTGGCCGACACGGGAAGCGCCTCAAACGGATCGAGTCCGAGGTCTGATTCGATTTCCTCGCGGACGCGGTCGACATCCGCACCAGGCAGGTCGATCTTGTTAATAACCGGTAGCATCTCCAGATCGCTGTCAAGCGCCAGGTATAGATTGGCGACGGTTTGAGCCTCGACGCCCTGCGAGGCGTCAACGACGATCAATGCGCCCTCGCAGGCCATCAGCGAACGCCGTACCTCGTGAGAAAAGTCGACGTGGCCTGGCGTATCGATCAGGTTCAAGAGATATTCTTGATTGTCGGCGCCCTGGTAGTTGAGCGAAATGGTGTTGCTCTTGATCGTAATTCCGCGTTCCCGTTCGATGTCCATTGCATCGAGCATCTGGTCGCGAAATTCACGTTGGGTTACTGCCCCGCATGCCTGGATCAATCGGTCCGCCAGGGTCGATTTCCCATGGTCAATGTGGGCGATGATACAGAAGTTCCGAATATGTTTCATGCACGGTTACTTGTCGAAAGTGTGGTTTGCAATAGATCTGCCTGAGACTGCTGATTGTACTGGACGGACGGTGAGATGCCATGGAGACGTGTACTTGCCGTTCAGGGGACAGGACCAATCGCAGGGCTGGTAACGCGGCGAGTTTCCTTAGCGATCAGGTGAGATTTGCAGGCAGTAGAGAGTCTCGCGACGTTGTTCGTTGACCTGGTCGCCGACACGCATGAAGACCTGCCCCCCGCAGATGGTTGGAGATGCGAACACACTGTCACCAAGCTGGTTGACAGCCAGCTCTTCGTAGCCCGTGGGAGTGGCGCGATAGACCCAGGTGGTGCCGAGCTCGTTGACAAGGTAGATTTTGTCACCAACTAGGGTGGGAGAGGCGCTGATCGGACCCTTGAGGCGCTGCTTCCAGAGTTCCTTGCCGGTCTTGGCGTCCCAGCACAGTGCGATCCCGGTGTCGTTGGCGGCGTAGACGTGACCTTGATGGGCGAGCAAGGACTGCTCATGGATCCGATGGTTGTGTTTCCAATTGATTTTCCCGGACCCATCCGCCGTGATCCCCGCTACGCTCCCGGTAGGGTAACCGCCGGCAGCAAACACCATATCTCCTTCCCAGACCGGGGTACCAGAGGTTTGCATGGCGACAGCTGGTGCGTCCCAGAGCAGGTTGCCGTTGGTGGGGTCGTAGCTGGCCACCATGTCGAGTCCGCCGAGGAGCAGCTGATCACGTCCCGCGACGCGGCCGACGACCGGCGAGGCATAGTTTGTCTTTCCGGCGCGTTTGATGGCCCAGATCCGCTGGCCTGTATTCCGGTCGATCGCGAGTAGGGTGCCGCCGGCTTCACAGTCGACTGCGATGATCACGGCGTTGCCGTATAGCAACGGAGATGCCGCATATCCGTTGGGGTACATGTCCTCAAGAAATGGGGCGGCGTTCGTGGTCCAGATGACCGAGCCATTCAGGTCCAACGCGGTTGCGTGAATGGCGTCGTGGTGGCTGAAGAGCACAAATAGCCGCCCACGGTCACAGGCAATCGTGCTGGTAGCGTAGGTGTTTTTGGGGTTGATCTTGTCCTGCAGATTGTTGCGGTTGAGTTCTCGATGCCACAATAGGTTTCCCGTTTGTCGGTCGAAGCAGATGACCGATTGCGACCGTTCGTTTTCGTCCGCGGTCTGCAGAAATACTCGTTTGCCAACCACGATCGGTGTAGAGTGGCCACGTCCGGGTACGGCCACTTTCCAGGTGACGTTCTTCTGGGAGTCCCAAGTGATTGGTGGCGCTTGGTCAGATTCCGCGATCCCATTGAAGGAGGGGCCACGCCACCAGGGCCAGTCACCTTTGGCGGCTTGCGGAATCTGAGACCAGGCCGATTGGCAGACTGTGAGGATGCCAAGGCAGAGAATCGTCGCCCGTATAGGTCGCTGCATTGCTATCGCTCCACTTAATTGTTCTTCTTGCGCCCCGTGTGTGGCTGCTGTTTCTGGATCGGGTAGAGCGGGAGTTGCGCCGTCGTGGACGTTGGCGAAGGGCTCGGGGGCCGCGCTGCCCAACCGTGCTTGTGGTCGTTGTACTGCAACCAGATCACCTGTTCTTATTTGAGGTCGAGTTTAACGAATCAATTCGGACGTGGCCATTCGTCAGGGACTTTGGACGCGGGACACGGCGGCGGCACCGAATCTTGGTTTACCTCAGGAAGGGACCTCTCCCAAGGATGTTTTCCGTGGCAAACGGAATTTTCGGTTAGGATGTGAGGATGACGATAGCTTGTCACAACGGGGAGATTCCACCGATGGATGGCCGCCTGAATCCTCTGCTTGCCGTCGCCGTCGTGATCTTCTCGTGGGGCTGCGCCGGGGCCGGCCGCGCCGAAGACGAGGACAGTGCGACACGACCTCAACCACCGGGCGTGTTTCGACTCAATGAGTTACTTGCCTCGAATCGTACCGGGGGCGTCGATGACCAAGGTCGCAGCAGTGATTGGGTGGAGATCTACAATTCCAGTACGCGGGTAGAGGAACTCACAGGGTACTGTTTGACGGACGATCTACGAGTTCCTGGCAAATGGCCTTTCCCGGCGGTTCGTGTTGCCGGGCGGGGGTACCAGCTCGTCTGGATGTCTGGCAGTGAGCGTGTCGATCCGGAAGGGCCGGCAAGGCGGACGGCAAATGTGCTGTTTCCTTTTAATTCCATTCTGGTCGAGTCGGACGCCCCATGGAAATATTATGCCGCGATGCGGCAGCCGGAACCTTCGACACTCCAAGAGCGGCTCCAGGGTTGGACCCAGCTCCAGTACGATGACTCTCTGTTTCAAGTTGGGAGGCCGGGGTTCGGTTACGGTGACGACGACGACCGGACACGCGTGCCGCGGGAAACGACGGTGGTCTTGTTACGCCGCGAGTTTATCTGGTCTGCGGATCTCGATCCCGCCGGGCTCGTTCTGCAAGTGGATTATGATGATGGTTTTGCCGCCTATTTGAACGGGACCCGGGTCGCGGCGGCCAATGCGCCTCCCGATGAACCTGGTCTTGATAGTCTGGCGACGGGAAGTCGGGAAGCCGGCGTTCCCCAGCGTTTTGACCTTTCCGCCTATGCCGAGGTGTTACGAGAAGGAAAGAACCTCCTCGCCATCGCTGGTCTCAACGTCGGTGCGGGCAGCTCCGACATGAGTATTCACCCGGTACTTGGGACCCTCGCACCTTTGTGCCACGCCAATTTTCGATTGAAACGGAAGGGAGGCACGCTTTACCTGGTAAATCCGAACGGGAGCCTGGCAGACCAGATCGAGTATCCACGCCAAGTTACCGACCAGTCGTTTGGCAGGGCCCCGGGGGCGGACTCAGGCTGGGGGTATTTTCTGACCCCCACTCCAGCGGTTGCCAATCGCGGGCCGCAGCAGCCGCGGCCGGTCCGCTGTCAGGTCGCGTTTGTACCGGAACCTGGAACTTATCCGCCAGGTGTGACGGTGCGGCTTCAGCGGACGGCGTCGACAGCTGTCGATATTCATTTTACCCAAGATGGCTCAGAGCCAAATGCTGCCAGCCCCCTGTACCGATCGGGCGTCGTGATTCAGAAGACAACGCTGTTTCGCGCAGCGGGTTTTGTGGGTCGCGAACGCGTCAGTCCGGTGGTGGCAGGAACCTATCTGTTGCGGCAGTCTCGTGGTCTACCAGTGCTATCGCTGTCCCTCCGTCCTGAGGATTTTACCGACGTGCACCTGCAGCGTAGCGGCAAGGGACGCAAGAGCGAGCGCCCCGCGTTTCTCGAGTTGTTTGATCGGATGGGCCGCAGGCGAGTTGCGGTCGGGTTCGGCATGCGTCTGCATGGTGGGGCGGGACGCCGTGGCGGACTGGAGACCAAGAAATCCTATCGCGCCTATTTTCGGCGTTCGTACGGTGCGGGTCGCCTCAAGCATGCAGTGATCCCAGAGGCAGGGCTCGAACATTTCGACAAACTCGTCTTGCGCGCCAATTTCAACGATGGTCGTGACCATGGCAGCTATATTCGAGACCAGGTCATCCGCGATCTCCACCGAGAGATGGGCGCGTTGGCATCCAGCGGTTCCTGGTACAAGCTGCTGATCAACGGGGAAAGCCATGGTGTTTACAACGTTGTCGAACGCATGGACCAGGAGTTTTGCAGCGCCCATCTGGGGCCCGGCGAGTACGACGTTATCAAGACTTCCAATACGGTTCTGGATGGGACGCGTCAGGGTTGGGACGAATTGCGGGATTTCATCAGTACGCGAGATTTCTCGACCGATGACAATTATCGAGAGCTGGCGCGCCGTGTCGATATCGAGAATTTTACCTCGTACGCCATCCTGAATCTCTGGGCACAGAATTACGACTGGCCACACAACAACTGGTATGCGGCCCGACGTGTTCCGGACGGGAAATGGATCTTTCTCTGCTGGGATGCGGAGTGGGGGCTTGGAGGAGGTCCCTACGGACATGATGTCGATGCGTATGCCTTTATGGATAGCGGAGGCGCCTATGGTCATAGTATGGCCAGAGCCCTGTTTTTCGCACTCATTAGTAACCCGGGGTATTGTGAGTATTACCAGCAGGAAGTCCGCCGGCATCTGGGTGGCGTTTTACGAATGGATAATGCGCTGCGGGTGGTCCACCGCCATCGCGATGAGATCGCGGCGGATATTGAGTATGAGTTCGAATCCCGTGGCAACGACAAGCGGCGCTGGCGGAACCAGATCGAAAACATTGAACGTTTCCTGAAAAACTGTGGCGAGCATTTTCAGCGTTGCACCAACCAGTATTTTGCTTACCGAAGTGCCGTTGGAAGTCAGGATCGGGTGGCTTTTGTTGAGGACACTGAGCGCCGCCGCCACGTTGTCTACCGCGCATCGAATGGCCAGCTACATCAACTCTCCTCTGCTCCCAGTGACAACATTTGGCGCGACGAGAAAGTCGACCTTCCGGGAACCGCACCGATCGCCTCCGGGCGTCCCTCTGTCTACAACGTGGTGAATTCAGGGCAACGTATTCTATACCGCGGTCCGACCGGGCACCTGCATGAATTGTCTAGAGTAGCCGCAGGGCAGGATCGCAGTCCCTGGCAGCACAGCAACCTGACGGCGTTACTGAAGCTGCCTGTTGCCACTCGCGATCCCTCCGTGGTTGTGGTTAATGGGGTGCCTCACATTGTCTACGTCGATAGCATGTGCAGGATCCATGAGCTGTGGTATGACGGTTGGTGGCGGCATGGGCAGTTGCCCGCCGCCCCACGTCCGGCGGCGGAAGTCGTGATTTCCTACGCGGCCTCTGCGTTACATGTCACTTACCGGACAATGTTCGGTGCGGTGTGTGAACAGACGCTGTTATTGCGGGACGCTCGGGAGGGGAGGCGGCGGTGGTCCCACCGACTTGTTTTCGGGAGTCCGGTAAAGGGAACGCCGCTTGGTTTTAGTCCTCAGGAAATTCGGCACATCTTGTTTCGTGGTGCGGAGAAGTGGCCACTCCGCGAACCGTTTGTGTCTGGTGTCAAGACCGTACGCGCGCGAGAGAGGCGGATCCCCCGCGGTGCGCTGGTTCATGCCTGGTACGACGGCGATCGTTTCTGGCATCTGGAGCCAGTTGAGCCGTTGGGCAGTGGTGTCGCCGGTGATCCTTGTGTGATTCACAATGTCGAGACCACACGGTTCCACTTTGCCTACCGCGACACGGAGGATCACATCAGGGAGTCCACTTTTCGCAGTGACAAACGACCAGCAGGCGGGGCGTGGCAGGTAGTCGATCTGATGTCGATTACCGGGGCTCCCCCTGCGTCCGGCGATCCGGCGGGTTTGGTTTCCGCCGCGACCGGGGCACGCTACTACGTGTATCGCGGACGCGACGGGCAGATGCATGAGCTGCGTTTCGATGGTTCCTGGTCGCACCTCGCTTTGACCCTGGCGGCCCAAACAAGGAATAAATAGGCGACCGATCCCACAGGGTTCTTCCACCAAGATGGCGTGGTATGCAGGCGGTGTTCGCCGACTGGTTTCTGAGCCGTTGCGGGGGTCGGCGGGCGTGGTCTCACCTATACTACTTTTTTGCGGAGGGTGGCTGCTCGGTATGTGTGACGGCGGCAACGCACTCATGTGCGAAAAATTTGGGAACCACCGGGATCGCGAAAGTAGCCGGGGTCCCAGTGAACTGGCACTGGAGAAATACGTGCGCATCAGAACTTCTTTCTGCAACCTGTGGGTGATCTGGCTAATCCTGCTGAGTGGGTCTTTGTCGGCTCAACTTACCGACAAAGAGAGCGGTGCTGCGGCGTTGCCTGTGGTGCCCGCAGGCTTCCAGGTCACTGTGTTTGCCCGAGAGCCTTTAGTCCGTCAACCTTGCTCCATGGCCTTTGACGTACGTGGGCGGCTTTTTGTTGGGATGGGTCCCCAGTATCGGAATCCCACTCCCGATACCCCCGGTGACAGTGTGGTGATTGTGACCGATGTGGATGGGGACGGCGCGGCGGATACGACGAAGGTCTTCGCTACCGGTTTTAACGCGGTTCAGGGATTAGCTTGGTGTGGACGGGACTTGTGGGTGGCCAATGCACCCGACCTGACAGTCGTCCGAGACCTCGATGGTGATGACGAAGCCGACGAATACGTGCGCGTTTACACGGACCTGGGGAACTTGGAGCACGGACTGCATGGCTTGAACTGGGCTCCCGATGGCAAACTGTACATGAGTAAAGGTAATTCGAAAGGATTGAATCAGCCGGAACGCTATGCACCGAAGCCATTTCGAGAGTTATGGGGCATGGTTGCGCCGGACGGAACGCCGGACTTTCCCACTCCGCAAACGTTTCGCAAAGGGGAATACCAGCATGCCTATCATGACCCGGCTGATGACTGGGGATTGTATGGTGGCGTATTGCGTTGTGATGACGGAGGCCGCAATCTGGAGATTGTCTCGCGCGGCTTCCGCAATCCGTGGGATATCACATTTGACAGTGGCTTCAATTGGCTGGGAACCGACAACGATCAGACGCAAGGTGATCGCGTGTTCATGCCATTTTTTGGCGCTCACTTTGGGTGGAATCACCCTTGGAATGCACAGTGGTCCGATGCAGTCGACGGCCCGACAGCGCCGGTCAGCGGCCCCTTGTTTGAGGGGTCTGGCACTGGAATGGTGTTTTACGACGCGCCGCAGTTTCCGGAGCCGTACCGGCGGGTGTTTTTCATCAACGATTGGTTGCGCAAGACAACATTTCTGTGGCGCCCAACATGGGATGGGGCCTTGCTTCGGCCTCAGGGAAATCAATGGGAGACCTTCGTCGAAGGTGGCAAGTCGCTTTATCGGCCGACTGACCTTGAGGTAGGTCCCGATGGGTCATTGTGGGTGTTGGGTTGGAGTCGTGGGTATGGGGTAGAGTGGCGAGACGGGAAAATGACCAACGAAGGTCGTATCTTTCGGATCTCCTGGAGAGGTGATGCCGAACTCCCCAGCCCACCGCCGTTGCGCAGCAGAGCGATGCGAGATCGGACGGTAGCCCAGTTGCTGGACTGTTTTTTGGGGCCCTTACCGATCTGGAGGACCGATGCACAACGTGAATTGATGCGTCGCGGCCAGGCTGTTCGGGGGTCGCTCATTGAACATTTGGCGCGAGGTCAGCTCACTGAGATGCAGGAAACATGGGGGGCCTGGTCACTGGGGCTGCTGGAGCCGCGGGATCAAGCCGTGGATCAGATATTCGCCGAGTATTTACTGCCAGGTTCGTCAGCCAGTCTCAATTTGCGAATTCAGGCGGTGCGAATTCTCGCACAGAGGTTCGTGGCGTCACAGCGGCAGATCGCTCTGGCGGCGATGTTGCGGCCCGCGCGTCTTAGCCAGGAACCTCGGCTGCGGTTCGCCTGGGTGCAGGCGGTGCGACGGACACGCGCTGTCAGCCTTTCCGACGCGCTACTGGAGCTACTGGCTCAGGAGCAAGATCGGACTACCTACTACGCAGCGTGGCAGGCGCTGCGGACTCTGGTTTCAGTCCAGCGATTGCGCGATCTGCTGGCAGACCAAGAAAGTGGAGTGCGTCGAGCGGCATTGCTGGGACTGCTGGAAAACGACGATTTGCCGCTTAGTAAAGTGAATACCCTGGCAACAGATCGCGACCCCCGAATCCGCACGCTGGTGGGCCGGTGGCTCGACAAGGTATCTGGCAGCGGTACGGCCCGGCTTGTCAAGGGGCCACCGATTCAGGTTGCCTTGGCCCGGTCCAAACAAGGCCTGGGGCCTGTGGGGGTGGCTTTGGCGACCGCCGTCAAGGTCGTGGGCGACGGCCGGTACCAGGCGGTGCCAGAGGGCTTGCGCGTGGGCAACCCGGTCTACACGGATCGCGCATATCGTTTTGTCAAGATTCCTAAACGTCTGCTGGGGGCGGACATTATTCGAACGGCGAACGATGATGATGCGTCGCGCGGAGACGACTGGTTGCGTTGCAGGTTACTGATGCCAGCACGCGTGCTGGTGGGCATCGACACACGTCAGGAGACTCCACCTAGCTGGCTGCGTGAAGGGTTTGCTGCAACGGGGGATATCGTCGTGACGGATGACTGTAGGTTAAGGTTGTACGGCCGCGTCTATCCCGCGGGCCCGTTGCGGCTGGGCGGGAACACGGATGACGGGCAGCCGGGTGGGAAGAGCAATTACCTGGTCGTTCTCGAGCCGCTGCCCGCGGTCCCGCGGCAGCAGGAAACCACTTTGGCCGCCGCCTTGGCTGAATTGCCCAGGGGGGATTCCCTGCGGGGCGAGGCCCTTTTCAAACATCGGGCGGGCGCCGGCTGCATTAAGTGCCATAGTCTGGGTGCGAGTCCTAATTCCTTCGGTCCGGATCTGAGTGATGCGGGGCGCAGAACGGACGCGCGTCATGTCGCACAATCGATCTTGCAGCCAAGTGCGGTGATCACCGAGGGGTTTAAGCGGCAGGTTGTTGTGACCGCGGACGGAAAGGTGCATTTCGGTATCTTGTTGGAAGAGAGTGGCGTGTCACTGGTGCTCGGTTTAATAACCGGAGAACGCTTAACGATCCCGAAAAAAACGATCGAACAACGTCGCACGGACGAGGTTTCAGCGATGCCGGTCGTCAGTACCCTGTTGTCCCCTCAAGACGTTGCCGATTTAACCACGTTTCTGCTGGGCCAGCGGGCTGCGCCGAACAGCCGGCCAACAACCTCGCTGAAGGGGGGCGTGGTGGTAAGGCCACTTGATGGCCGAGTGCGGGTGACCGTCGCCGGGGAACTTTTTACGGAATACCACTACGGTAATTGTGAAAACCCTTTTCTCTACCCGGTGATAGGGCCCTATGGGACCGCGATGACGCGGAACTTTCCCACCAAGCGAGTTCCCGGTGAGTCGCAGGACCATCCACACCACACGTCGATCTGGTTTGCCCATGATGGGTTCAATGGAGTTGATTTTTGGCGTAGTACGGCGCCTCGGCACGGCCGAGTCGTGCAGCGCCAGATCGGGCGTGCCGAGAGTGGTGCCGACCGAGGCGTCCTGGAGACCGCGAATCACTGGATCGGTCCCGACGGCGATTTGATCTGCAGTGATCGGCGGCGTTTGACGTTTCTCGTGCTTCCCGAGGGCCGCGCGATCGATTGGGATATCACGTTGCGGGCGACAGCTGGAGATCTGGTCATAAGTGATACTGAAGAGGGAACCATGGGGATTCGAACCCATCCCAACTTGCGTCTGGAAAATGGCTCCGGAGTGACCACCGCAAATGGCCGGACGCTCAATAGCCGAGGTGTCCGCGGCAAAGCCGTCTGGGGGCGGCGCGCGGCGTGGATCGATTACTGGGGCGAGGTGGCGGGAAAGACGGTTGGGATTGCCTTGTTCGACCACCCAGGCAACCCGCGTCACCCTACCTGGTGGCACGCCAGACCGTACGGGTTGTTTGCCGCGAATCCATTTGGCATTGCCGATTTCGAAGGAAAGCCTCGAGGTACCGGCGAGATGACGATTCCAGCGGGCCAGAGTATTAGCTTGCATTATCGGGTCGTCTTTCACGCGGACGATCCCGAGCGGGCGGGTATTACGGCTGCCTATAACCGCTATCGAACGTTGCAGAAACGGCCCGTGGTGCTCCAAGTGCCGGAGTAGGGAACGGAGATAGCGAGAATGTGGTGTTGGCAGCCGGGTGTCAGGTCGTTCGATCAGTGATTCTGAAATGTGACGTGGGCGCGCCAGGAGGCGGCAAAGGCTCTGGTTTGGTCTGTGAACTGGACGACCAAGGGAGTGGTACCCCAAGTTGGCAAGACGCCGTCGAGTCGATCCGTGACGTCTTGGCTGCCCCCGGCCTTTTTCAACACGGCTTCGCGTAATGCGATGCTCCCATGTTTTTTCTGGTTGTAGACGCGTAGCTGGACGAACACGGCTTTCCCGTCGACAGGTGGAACGCTGAAGTTAGCGCGCGCTGTGGAGATCTGGCCGGTGAGCTGCCCGCTGGCAAGAGTTGCGGAGCTGTAGAGGTTGTTCCAATTGCCTCCTTTGCCAAGGTAGCTGACGGTGAGGCTTTCTTGTGCGCCGTCGGCGACGCGACCAGTCAGCGAGATTTCGTACTTCCCACCACTGGTGACGCGGTATTTCTGGGAGCCCCAGGCCAGGTAGCTAGTGGCGACTTGTTCCTTTTCGCCCGTGTTTCGCGAGACTCTGGCGTCCCGCGGTGAGAGCATGTTACCCGGTAACAGACGCGTTTTGCGACCAGGTCCGATGGTGAGTTCGTCGCCCTGCTCGAGTGTGCCGCGGTAGGCAATCACCCTGTCGCCGATTGTCAGTTGTGGGTTCCGGGAAGCGGAGAGTGTCTGCAACCTGACCTGCAGGGGGAGAACTTTGTCTCTGCCAGGTGGCACCAGCAGCCAGGTGTCGCGCTGATGCCGAATCGCATGTTGTCTGCCGTAGCCGACTGTAGTGGTGTGGTTTAACGAAGCGATCACGGGGGCCAGCGTGTCGTGGGTGAGGCTGGCGCAAAGTGTGCCGTTCTGGTAGCCGTGCCACGCACGCCCAAGCCGCAACCTCCAGTCGAAACTTACATACTGTTCCGGCTTCAGTCGTGGAATGCGTTTGGTTTCGGGGTTCAGCAATTCTCCGTTTGCTGGGACCGTGGTGAGATCCAATGTCAGGTTGTGGAGTGTGGCCCGGGTGGCGTCCATCCCGAACCAAGAGGCGTTGCGCTGGTTGTAGATTACGGTGGTAACCGTGACGAGATCTCCCGGTCTGGCTGTGGCGAGGTCGCAGCGGAAAAGAATCTGGGGAGGTATGATCCGGTTTGCTACTAGGGAGGTGTTGACCTGGTTTTCATAGCAGAACGTGCGCAGCAATTCTGACTCGTTAAGCCGCAAGTAGCGTTTGACACTTTTGGCTTGGACGCGTTGGTCGCCAACCTCGTCTTGTTTGAACAGGAAGCTTCCCAGATTGAGCCGATGATGTGTGCGCGCCGATTCGTAACATGTCGCGAAGTCGGAGATTGTCATGTAGCCTGGTTGGGAAAGTTGTGTGAAGTAGGGGACGTTGTACTTTTCCGCCAGGGAAATGGTCTGTTGCTGCAGTTTTCCTGGCGTGTTGATGTAGCCAAAAATCCCCTCACAGAGACCGTCCCGCAGGATGTCCCCGAGATAAAAAGGCAGCACAGCCTGTTCCTGGATCTCATTGTTGACATGATCGAGTGTGTAGTAGCGTTCAGCTTGCCAGTAAAACACTTTCGCCTGGGGCAGGTGTTTTTTCATGACCAAATGGATTTCGGCCAGCGCGTCACAATATTTGCGTCCCCACCAGGCGCGGTCGCGCTCGCGATCGAAGGCGCGTCCCAATTCGGCTGTGATCGCGGGGCCGTTGTCTTCCAGGTCATGCAGGCGATTGTTGAAAGGGTTGGCGTAAGGCTGGCTGGTAATATGGCCGGGCAGTTCTTCCAGAAAGGTCATGGCGACGATGGCGCGCGGATTGCGAATTCCGGTAGTGATTAATTGCGCCTGCTGCCGAATACGATCGTTGAGACGCTGTTTGACTTTCGGTTGGTAGAGATAGTCGAACAGGGAGAGACGCGGAGCGGCTTGGCGCACAGCAAACATGGGCCAGAAAAGCACCACAAATTTATGGTTTGGGTTGAGTTCGAGGATGCGGTTGATACGCGTGATCAATTGTCGGTCGTCACACATCTGTCCGCTATTGTTGACCTGGTTTCCGACGTGGATGAACGACCAGTCGAAGACGGCAATATTGCGCTCATCGGGTGACGCATCGTAGGTGCCCCAGCCCCACTTCCAATAGTGACTGGTCGCTTCCTGGGCAACGAGTTGGGTGGGGGTCCCTCCGTAGTAACCTCCCCAGCAGAGACTGAGCAGCAGCATTGGAATGCGCATGGCGTGTCTCCGAGTCTATTTCCGGAATGCGTTTTAGCGACCCGGAGTTGATGGTAACCGTTACAAGGCTATCCAGGTCCGTGGTAGTGGAAGCACGACGGCAGTCAGCATACCTTGGCGATACCGGCCAGCCTAGCGAGCTGTATACGGTTTCTCGCATTTGGACACCACGGTTTCGTCTGGACAGACTGCGAGGGACGGGCTGATCTGGTGCCTGCGATGGGCTGCGTTCAGTACCACTGATAGACGAAGGCGGCGAAGCGTTGCTGGTCCGCCTGACGCTGAGTTTGGTCTCGATAATGGGTTTGCCAAATGTCTCGCTGCGTCTGAAGGTGTCCGAGCAGCCATTGATGCGAAAGCTGGTAGTCTGACCAGTTATCTGTGGGGCTTTGGCCGCCAGGCGGCGCGTAACGCAAGTAGGCGTTGGCCAGTAACGCCCTCATTCCTCCCGCAATGATCGGGTTGGGGTGCTCCGTCAGCGGTGTGACTTGGGAGATCCCCTCCGCGTTCAGCGAGTGGACAGAGAGTTGTACTGCGGGGGCGAGATCACCGCTTAGAATGCGGCGGACGTTGTAATTTGTGCTAAACCAATCGATTGGGGCCAGGCTGTACAAATAGCAGGCGGTCGCCAGTGTGATCAGGTGCGCACGCAATAGCCATAAAAAGGAACGGCTCTGGATGATCTTGACCACGACCAGTAGAAAGCCTGCGATCACCGTGGCAATTCCAAAGAGACCGACAATCCGCATCCGTGTCATGCCGTTGAATTGGATGTAGATAAAAAGGCGGTTCAACACCGCTGCGCCCAGGACGAGATTTTCCAGCGACCAGATCCATGCCAAAACGTACAGTCGTCTACGACGTGGGTCGGCCAGGAGTTCGCCGCGAAAGATCAGCGAGAGGATGCCGGTCGCGGCCATCAGGGCGACTGTCAACCAGGCGGCGCCCTGGTGCGCGTAGCCAGAGTAGTAAAAGCCGATTGGAAATTCGCGAAGCCAGAGTGTTTGGAATTCAAACACCAGGTAGATTGCGAACAGCACGACGACCGTCACCATCGTATTTCGGCACGGCGTGTAAAAGGAGGAGGGGGTATTTGCTTTGACGTGTTGCTGCGCCCCGCTATCACGGAGTTCTTGAAGTGTCGCGACGGGCCTCAGTAAGCCCACTGTGACAACGGCAATGAAGCAGAGGAAAAGGACCTCGGCGAGGGAGGTGTGAATCAACCATTGTTCCAGCTGGTTAATCCACCGGTTCAGGCTGTTGGATACGGCCTGGGCCAGGTCGGGGTTGGCGCCGACGAACAGGAACCCGAATAGAACGAAGGCGAACAAGGGGAGCAGGACGTTCAACCACCGGTGCGAGACCTGGGGTGCCAGATGTTGGAGCTGCTTCCAGTAGGGGACGAGGCCGAGAAGTCCGGAGGGAATGACACACCAAGCAAACGCGAAAGATTCCAGCAGGTGGACGGTCCGCCCTGCCCTGCCGAGGGCAAAGATGCAGAGGAGGCCGAGGCCACAGCAGACGGTGAAGGGAGAACCCAGCCATACGAGGCGGGCGCAGAGGACCGCGATTGCGGCGGCGAACAGCCAGGTGGAAAGCAGCGGCCGATGTGCGGGTGAACCGAGGTGGAGCAGCGGCGGAATCGACAGCAGCAAGACGGCCCAGCCTGCGAATCCAGCGCCCCGAAAGAGCGTTGCGTCTGCCACACACATAACCGCTATGACAGCGAGCGCTTCGCGGGCCCGCACTACTTCCACGGCGCGGACGGTTGATGCGGTGAAGGGAGTGCTTTCCGAGGTAGTTTCAGGTGGTGGGCCGGGTTTGAACATCATTTAGGGAGGTGTGTTTCGTAGCCATCAGTTGCTGTTCCCCCGTAGATACGGAAGTGTGCCCGGTGCTTGTGCTGCTCCATCCATGGAATGATTCGCGGGATAAGCCGACGGGAGGCACTGGCGGCGCGGCTTGCACGCACAGTCCCAGCGGCGGGGTTGAACTGAGATGGTGCGGGATCCATCGTAGTGGCCAAGACAATATGTTAGCCAAGAAGAGTACACTGTTTCTCGCCAGCGGGCGGCTCGTTCAGGGGGAAATTTCGAACGCTGGTTTTCGCATGTCGCGTTTTACATGACGCTGGGCGTTGGAAAGTCAGCCCAGGTGAATTGACGACCACGTAGACCGTGACCATCGGGGTCGAAATCGAAGGGCCTAGTGTGCCGTCTTGGGTTCAGGAAAAGAGTGGGGTGATGAGTTGTCCGGCGTTCAGCCGATGTGGCCGCCCGGTGGGGTCGGTAATCGTGCTTTGTGGGTGAATTCCGAGCGCCGTGTAGATCGTCGCGCCCAGGTCAGCCGGGTACCATCCACGGGTGGCGGGGTAAGCGGCCTGCGGGTCGCTGGCTCCGATCACCTGGCCACCGCGCACGCCGGCACCGGCAAAGACCGCGGAGAAGACGCCCGACCAGTGATCGCGACCCGCGTCTTTGTTGATGGTGGGTGTGCGTCCGAATTCTCCCACGGCCACGACGAGCGTGGTTTCCAGGAGCCCGCGGTCTTCAAGATCCTGTAGTAGCGCGGAGAGGCCTTGGTCGAACGGTGGTAACAGGTTGGTTTTGAGCCGCTTGAAGTTGGCGGTATGCGTGTCCCAAGTGTTCATTTTTCCCATGTTCGCCTGAATTACCGGTATGCCAGCTTCGACCAGACGCCGGGACAGCAGCAGCGATTGACCATAGGCGTGTCGGCCGTAAAGATCCCGCATGGTGTCCGGCTCGCGCTCAATTTCAAACGCCCGGCGAAACTCGGCATCCGAACAGAGCAGGTCATACGCTTTCTGCTGTGAGTCATTCAATTTGCGCACATTGCCGGCTGTTGTCAGCTTGCGGCGCTGGGCGTCAAACTCGTCGACGAGCGCGCGACGTTGACCCAAGCGTGAGACAGAGAGGCCGGGCAGGAACGATAGCTCGTCCAATTTGAAGTCAGGGTGGTTTGGGTCTTGGGTGACATGCCAGGGGTCGAGGTACGGCCCCATCAATCCACCGGATTGACCCGAGAACCCGTAGCCATTGTTCAGATACGTGGGCAGCATGACACCCGATGGCAAACCGTCCGGACGTGGCCGCAGGTGTTGAAGCCCGGCGGAATAACATGGCCAATCAGCTCGGCTGGCCATGTGCGTGGCGCCGGGTGGTAGTTTGTTGATGCCACTGAGGACAAAGTGGGTGCCGTATTCATGCCCTGGCGTGGAA
>PAQH01000096.1 GCA_002709225.1 Planctomycetaceae bacterium
AGATCTCCAGCGGTGCCAGTCCACCAGCCAGGTGGACTCTCATTTCACTGGCGAGTTTGGCCATCAACAAAGCTGCCGAGACTCCCTTGCCCGCGACATCACCGACCAGAACAGCGCAGCGGCCATCGGGCATTGTTACGTAGTCATAGTAATCTCCACCCACTTCCCGAGCCGCGGCATAGAAGTCAAAAAAATCGTAGCCTGTCAGCTCCGGTGGTTGGTCCGGTAATAATCCGACTTGAATTTCGCGAGCCACCTGTAACTCGCGACGCATCTCACGTTCGCGGAGCGCAATTTCGTGAAGTCGCGAATCTTCAACTGCCAGCGAAACCTGCAAGGCGACCGTTGAAAGTAGGTCCAAATCGGCGTTGCTGAATTGCCCCGATTTGCGGCTGGTATCGAGTTGCATGACCCCGAGGGGGTGGTTCTCCAGATCGAGCAACGGAGCGCAGACCACCGACCGTCGACGGGCGTTCACAATGCTCTGAGTCAATGGAATTTGAGGCTGTGATTGGATGTCGTCAAAGATGATCCCTCGGCCAGTTTCCAGCACGTGATCCATTACGGTACGGCTGATGAAAATGGTTTCGTCTGCCTCTGCTTTACGCTGTTTTGCCACCCGCAGTTCCGGCGCATCATCACCCGGGCTGGTGAGAACACAGACGGCCGATTCGGCAGGAGGAAAGATCTTTAACAGGCTGTCCAGGACTTTCGCCAGCACTTCATCCAGCGCCAGGGCATTGTGTAGATCACGGGTGATCTGCATCATCGCGGAGAGTTTGGCGCCAGAATTGACACTCGAGCGGAATTCCCAATTGGAGGAGGATGCGTTGAGGCTTGCTGAGTCGGGAGATGAACGGCCGCGATCTTCGATGACCGAGATTTGAGACACGGATTCATCATCCAACATCCGGGAGTCATCGCGATCGTCGATGAAGGAGAATGCGTATCGCAAAATGGTGATCAGGTCATGGTTTTCTAGCGCGTAGGGGACGCCGGGTTTAAGTTTGTCACCATTGAGGTAAGTGTGGTTACGGCTATTCAAATCAGTGAGTTGAAAACGTCCCTCGGTTTGCGATACAGAAGCGTGTTGACGACTGACTTGGTCGTCTGTTAGTTGGAGACTGCAGAATTCGTCACGCCCAATCAATAGATCTTCGAAACCCAACGGGATCTCATTTTGAGGCAACTGGCCCTTGAGTAATTTGAGCAGAGGCATCGGCAGTCAGCGCGAGGATCGCGTCCTGGTTCGTGTTCCAGCCCGGTTGTCAGGAACAGAGTTGGAGTCAAGTCCGAGAAGTGTTGTCGCATCAGGGCGTAAAGTCAACAACCAGCCGGGAGCCGCAGTTACCCCGCTTGTTACTCCCAGCGATGGAGAGCTATGTTGTTAGTGAAGCCATCTTGATAGTAACTTGGTGCGCGGACGCCGTCGGTCGAACGAATCTTGCGTACCAGGGACGAGTCAAGCTTTGAGCAATCCCAGTCTACTCTAAATGGCGGTTCCGTGCGGGCCGGTGACGGGGCAGAATGTTGGTGGTAGTGGCAATGTGGGTAGCAGTGACGCGGTGCACGTCGAACGATATGGGGATTCAGATATGCCGATCTTAGGATGTCAACAGTTGCAGCAAATTGGAGTTGCAGTTTTACGCGCCACCGGGACGCCGCAGGCCGACGCGGAGCTCGTTGCTGAAGAACTTGCGGAAGCGAACTTGTGTGGTCACGACAGTCACGGGATTATTCGCCTCAAACAATACGTCGACTACATCGAAGAGGGTGTGATTCGTCCCGGTACGGAAGTGGAGGTGGAGAAGGACCTGCCCGCCGTTGCGTTAATCAATGGTGGAGGCAATTTTGGTCAGGTGGTGGCTCGTAAGGCGTTGAAGCTGGCGATGGAAAGGGCTCGTGAGTCAGCGGGGTTCAGCGTCTTTTGCCGAGATTCAAACCATGTTGGGCGGCTCGGTTCTTATGCGCGGCGGGCAGCGCTTGAGGGTTTTGTGGCAGTGACCGCGGTCAATGGACCGGGAGTCGGAGGCGGAGTAGTACCGTGGGGGGCGATTGAGAGACGCATGGGTACCAACCCGATTTCTATCGGTGCGCCATGGAAAGAGGATGCGTTGGTTCTTGACATGACGACCAGTGCGACCGCAGAGGGTAAAGTCCGAGTGGCACTTCAGAAAGGGGCTGAGGTGCCGTCGGGATGGATTATCGACGGCGAGGGGAATCCATCCACGAATCCCGCGGACCTGTATGGGGATCCGGAGGCGGGGGTCCCGCGTGGCGGTATCTTGCCTCTGGGGGGACCAATGGGATTCAAGGGCTACGGTTTGGGAGTCATGGTTGATGTGTTGTGCGGTATTCTGTCGGGGGCGGGCCTGGTCCGCGAAGATCTACCCCCTGGAACAAATGGGATCTGGATGTACTTGTTGGATACGTCTCAACTTCAGCAGCAGGACTATTACGCCAACATACTCGAAAAATATGTAACCTGGATTAAGGGTGCCAGGCGGGGACCTCAAGTGGACGAAATCTTGATGCCCGGAGAAATCGAACAGCAGCGATACGCAGAACGGCAACACGATGGAGTTGACGTCCCAGCTGGCACCTGGCAACAGACGAGGGAACTGGCGGAGCGATTGGGAATTCAGTCAGAGGATTGCTTTTCAGCTCCCTGATTCTTTTCCACAGTCAGGTTGAAGAGGACGGTGCTTCCCTAACCGCCAGCACGCCCGTTGATGCCTGCTGAGAAAGGACCGGCGATGGCAGGTCGTCTGGAAACACGCGCCCGGCCGAGTGCCGAAGCCAGTCCCTTGGTCCTGGGCCTGGACATCGGGACGACCACGATTACTTGTTTGGCCTGGGAGCCTCGGAGCGGGCAGGTCGTGGTGGTGGCAACCCTCGACAACCAGGCGCAAACCACGTCCCAGGAGGGCCGCGAGCGGGGCCATTCAGAGTGGGACAGTCAGCAAATGCTGAAGACAGCGTACCGCTGCGTTGCGGATGTTGTTGCGCAGCTGGGACCGCGGTCACGCGATGTCGCCGCCTTGGGTTTGACCGGGCAGCAGCACGGGGTTGTTATCGTGGATGAGGCCTTGACACCCTTGACCCCGTTTATCGGGTGGCGTGACCAGCGAGGTAATGAGCCCTGGGGCGTGGGTGGTTGTTCCACGGTGGACGAGATGATGACGCGACTGGGTGACGATGCCAGCAAGCGGCTCGGTTGCCGACCAGCTACTGGTTATCTTGGCACGACGCTCTATTGGATGCAGCGAACTTCATGTTTGCCTCCCCAGGGGAGGGCCTGCTTTATCGTCGATTTGTGTGCTGCGATGCTGACCGGTTCAGCGGTTCAAACCGATCCCACAAATGCAGGTGGCAGTGGGTTGCTCAATCTGGCGGACCGGCAGTGGGATCGACAGGCCTTGGAACTATTGGAGATCGACCGTCGCTGGTTACCGGATATCTGTGAAGCTCCGACGACCGCGGGCGGTTTGGACGATCGAGCCGCGGCGATCACCAATTTGCCTCGTGGACTTCCTGTGATGGTTGGAATCGGTGACAACCAGGCGGCGTTCCTGGGCAGTGTGGCAGATCGCACCGAGTCGATTCTGGTCAATGTGGGGACGGGTGGGCAGGTTGCCATGTATTCCGATGCTGTGCTTACGGCGCCGCTGCTGGAAACGCGTCCGTTTCCAGGGGCGGGCAATTTACTGGTTCACGCGGGACTTTGTGGCGGTCGCTCATACGCCGCTCTGGAAGTGTTTTTTCAGGAAGTCGGTGCGCAGATTCTTGGCACCGGCCCGCTTTCTCCGTGCTACTCCGCGATGCTGAAGGCTGCGGAACAGGTCGCCGACGGTAGTGACGGAGTCGTCTGTTCCCCCTTCTTCACGGGAACCCGATCGGAACCGCAACTGCGTGCCAGCTGGTCTGGTTTGTCGCCAGAAAATCTGACACCCGGACATCTTACCCGGGCCTTGCTCGAGGGCATGGCAAGTGCCTTTGCCGGCAGCGGCCACTTGATCTTTGAAACGACGGGCCGCAGCGCGACCCGGGTGGTCGGTGCGGGTAACGGTTTACGTGAAAATCGACTGCTGGCGTTATTGGTGGCACAGGCCTTCGAGTTGCCCATGGTCGTTGCCAGCTACCGGGAAGAAGCGGGGCTCGGAGCGGCGCTTGTTGCAGCGGCCGGTGTTGGCATTTGTGAGGATTTGCACCATGCCAGTCAGGCGGTCAATTTCGGCTGACTGATCTGAGCCCACAAATCGCCGTAGCCTTGCAACCCGCAGATGTCAGGCGTAGACCGTGGCGTTGGGAAACTGCTCGCGCAGTTGGGTGACACATTCCGGTGTCGCCTTACTCCCGATGACCCAGACCTGCTTGAGCGAATTCAGACTATGCATTTTGGTCACATCGGCGTCGGTGTGGTCTTCGTAGAAGAAAACACGCCAGACGTTGCCTTCTTCGTTGGTCTCCAGCCGCGCACCGAGGTCTTTCAGCGCCTGTACGGCAGTAGGATCATCCGGTTCCGGAGGAGGCGGTGGTGGTTCCTCAACTTTGGCAGCTTCTTCACCATCGGACCCGTCTGCGCCAGACTTTTCGCCGTCGGACTCGTTGCTTTCAGACACCTCGTCATCCGCCACAGCGCCGTCGGGGGACTCGCTGTCGGCTTCGACCTCGCGCGGTTTCTTGCTGCTTCTTCGCTTGCGTTTCTTCTTAGCAGGCTTTTCTTCACTGCGATCGGTTGATTCGTCTTTGAGCTCCTCTTCGGGAACGCTGTCTTCATCGTGGGTTTCGTCTGCCATTCACTCCGTTCCTTTTGATCCGGAAATCAATCGACTGCTAAGAGTGTACCAGACCTTCGAAAAAACGCTACGACTCTGAGGAGGTAGATCGCCGCTTGACGATTGACCCATGGTCTACCGAGACGCGGTGAGCAACGTGATATAGCTGGTAGGGGGGTGTGCGTCGCTGGGATTGGTGGGCGGACGCGGCAGCCCATTTGTCGTATAATCGGCCGATTCACGGCATAGTTAAGCGTTTGCCAGCGACGGACACCAAGGTGCAGCGGCTATTCAGTCTGTACCGATTGGGGTGCTTGGCGGAGCTGATTTCTTGGGAACTCCAATCGTTGCGATGAGGAAGGAAGACAGGTATGGGAGCGGGAATAGTTGATCTTCGGAGTGACACGGTGACGCGGCCTACTGAGGGAATGCGGCAGGCAATTCTGGCCGCGCCCTTGGGTGATGATGTCATGAACGACGATCCGACCGTGCTTGCCTTGCAGGAGATGGCGGCTGAAATGCTCGGTAAGGAAGCGGCGTTGTATATGCCGTCGGGAACCATGACCAATCAAATTGGTGTTCGGATCCACTGTAAACCGGGGGACGAGTTTCTCTGTGAAGTCAATTGTCACATCTTGAATTACGAGCAGGGTGCCTTCGCGCAACTGAGTGGTGTCGTGGGCCGGCCTGTTGTTGGAGACCGGGGCATTCTGCAGCCGGAGCAGTTTGCAGGACTCATTCGCCCGGAAAACGAGCACCTTGTGAGGACACGGTTGGTCTGTCTGGAAAACACGCACAATCGAGGTGTGGGCCGCGTGCAGCCTTATGCGGCCGTTGAGGAGATCTGTTCCTGGGCCCACGAAAATGGGTTGCGAACGCATTTGGATGGAGCCCGGCTATTCAATGCGGCGGTCGCTTCAGGGATCGATGCTGCAAAATGGGCCAGCCATTTCGATACCGTGAGTATTTGCTTCAGTAAGGGACTCGGAGCGCCTGTGGGCTCAGCATTGGTCGGCAGCCAGGAGTTCATACAGGAAGCGCGCCGGCATCGCAAAGCATTCGGTGGCGGTATGCGGCAGGCCGGCGTGATTGCCGCGGGCGCACTCTATGCGCTTGAGCATCATGTTGAACGTCTTGCCGAGGATCATGCGCATGCGGGTATCCTGGCCGATGCGGTTGAGGCCACCGAGGGCCTGGAGCTACACGCTCGCCCCGACACAAATATTGTGTTTTTCGATGTCGACGGTGCGCTGGGTGAAGCGGCTGAGTTTGTCGCTGCGCTGCAGAATGAAGGTATCTATATGCTGGCGCTCGGTCCTGCGATGGTTCGTGCGGTAACCCATTTGGATGTGTCCGAGGAGCAGATCCGTCGGGCCGCCGACGTGATTCCCAGCGTGGCGCGAGAATGCGCATCTGGGCAACGGTCTGCAGCGCTCAAAACGAGTACTTACTGAGTCGAGGCCGGGCTGAGGCAAAGCAGTTGCCGAGCGAAACAGCGACTGTCGCGGGGCAGCAGGCAAGCAACATGGCCGATTGGTTTATTCGGGTAATCGGTGGCGTTGAAACGGATCCTCGATAGTCTCACGGGGCAGGGGGATGTTAGAGACGTTGTTGGAGCGGGGTGATTCAAGCGTCCGCTGCGCAGAACCCGCTGAGCGAGCAGGCCGGTTGTTGGGCAGGTGAAGAGCCTCTTTTTCGAGAAGCGTGAGGAGTTCACTGGAAGGGTTCTTGATCACCATGAGCTGCTCGTTGGTTTCCTGGCCAGAGTGACGGATAATGCAGAGAAGCTCACGGTGTGGGGTAGCGTGCGATGTGTGGTTGTTGAGGTCGTCCGCGCGTGCCGGCGTCAGCGCAATTGCAGAATCTTTGGGAGACGCGTATGGCGGCTGGGTCAACTGACTTTGGCCGATCATTTTGAGTTGTTCATGGATGACAGGGAGTCCCACAAAGACGCCCTTCTGTTCGGCGGGATCAGCCGCTCTGCAAATACCAGTTAGTCGGCCACGTCGGTCAAACAGCCCACATCCACTGGCACCGTCAGCCGGTGTTCCCGTGACTTCGGTATTGGCCGGTCCGAGGTAACGGTTTAATGCACTAACGCGGCCATGTCGTGGCTGGGGCAATTTGCCGCCTTCACAACCGACTGAGAAAACGGGTTGTTGCACAGCCAGACGGAAGCCGTGTTGGGCGACAGGGACCGACGTGACGGGACGGGAGGGGTGGATCACTAGGAAGGCGACGTCGATTCGGTTGGCGTCGAAAGCGAGGACGGTTGCCGGGGTCACCTCGGGTTTTCGCTGATCGTAAAGAGTTACCAGGATTTCTGACGTGGTACCGGATTCACGAAAGAGGTGTCCGCACGTGATGATTAACGCCTCGCCCGTGCGGCTGTCGATGATCGTTCCGGTGCCGATCGAGCTGCCACCGGAATCAGAAACCTCAATTTTCACGGTCGCCTGACGGGCTCGAGTGACGGGTGAGTTGTTGTTGTCCGCCGTCTCCGCGCGAGAATCCGTCGAGCTGTCGTTCATTGTCTGGGGTGGGGTGGTATTTGCCTCGATGTCGTCACGTAGCGCCACGGTCAGTGGCGCTGGCTGCGTAACGGCGGTTGGGGACTGGTGCGCTGGCGACTGAAACCGGACCGAGCTGCGGCGTTTGGGCGCGTGACTTGTTCGCATGATTTGCCGCAACTTTGAGAAGCTGCTACGACCAACGATCCGGTCCGTTTCTTGTCCATTTCGAATCATCAAAAAGCTGGGTACGCGACGTACTTGATGCTGTTGGGCCAGGCCCGGAAATCGCTCGACGTTAATCGACTGAACCGGTAATCCGGCATCACGCAAACGCTTGACAGTCGCTTGCATTGCCTGGCAGTGGGGACAGCTGGGTGCTTCAAATACGAGCAGGTAATTTCCAGGGTTACTCGCAATGATGGATGCCAGCAGGCCGAGTTGCAGCGTAACCATATCTTCCCTCCGTGGAATCGTGCCCCAGGGTGGACCTACCGTTGGTCCACGCCGATCATCCAGATCGAGCACCGCGACAATGTGTGCGGAACGCCTAATCGAGGCAATACCAGTTTGAGACAGCTGCAGCGGGCCGGCGATGGTACTGCGTTTGCGCCGTGGCCGGTTACTTGCGATCAGTCGAGTGTTCGTGCTTGTGTGGGTCGTGGTCGAGGTGCTGCTGATTGAGGTGTAAGTGCAGATCCGGGCGGGTTTCGATCAATCTTGTGAGGCCTTTTGCAGTTGCTTGCGAACCGTCCAGATAGAAGCTTTCCAATTGCTTCATGCGGGCCACATGCTGCAGGCCTGCATCCGTGATATTGACTTCGATGAGATGCAGAAATCGCAGTGTAGAAAGCCGGGTGAGATGATCCAGTCCCTTGTCAGTAACCTTTGGACTCGCCAGTCGGAGGTACTCCAGACGCGGCAATTGGCTGAGTAGCTGCAGGCTCTGGTCGGTTAAATCGGCTTGCGGTAGGTTGAGGATTCTCAATGTTGGATGGGCAGCCAAGTGGGCAAGTCCCTGGTCACTGAGGGGAGATTTGCGTAACCGCAGGTGTTCGAGTGACGTAAGGCTCTTGCACACAACAAGGCTTTCATCGCTGATGCGACCTTGATTGAGGATCAGGTGATGCAGCCCGGATAAGTCGGCAAGGCTGGAGAATTCCTCATCGGAAACGACTCGCGCACTTACTCGAATTGAGTCTGATCGCTGTTCGCGAACGGCAATGGCTTGTTGCAGGAAGTCAAGTTCTTCTGCTGCCGCTACCTCGTTGCTGGATTGTGTGGGTGGGGGCGCTTCCCAGCTTGGTTCGCGGCAACTGCTAGTCATGACCAGCAGGAGTATCCAGGTTCCTGAGCGTCGTACGAGCATGGAGGTTCTCAAGTCCGGTCGAGCGGGGTGTGTCTGCAAGCCAGGCAGATCGACGAGGGACGGGAACTTATTGTAGTCGCGCGGATCGAATTTCCGGCGAATTTGTGCGGGTGTCGGGGTATCTCCGGCGGAACGCGATTCGCTCTTGTCTGGTTTACTTCAAAACGCTAGGTTCCCGCAAGAGTCTTCTCATTTCACTTGAATCGGACGAGCATGCGGAATATCAACTGGAAACCCATTCTCGTCAGTCGCCCGCTGCTTGCGCTGCCCCCAGAACGTGTGATCCATCCTGAGTGGGCTCTCTGTTGGTTCCTGCTGGTGCTGCCCACTTTAGTGGGGTGCCGGCTTGCTGCCGAAGGTCAAAATGCGCAGGGTGTACGGTTGTTCGAGCAGGGGCGTTGGGAGCCTGCTGTCGATCAATTTCAGCGGGCCTCCGTCAATGACCCGAAAAATGCAGATGCCATCTACAATCTGGCCGCGGTCCACCACCACCGTGCGCGGACGCTGAAGAACCGTAGTGAGTTTGATCAGGCGGAAGAGCAGTATCGGCGTTGTTTGCGGATCAATCCCAACCATGTCGACGCACACCGTGCACTAACGGTTCTGTTGGCCGCTACGGAGCGCGTGGAATTGGCTGAACAACACCTCCGCCGCTGGGCGGCACAGAGTCCTGAACTGTCTGACGCTCGCGTGGAACTGGCCCGTTTTTACGAGGAGCGACAAGAGCCTGAGCAGGCCACACGATTCCTGCAAGAGGCGATCGCCATCGATCAAAGCAATGCGCGTGCCTGGGCGGCTCTGGGGCGTCTGCGTGAACGCAGCGGAGACCGGAATCAGGCGTTGGCGAACTACCAGCGTGGTTATGCGCTCGACCCTACACAGACTCCATTGGCGCAGCGTATCGCAGCGCTGAGCAGCGGCGCGCGCGGTCCAGCTGGAGAGGGACGTACCAGACTGGTTGATGTTGAACGGACGCCCGCGCCGGAGGGGCAACGCCGCTGAGTGGCGTTTGTCCGCGGTTGATGGGTGACCGAGTTCCCCGTCGATTAGGTATTGATGTGCGTTTCCAGGAACCTGGCGAGGCGATGAAAGTCGCTATTGGGTTCGATATACCTCACTCGTGTCACCAGCGTAGCTGGGTCGATAAGTTCGTCGAAAGGAACGTATCGTAAATCGAGTTGGCCGGCGACCGACACCATCACGCCGTTGTGTCGCTCTTCCACAAGAGCGCGATAAGCGCCAACCCCCAATTGGCTTCCCAGCATGACGTCGAAAGCAATCGGTGCGGAGCACCGTGACTCATAACCGAGTTGTAGCCCGGTGACTTTACGCTGCTGATTGGTTTTTTTCTGATACGCGGTAGCCACCAACTTTGCGAGTAGCCGAGAGAGATTCACGTCGGCAATGGAGATATGGCCATGATCATCACGGGGGACACCTTCAAGGTAGTTTGCCGGAAGGTATTCCGATAGTCCCTCCGCGACCACAACCACGCCAAAGTCTTTGCCGGCCTCTTCACGCGATTGCATCATCTGGACGATGCGGTCGACAACTCGATCGACCTCCATAATCGGGCGTGAATGGGTCTCTCCGGTGCTCTGGTCTGTGTAGGTTTCGTCGAGCCGATCTTCTGGTCCCAGGTCTTCGACACTGATCACCAGGCTGGCTTCTCCAGCAATGGCGGCGGCATACGCCAGCCAACCGGCGCTACGGCCCATCGTCTCGGCAATAAAGTAGGCTCGTCCGGCTTCGGCGTCATGGATCAGGTTGCGAATTTCTGACGCCAGTGTTTCCGCGGCGGAAAAGAACCCGAAGGTAAAATCGATCCCGTGATAATCATTGTCGATTGTCTTTGGCAAATGCACGATTGGAATGCGAGGTGCATCGGCCGGCAGTCGATCCTGGAACAGCTTGAGCTTGTTGGCTGTCTTGAGCGTATCGTCACCACCGATCGAAATGAGCGCATCGACGTCGATCGAACGCAGGCCATCGTAGACCCGCTGAAGTGGCGCTGCGCATTCAGCATCTTCCAAGTGGGACGGCTGGGAGATTAGTTTGCCTGGATTGGCCCGCGCTGTCCCAATCAGGATGCCGCGCGCGTTACGTGTTCGCTTTAAAGTTTGTTCATCGAGTTTCAAAAAGTCCCTGCCCTCTTGCAGAGGCTGATCTGGAGAAAAGTCGATGAGTTGCGAGTAGCCATGGCGGATACCAATGACCTCGATCCCGTTCTGCAAGAATGCGGAAGCACAGGTTGAAATGACCGCATTGGCGGCTGGGGCAGGCCCACCTGCAAACAGGATGGCCACACGTCGAAAAGGCGGTTGGTCTGGCGAGAGGTCGGGCATGGCGTGCGGAAGCCTGTGGAAAATGGACAGCGAGTTGCCGAGCAATCGTGAAGAGCAGACTGCGGAGCAAACTTGTTGATTTGCGCCACTGTCGGGGCGTCGATTGTATTTTGCCGGCTGCCTGCCGCCAAGCGGATGCAGCACTTTGGCTCGATGTTTCCTGATATTCCCCTCGTGGTTTGTGTCGGTTAGGTTGCTTTGCGCAGTTGGAGACCCAAGAAATATCAGCGGTGAGAAGGGGTACCGGCTGTTGGGTTTGCCTGGGAGTAGTCACAATAGAAGAGATGACTTTCGTGCGATAGAAACAGAATGCCATACTCGTTGGCCCCTGATGGCCTGGCGAGGAGGTTGGTGGGCGTTGGGGCCCCCACCGTGACGGATAATTAGTTTTGTAACTGCCTACACTCAGGTTGTTCCAGAAAAGGGACTTGATAGAGCCTGTCACTATGAGCGAGTCACATCCTGCGATTGGAATTGATTTAGGGACGACGTTTTCAGCAGTGGCGCGACTCGATGAAACGGGGCGGCCAACCACACTGGCCAATGTCGAAGGAGACAAGACAACTCCGAGCGTACTTTTCTTTGACGGCGATGAAGTCATCGTAGGCAAGGAAGCGGTCAAGGCGATGGGGGATGAAATGCCGTGCGTGGCGGATTGTGTCAAACGCGAACTCGGCCAACGCATCTATCCCAAAGAGCTTGCCAGCAGACAGTATCCCCCCGCGGTGTTGCAGGCATGGGTGCTGCATAAACTTGGACAAGATGCGCGTGCTCAGGTTGGACAGTTTCATAAGGTCGTGGTGACAGTGCCAGCCTATTTTGATGAGGCGCATCGGAAGGCGACCCAGGACGCCGGTTATATGGCCGGTTTCGATGTGATGGATATTATTAATGAACCGACCGCGGCAGCCGTCGCGTTTGGTTACCAGCAAGGTTACATTACCGCCAAAGAGGGAGTGACTCAGAGTCAGACCATCCTTGTTTATGACCTGGGCGGTGGCACCTTTGACGTCACTGTGATGGAAATCGGAGATCGCGAATTTCGCGCCCTGGCGACCGATGGGGACGTTCATCTGGGTGGCCAGGATTGGGATCGTCGGCTGGTAGATTTTGTCGCCGAAGAGTTCATTACCCGATTTGGTGCGGACCCACGTCAGCACCCCAATAGTCTGGGGAGATTGTGGCGGGAATCGGAGGACGCCAAGCGGACGCTGTCTGCCCGCAGTAAAGCGAACATCCTTTGCGAACATGGTGGCCATTCGCTGCGGGTTGAAGTCACCCGCGGGCAATTCGAAGAGCTCACAAGAGATCTCCTGGACCGGACCGTTTTTACCACGCGCGAGACCCTCAACGCGGCGGGCCTCGGCTGGTCGGATTTGGACCGTGTGCTGCTGGTGGGCGGCTCGACAAGAATGCCGGCGATTGGCGAGATGTTAAAAGATCTCAGTGGCAGTGAACCTGATCGGACAGTGTCTCCTGATGAAGCGGTTGCGCATGGTGCGGCCTTACATGCCGGGGTGCTGTTGGCGCGGCATGCGGGGAGGTCACCGAGTTTCAAGATTGCCAATGTCAATTCGCATAGTCTTGGTGTCGCGGCGACGGATCGCAAAACGGGGAGACCCCGCACAGCGACAGTCATTCCACGTAATACGCGTTTGCCGGTGACTGCCAAACGGGTTTTCCATACGCAAAAAGAGAATCAAAAATCTATCTTGGTACAGATTGTTGAGGGCGAGAACGCAAGTCCCGACGCTTGTTCCCAGGTAGGCCGTTGCAGTATTCGCTCGCTGCCGCCGGAACTGGCTGCCAGAACCCCCGTTGAGGTTTGTTTTCGTTACTTGGAGAACGGTAGGTTGACCGTTTATGTCGCGATCGAAGGGATCGATAAACGCGTCAAGCATGAATTGCTTCGCGAAAACAGTCTCAGCCAGGAAGCGCTCGACAGCTGGAGAAAATACATTTCCGGGCTCTCTCCAATGATTACTAGCGAAATCCAATGAGGTGTTGCGACGGAGAAGGCCACCAAACATTGTGGCTGCGGGTGGCAGGGGACCACGCGTTTCCAGTTCCCACGCTCTACATCTGAAACCACGGCCGCGTGTAACGACCTTGCGAACGATAGCCTATGTCGACCAGCGAACCCGAAATGAGCGCCTCCCACACCGGCCATGATGTGCGGATGCGCGGTTTTGCCAGACGTACTACAGTAGAGCAGGCGCTCTGCTGGGTGGACGAACAGTCATGTCCTTTGGACTCGCAGCGTATTGCGATCGACGCGGCTTATCAGCGTGTGTTAGCAAACGACGTAGTCAGCGCCGTAGATGTCCCCGGTTTTGATCGGTCCATGATGGATGGTTACGCGGTACGTGCTGAAGATACGTTAGGGGCGACTCCTTACAATCGCTTGCCATTGCGCGTCGTGGGGCAGGCGCTTCCTGGAGCGGCGTTTTCAGAGAAAGTGGCCAGCGGGCAGGCCGTACGGATCATGACGGGCGCTCCCTTGCCGGCCGGTGCGGATGCGGTGTTGCCGGTCGAACGTGTCGAAGTCGACGGGGATCGAATACTCGCTCAGGACGCGGTCGTACGACAAAAGCACGTGGGCGTGAGGGGAGAGGATGTCAGTTGCGGTGACTCTGTCCTGCCACGTGGGCGCCGTTTGCGGCCACAGGACGTAGGGGTGTTGTCCTCCATTGGACGGGCAGAAGTCGACGTGATTCGGTTACCGCGAGTGAGGATTATCGTTACCGGCAACGAGCTCCTGCCGGCAGGAGCGCTACCGTCGGAGCATCGGATTTCCGATGCCAATGGTCCCATGTTGACCAGCCTGGTCACACGCGACGGTGGTGTGCCGGAGCATCCCGGGATCGTTCCCGACGATCCCGCCTCAATCCTCGATGCAATGCGGAGCGATGTTGATGTGGTGTTAGTATCCGGCGGCTCGAGCGTCGGGCAAGAAGATCATGCGCCGGTGTTATTGGCAACGCACGGAGAGCTACCGATTCATGGGATTGCCATGCGCCCCAGTAGTCCAGCCGGAATGGGAATCCTGGGGAAGCGGCTGGTGTTCCTGTTGCCCGGGAATCCAGTAGCCTGCCTCTCCGCTTATGATTTTTTTGCCGGGCGCGCCATTCGTCGATTGAGTGGAAATGCGACGGAGTGGCCCTACGTGACGATCCAACGTCCTCTATGTCGCAAGCTGGTGTCGACCGTGGGACGCGTTGATTATGCAAGGGTACGTATCGATGGTGATGCGATCGAGCCGCTGGCGATCAGTGGTGCATCACTGCTTAGTACGACGACCCGAGCCGACGGCTTTGTGGTTATCCCGGCGGATAGTGAAGGTTATCCCGAGGGGACGGTTGTTGAAGTCTTTTGTTTCGATCAGAAAGCCGTGCCACTGCGTACCTGATGTTGCGATCAACGCGGGCAATTGCGGAGTGTTTCAATTCGGTCCGCCCTGACAAGCGGGGTTCCCCCCCAGACCTCTGCCGTGATCAGACTTCCGACAGGGACTCATTTGCGTCGCCGAAGTGATCGAGATGGATACCCATTCTGTCCATCAGCGACAGGTACAGCCGGCACATCTGACGATCGGGCTGAGTGCCGTATTTGAGGATTCGGCCGCCCTTGATCTGACCGCCACCGCCCCCTAGGAGGATGACCGGCAAGTCGTCGACATGATGATGCCCATTCTTCATGCTGGACAGATAGAGCATCATCGTGTTGTCCAGTAGCGTGCGGTCGCCTTCCTGGATCTCGTTCATCCGGCGAGTCACATAGGCGACCTGCTCGCAAAAGAACCGATTGACCTTCAACCAGTTGTCGTCGTCTCGGTGCGACGTCAGATGATGAATACTGTTGACTCCCAGGTGCGGAAAGCGGAGCTGCGACCAGTCGTTATTGAGCTTGAGTGTGCAGATGCGCGTCGTGTCCGTCTGAAACGCGAGCACCAGGATGTCGCACATCAGCCGCATGTGCTGGTCAATGTCCTGCGGGATTCCGTCCGCTGGACGTGTGGTGTCCGGCTTCTCCAACGTTGGTCGCCAGCCCTGTAGCCGCCGATCCTTTGTGGCTCGATCAAGGCGCTGTTCGACCTCACGCACCGATTCCAGGTATTCGCCGAGCCGGTGCCGGTCGCCGCTGCTGACACGGCCGCGGAGGCTGCGGGCTTCTTCCAGCACGGCATCCAATACACTGCGGTCTGCACGTCCCGGTTCGTTGCGGAACAGGCGATCGAATGCCAGAGCCGGATAAAGCTCCAGTGGGGTTGGTGTCGTCGGCGAACTCCATGAAATATTGGAGCTATAAATCATCGAGTAATTCTTGTGGACGCTCGGCAGGGACGGCTCGCACCCCAAAACGAGACTAGGTACTTTCGTCCGGTGACCAATCCGTTGAGCCATCACCTGATCCATGCTCGTCCCGGAGCGAACTGCTCCGTCCGGCGCGAGCTTTGCTCCGCTGAGCAACTGCCCGGTCTGCGCACTGTGGATGCCGCCGATCTTCGCCTCGGCGTTAAACAGCCCCTCGATAAAATTCAGCTTGTCGCGGAACGGTTGGAGCGACTCAAGCACTTTGCCGAGTTTCATGTCAGCGCCAGCGCCGCGCGCCCACCACTCTTTCGCGTGAAAGCCATTTCCCGAGAACAGGCAGGCGAACCGGACCGGGGGCTGGCTCAAATTCTGTTGGCCTGATCCATCATCACCCCAAACGGGAAGCGATTCGAGCCAGGGCAAGGCCATCGTCACGCCGAGCCCGCGCAAGGCCGCTCGCCGCGACAGGATGTCGCGTCGTTTGCAGGATGTCTGATCCACATTTGTCTCCAGACGTTGTCTCATTGAGTTTGTCTCCAAACGATGCCGCATTGGGTCGCCGACAAGTCTGCCGTCCCGGGAAAAGTCCTGGCTGCGTCAGTAATCGGCGAATTCTGACCCTCGAATGAACTGAAACTGCCTGCTTCGCACGATCGCCAACACGGCCACTGAGACGCGGCCTCCGTGTTTGTCGAGCTGACTTACCATCGTATTAAGCAGTTGCCTGTCAGAGAGAAGAACCCGTCGGCCGAGGGCATATCCTAGCAACTTTCGGCAGAACTGACGCTGGAATTCGCCTCGCCGTTCGGCCAGTAGGTAATGCCGCAACCCGTCGATGCCCTGAAACGTCGTCCCGTCTTTTAATCGCGCATTGACGTCGATCGGGCGACCGCCGGTATCCTGTTCACGGCGACGTCCGATCGTGTCGAATCCTTCCAGTGCGAAGCCCAGCGGGTCGATACGCTTATGGCACGTGGCGCACTGCGGCATGCGTGCATGTTGTTCGACAAGTCGCCGAATGCTCAAGCCGTCGGTCGATTCTACTTCAGGGAGTTTCGGGACATCTTCTGGAGGCAACGGCAGGTGTTCACCGAGCAGAGTCTCCGCAATCCAGTTTCCACGCAGGACTGGACTGGTTCGCGAAGCGCTGGAGTGTTTCGACAGGATGCTTCCCAGGCCGAGGATCCCGCCGCGTCCCTTTTCTTTTACGTTATTGACACGACGGAAGTCGCTGCCCTCGACTCCCGGCAGGCCGTAGTGACTTGCGAGAATGTCATTCACGAAGGTGTGATCCGCGTCGATCAACTGCCGGATTGTCCGGTCATTCTTGAACAGGTCTTGGAACAGTCGGATCGACTCTTCGTACATGGCATCGCGCAGTGGTGCGTTGAACGCTGGGAACAACTCCTCATCCTTACCTTGAAACTGGTTGAAGCTGCGGACTTCCAGCCACTGCGTGCCAAACTCGATGGCCAGCCGCCGACCTCGGGGATCTTGCAACATCCGTTGCACCTGCTGTTCAAGGACGTTGCCGTCACTGAGGCTGCCGTCGTCAGCAAGCTGTCGCAGCGTTGCGTCAGGTATTGACGCCCACAGGAAAAAACTGAGCCGCGTTGCCAGTTCGTGATTCGTGACGGCTGCCGGTTCGGTGCCGGAGGGCGATGATTCCAAACGATAGAGATACGCAGGTGACATGAGGATGCGCGTCAGCGCCGCACGGAACGCGTCCTCGTGCGAAAGTTCGCTCTCGCGGAGTTGGTCATAAAACTTGCGGAGGGAGTTGCGTTCGTTCTTCTTCAGCGATCGTCGCCAGGCTCGTCCTGCGAACTCCATTAGCGCATCGATCTGTCGCGGTTCCGAACTCCGCAACGCCAATTCGGTTTCTTGCGCTCGCCTATGGATGACCTTGCTGACTTCGGCGTAACCGGCCAATTCACCCTGGACCACCGTCTTGAAGCTCTCCCGAACGTCCAGAGCATCAAGGCTGATAAAGTGCAGTTCCGACCAGAGTCGGTTCAGTTTCTCTTGTTCCTGATCGGTGAGCAACAAACTGGAAAGGAACCCATCGCCGCGATGGAACCGTTCCAGCGTGACAACGGTGTCGCGGACTAGGACGCCGGGATAGCAGACGCGTGCCGGGAAGAGTTGGCGGAATTCTTCGGCGGCGGCCAGCAGTTTGGGGCGCATCGCGTCCACATCGGATGTCAGGAAGAACCGCTCAAAACGCCCAGCTACGTCCGTCCATGCAACTCCCCGCTTGACCGCCGGCGGATCGACTGTTTGGCGCGCGTCAAAATGCACGACCGGGTTGGCATCGCGTTGCGACTCGATGGCTACGTCCACGACAAATGTGCGGGCGTTGATCAGTGATGCCTCCGCTCGGATCGCGACCGTTTCTGAACCCTGCAGGACCAGGTCGGTGCGGTCGATTGGTTTCCCTTCCGGATGGCGCCCCAGTCGTGACATATCAAGGAGTGGCAGGTCCTTCTCTGCGTCTTGCTTGCCCGTCTTCTCCAGCACTTCGCGGAGCGTGACCGGTAGCTTGCCGTCGACCTCGAATCGGCCATTCTCAAGGATCACCCGGGAGTCGCTGGAGCCGAAGCTCCTGGCCGAGAGAAAGAACGTAATCGTCCCGTCCTGGGCCGGTGGCATGGCAAGTCGGTACGTGTGGCGCGTCGTCAGCGAGATTCCCGGTGGCACATAGCGATCGTCGAGCGCATGCATCCCGATTGGGTCGCGTTTGTGCCACAACAGAGCCTGGAGCATTGACACCTCTCGGGTCACAGCGTCGACGTCCTGCCGTGAGCGACATGCGCGCCACGTCGATCGGAGTGGAGCGAGAAATAGCGACGTCTGCTGTGCATCATTCAACGCAGTCCACAGGATCCGCAGATATTTCGCTGAGAGTCCCTCTCGTGCTGCGATCGACTCAATGGTTGTCTCAGTCGCACCCAGTGCATCACGATAGGTCACAGTCGCCGCGAGATAACGGCTGAAGGGAATCTGGCCGAATTTGTTGGTGTAGCTGCCGTAAAGATCGGTGATTCGGCGGAGGACCAGGTTGCTCCAGTCGGCTCGAAATCGGGACGCGGAAAACCGAAACCCATCGGGGAGTAGTACGGCGTGAGCGGCTACTTCTTTCGCGGCGCCGAGGTACCTGGACATTAACTCGGGCGGAAATGCCAGGGCTTCCGTCGCATTCAGAAACCCCTCGCCAGCCGCTCCGTCAGCCGGAAACTGCCGGGAAGGCTGCAGGTCTACACCGGTGAGGTCTCGAATCACATAGTTGTATTCGGCATTGTTGAGTCGACGATCCAGAAGAGGGCCGGGGTCAGTGGCTCGACGCGCAGCTTCGCTTTCGATCAAAGTGGTCAGCCAGGAGACCAACTGCCGGCGCTGCTGGGGCGCGAACTGTGGCTGATCGCCCGGCGGCATCTCCTCCCGCTCAACACGCAGCAGTACGTTCTGCCAGATCTCGATGTCTGAGCGAATTTGCTGGATCGATGAGAAACGACTCAGATTTAGCCCGCCCTTGTTTTCCCCGGGAGAATGACAACGTAGGCAAAATTTCTTCAGGAGAGGTCGAATCTCTGTGGTGTATTGGTCGGCGCGATCCTCGGCAACGGCGATCGCGCTCCAGCAGGCTGCAAGAAGCATAACGCCAAGCAACCGGGTTACTCTCAGGATGTCTTGCATGGCGACGGCTTTAGTCGAGCGAATATCTATGGAAATAGATCGACGGCGGGAGATACGAACGAAAGTACCAGTGTGTGCCACTGGCTCTGCCAGTGCAATACGCTGACGCCTGGCAAGCCGATGCCGGCGGTTGCAAGACTGGCAGTGGCAACGGTAGCCACGATGAATACTGATGTGGCAGGCGAGCGCTGGCGTGGCACAAGACGCTGCGTGACCGTGCGCAACGATGCGTTGCCCCGCGCGCCCATTCGCTCCGCTCCGCGCGGACGATGGCGAAGGTGGCGTGCTGCAGTGCGGGCCGGACCATGAGATTACTGCGGGGATTACTGCGGGCAGGCTTTCATCGCGCGCCGTAGCGGAATCAAAAAAATGCGCCGCCAGCAGCGGTAATGTGGCCGTTTCCTGGGAAAACGGACTTCGTTGGAGTCCTGCCTCCACCGAGGCCGGATTGATTCAGAACGGGTTGAATTTATTCTCGATTCGCGGTTTGCGGGGCGATTTGGATTTGCGTTTGGACTTCGCTTTGGCCGCGTTTTTTTTCTGTTTGGCCTTGCCTGCTGCCGGCTTCTTGCCGGGTTTGTCGAGTGGCCCGGGTTGGGGTGATGGAACTGGAGAGGTGGCCGGACGCGTTCGCTCTTGCTGGGGCGGGACATCTGTGGCCGCAGCGGGGCGATTGATATTGCGTAACAAGTCCGTTGCGCTACCCGGCTCTGCGCCGTTGACACCGGGTGAGACCGTATCTTGGACGGACTTTGAAACGGTGTTGTCAGCTAAGGTATCCGCTGGTGCGGTCTGTGGACGCCGGCTGCTGGCGAGTACCTCGGGAGTGATCCGGAATCGCAGGGGGGGGCCGCTTAGTCCGAGCGCTTCCTGGGGAAGTTGCAGTCGGATTTCTCCGGTTACCGCTGCTGGTAGCGTGAATACCAGTACATCGCTGGCGACCGAGCGAGCATCGAGATCAATCGAAGCTTGCCGCGGCTCGGTTGGTGTTTTGTCCAGGGGAACCAGGGGCAGTGAGATTTCCTCGGCATCGGTCAATTTGGCGCTCACACTAGCGCCCAAAGAACCTGTTCCGTTCCAGCTTGAGTATTGAAAACCAATGTCTCCTGAACGGAAGGTAAACTTGATGAACAGGAAACGTTCAGCCGGGCTCTCAGAAGTGCCGGTTTCTGGCGTCGCTTCCGTGTTGGGTTCTCGCGTGTCGAGCTGGGCAGCGGCTGCTGGCGACAAGCGGGGTTGTACCCAGAGATGATCGACCACAATGCTGAGTTTACCCAGTCGTGTGCCGCTGCCCGGTTGCAGCTCGCGCCAGTCCGCGGCTGCGGGGTGCCGTGGGTTCGTGCCCTGGGTTTCTGTAGGTAATGTCGGAAAGACGCCCGTTGCGGACGGGCCTGAAGGTTCCGCTTGGGAGGCCGAGCTGTCGGGCTGGCGCTGGCTGACGCCAGTGCCGCTCAAACCAGTGAGCATCACGATCGCTACCACCACGACGACAAGAGACAGCCCAGCGCCGCCGATCAACAGCCACCGTTTTTTGGGGGAGGCAGCAGCCGGTTTGCGGGACTCTGCTGGTCGCACCGCATTGGTGACTGGCTGTGATACCGAAGTGGGTATTTGATTCAGTTCGTCCAGGTCGAGGTCCTCCCACAGGGAGTTGCTCTGGTCCTCTGAGCTGATGGCGTCGGTATTGTCGGGTGGGAGCGGGGGCGGAACAGATGGTGGTTCGGCAATTGGCGGAGCGTCGGTCGAGTCGGGGAATAGCCCCTTGACGCGGATGGCAGCTACCCACCGCGTCGTGCCATCTTTGCGGATTTCAGCGGAAGGCGCAACCTGGTCGTCGGCCGCCATCTGCAGGAGCTGTTCTTCGGCGAGCGGACCGATCTCGTTTCCCTGATGTCGCAGATACCATTGTTCCGACATGGATTCACCTGTGCGGATGGAGTATCCAGAGAGTGGCTGTGGAGTGGCCTGTTATCACCGCGGCATGCCCACGTCGCAACGAGCCTGTGTTCACTCTACCACATGCTCTCGACATTCATCCAGTTGAACCTGTAGCGGCAAGCTGCTGGGCCGCCCAGGGCGCTAATTTTTCTCGGAAGATTTTCGCGTTGTGGCGGATATCCACAGGCAGCGATGGGTGGAGCAGAATATCGGCGATATCTCGCGTCAGGCTGTCTGTTGCTGCTTGTTGTCGCAGCTCCGCGAGCAGTGTGTCTTCTTCTTCTGGAGTACTGGGCCGGTGTTCAGGCCAGGTTTCCACCACGATCACAGGCCGTTGGTTGCCTGCTTCTCCGGTACCAACCAGCGCGGAACGGTAGACCGCGGGGTGGTTGTTGATAATGGCCTCGCAAGGGACGGTAAACAGGGTGCGTTCTCGAGTGATTACACGATGCCCCTTGCGCCCGCAAAACCAGAATCGGTCCTGTGGATCGAGATAGCCGACATCGCCCATGCGATGCCAGAATCCGTCTCCATCGGTGATCTTGTGGTCCGCGTTCGCATCGGTGCGAGTGACATAACATGGTGTCACGACGGCACCTTGAACAATCAGTTCGCCGATCTGCCCGGGCGCCACCTCGACTGTTTCCTCCAGTGTCGCCAGGGGGCGGTCGTTAATTTCAATCACGCGCCATTGTATTCCAGAAAAGCGTTTCCCCACGCATGTGCCGGCGCCTTGCCGACTGAGTGTCTCCGTTTCGCTGAGAACTTCCGAGGCGCTGATCGAGGCTACGGGTAGTGCTTCGGTGGCCCCGTACGGCGTATAGATGTCTCCATCGGCGGCGATGACCTGCTTCATACGGGCCAATACATGGGGCGGGACCGGCGCGCCCGCGGAAAAGATACGCTTGAGTGTCGGCAGCTTTACTTGGGCAGTTTCGCAGTGACGTCCCACGGTGTTCCAGAGCGTGGGCGACCCAAAAGACTGGGTTACATTCCACTGCACAACAGGATCGATAATATTCTGGGGATCTACATTGGCGGGTTGCGTAAAGTCCATTTCCGGGAGGATTGTTGAAACTCCCATGGCGCTGTTGAAAAGCGCGAATAGTGGAAACCCGGGTAGATCGATGTCACCAGGCTGGATTCCATAGTGCTGCTGCAAATGCTCGACTTGAGCGACAAATGTTCCGTGCTCGTACAGCACGCCTTTAGGTGGTCCAGTGCTTCCACTGGTAAAGATAATAGCCGCCGGGTCGGCCGCTTGCGTCTCCGCAATATGAAACCCACTCGCTGCCTGGGAACGCAGCTGGGCAATGGTCGCGCCACCCCAGAACCACCGTCTACCGACAGTCACATTGGTACGGGCTCGGGGGAAGCGGCGTCGCAGTACCGTGCGAATTGCCTGGGCAAGAGGAATGGCCACGAAACCATCCGGATTGACTGCTTGGAGGCAGGCGATCAAGTTGCGGCGACCTAATCCCGGATCAATCAACACCATTACGATGCGGGCCTTCAGCATGGCGAAGACCAGGGAAACAAAATCGATACCTGGTCGCACCATTAACGCCATCCGGTCACCGGGTTGTAGTCCCAGTCTAAGAAGGCCCGCGGCAAGGCGGTCGCTGTCTTCCTGGAGTTCGGCAAAGCTGCAACGACGGTACTGGTAGACTCCTTCTTGTCTACGCTTGAGTGGCTCGGCGATCGCTAATCCGTGCGGGTCGGTGCGCGCCGTAGCGGCGAGCCGCGAGGCGACGTTGTTGGTGGACGTCGGCATGAGGTTCACCTTTTGCTAGCGAGTTGACTGATGTGTTCCAGTACGAGACGTGCGATGTCCAGTTGAAGTGTCCGCGAGAGTGCCTTCCAGCCAGGCACCGCATTTACTTCCAGCACGTAATGCTGGCCGTCCTGGGCGGGCAGGATATCCACGCCGGCCATCATTGCCCCCACCAGGCCGGTCGCCCGGCGGGCCACGTTCACAAGGTCCTCGTCGAGGTCGGCCGGTTCCGCAATCGCGCCTCGGGAGATATTGGTGCGCCAATCGTGGGGGTGTCTGCGGCGCATCGCGAAAATTTGATCGCCGAGCACAAAGAGGCGCAGGTCATAACCGTGGTGCGGCAGGAACGGTTGCTGGTAAATGATTGCTCGCAATTGGATCAGCGTCTTGAATGTGCGCCAGGCGACAGCCTCGTCAGAGACCCGCATGATTCCGCGGCCCTCACCTCCGTAGAGTGGTTTAATGACGACGTCACCGCCCAGCTGGCAAAAACCCTGCATTGCTTCATCGAAGGTCTGGCAGACAATCGTGGGAGGCACTCGAAGTCCTGCCTCTTGCAGCAAAGCGCAGGTCAGGTGTTTGTCGACCGCGATTTCCACCGAGCGCGGTGGGTTGACCACTAGAACTCCACGGGACTGCAGCCTGGCGAGTGCATTCATGCGAAAGATCACTTGCTCAAGTGATCCGGGGGGCATCGTGCGTACCAGGACTGCCGGGAATGCCTGAAGATCGGTCGCGTCTACGCTAATTTCGGGACGTTCTTGAACTTCCAGATTGGCTGTCAGTTGGGTGAATGAGAACGGGGTGAGTGCGTAGTCATCTGCCGCGGCGCGGGCGAGATCACGGAAATACCAGCTTTCGGGAGCACAGAGAACGGCCATGCGCATGCGACGTCACGGTCCGTAAAAGGAGTTGCGTAGAACATCCGGCCGTGTTTCGCCGAAGCGAAACTGACGCCCACTGTCCAGGTTGTTTAGAGTTACCACAGCGGGGCTGAACAGCAGTGGATCGATTTGGTAAAAATCGCGGTTGTGGTCTTCAAAAATGTCAGCAAAGGGTTGGCCAAACGCAGGTGAAGAGCAACTGGGAATCCGCGGCCCCAGTTCCTCGAGACGTGGATCATCTCCCGTGACCCAGAGCGTGACTTCAGCGCCGTAGAGAACTGCGTCATTGGTGCGGCCAATACCGATCAGGTCGTCGGCGGCGACCGGCGGAAGTGGCGCGACTCCATAGCCGCTGACAAGACGGTCGAGGTCAAAGCCGATTTCGTGCATTTTGTGGAGTGCAGTTTCTACGGACCTGGCAACGACCTGAATCGTGCCCGCCAGACTGGCGGTACGGGCGACCAGCAGTGTCAACCGGTCCGCCGGCACGCCACAGTCGGTGGCGATTTGTTCGCAAACGGCGGTGGGGGGCAGTTGGGCGGACTCCAGCACGCCCACGGCGTGTTCCGCCGTTTCCGTGGTGCCAATCTGTTCAAACAGTTGTTCTTTCGCCGCGGCCGCGCGCATGGGACCTGAGCCCATCGCGAAAAAAGACTCTCCGCTGATTTGCCAGCCAGCGTATTGTGACGCCAAACAGGCTGCTACGGGCTGGTCGGTACGTATCGCGACAGCAGGGCCTGGGAAGACGCCATGGCTACCCGGTACGATTTCTACCGAACCGAGTCCAGCCAGGCAGACTTCGGCCATCAGGCGGCCCGCTGCGAGACTGCCACGACAGTGGACACCAAAATCAAACAATTGGGCTCCACATGCGGCACGCGTCGAAACAATGCGCAGCCGCTCGGCAGATCGGCGGAGAGGGTTCAGGCAGGCGTGGCCGGATGCGTTCAGGTTCACGGTGGCTATCATGTCCGATCGAAGAGAATGCGGCAAGTCAGTGGTAGGCAGCACCGTCCGGGCCGATTAGAATGCCCGCGCTAGCTGTTAGATTGACGCGGGCAATGCCAGCAGGGATCGGTCTGTGGTCACCCTCACTATTGAAAACTACGTCAAGACAATCTACCAGATCTGCCTGGAATGTGATGGGCGCCCTGCCGCGACTGGGCATTTGGCTGCCGCGCTCAGTGTGTCACCGGGGACGGTGACAAGTATGCTCAAGACGCTGGACGATTCCGGGTTGGCGGAATACCGGCCGTACGAAGGGGTGCGTCTGACCGCCGCCGGTAAAACACTGGCCTTGCGCGTTCTCCGCAGGCATCGGCTGATCGAACTGTTTCTCGTGCAGACTCTGGGACTGTCCTGGGACGAAGTGCACGATGAGGCGGAAAACATGGAACACGCGATCAGTGATTTTCTGGTTGACCGGGTAGACCAGTTTCTGGGATTCCCGAGCAGTGATCCTCACGGTGATCCGATACCGCGGGCGGATGGAACGGTTGATTCGGTGACGCGACAGAGTCTGGCGCAGTGGCAGGGGGGGCAGTCGTTCCAGCTCGTTCGTGTGCTCGACCAGTCCCCAGCATTTCTGCGTTACCTGAGTAACTCCGGGTTGCAACTCGGCGCGACCGGAGAACTTGCCTCCACGAGTCCAGAAGCCAATGTGCTCACGATAATCGTCGGTGGTGGTGAAACCACGTTGTCATGTGATGCCGCCTCAAAATTGCTGGTTGCTGACGTACCGCCCATGGAGAGTGAGCAGCTTGCCTCGGCCGAGCACCAATAGTCCAGGCGGATTCTCCCAGCGTGGAACGGACTGGGAGGATGCCAACTAGGTGTGCAGATATTTTTCCCACCAGCTGAGGATTTCGCCCAGGCGGTGTAGCCGCAGATCGGGCGGCCCGTTACGACTCATGCCGTGGCTGGACGAACGCGGATAACGTACAAAACGACTGGGAATACCACGTAGCTGCAACGCCGTAAAAACTTGTTCAGATTGTTCAATATTGCAACGCAAATCACCCTCACTGTGGATGATCAGTGTGGGCGTTTTGGCCTGGCCGAGATGTGCCATGGGGCTCTGCGCCCACCGTACTTCGGTACGATCCCAGCCGTTTCCCGGGAAGTAAACATCTTCCGCCAGTGGAAAGTCGCTGTTACCAGACATACTGACGAGATTGCTGACACAACGATCGGAAATAGCAGCGGTGAAGTCATCGCAGTGCCCACAGACCCAGTTGGTCATATAGCCACCGTAACTACCTCCCATGACCCCCAGGTACCTGTGGTCAACATCGGGTTGCTGTTTCATAAATTCGAGAATGCACTGGATGTCTAGCCAATCCGCGCCGCCCCAGTTTCCTTTGATCGCGGCGCAGTGATCACGCCCATAACCTTTACTGCCACGCGGATTTCCGTAGAAGACAATGTATCCGGCGGCGGCCAGTAGTTGGAACTCGTGAAAGAAATCGACACCGTATTGGGCGTGGGGACCACCGTGAATCTCCAGGACTGCGGGCTTTTTTCTGCTGCGCGAAGGGGGTGGTCTGAGCACCCAGATTTGCGTTCGATGGCCATCCGCGGCGGTGACCCAATGGGATTCCGGTTGGGCTATTAACAAACTGGAGAAGAGTGCGCCGTTCAAATTTGTTACCCGTTTGGGAGTCCAACGCGCCGGACGGGTGGTGGTCAAGAAGACGTCGGCCAGACTGGTCCCGCTTTGGCGCGTCAGAATCAAGCGGTCTCGCTGTTTCGCTACATTGCCCAGATCGTAGTGGTAAGGGCCGGTTGTATGAAAGGTAACTTTGCCACCTCTGACAGGGACTGAAGCAATATGCATCTCGCCCTCTTGTCCTACATTCATGAACACACGTTTGCTGTCTCGGCTGAATTGCAGCGACGGTGCGAATTCTGCTTCGGCGGTATCTGTGATGGGGACCGCCAGCAGACAGATGTCGGTTTCTCCAGTGAGGCTCTGAGTGCGCCCGGATTGGAGGTGGTGTATGTAGAGCTCCAGATTTTCGACACTATAACTGCCCTCACGGCCCTCCCGTCCAGCAAATGCCAGCCATTGACCATCTGGTGACCAGCGAACGTGTTCTTTGGGTCCTGCCGGGAGGCCTTTCAGCGACGTGAGTTTGCCGCCGGGCAGATCGAGGATCGCTAGTTCGTCTTTCCAAGGACGTAACAAAGCGCGACGATCGCGGTTGGTGGTGATTGCCAATTGCTTGCCCGATGGGGAGAAGTCGAAAGAGAACTCTCCCAACCGATCTTTGTTGTAGAGCAAGCGGTGTTCGCCAGTTTCGATGTCGATCAGATACAAGCCGTAGCGTTGTTGTTGGAAGTAGCCGTCGCCATCAAGCCGATACCAGAGTTGATCGATTTCTTTAGGAGGCTCGCTGGCTCCGGTTGTCTCGCGCTGCTCAATTGCCGCGCGCGTCCATTCCGCGTCGGTGATACGAAACGCCACCGCCAGATATTGCCCTTGAGGAGACCAGCAGAACTTTCCGATCGAACCTTCGGGAAACCGGGTTAGCACGCGAGCTTCCCCGCCCTGCGAGGGAATCAAGTAGATCTGTGGTTGTCGCTCGGTGCGGGTGCTGACAAAAGCGATTTGCTGCCCGTCTGGACTCCACCGTGGCGAGTGGTCCTTTTCTCCACTGGTAAACGGCGTTGAAGTGCTTTCCTCGAGATCCGCGACGTGTAGTTGTGTTTGGTAGTTGTTCTGGGATCCGACTGTTTTCACACCAAACACGACGCAGCGCCCGGACGGAGAAATCTGCGGATCGAATACCAGTTTGAAACGTAGTAGATCTTCCGCTTCGATGGCGCGTTGCGGTTGTTGGGTAGCGGGCATAGGGACTCTTCGCGTGGACGCGATCCTGTTGGCAGGGAGCTCGATAGGGTGTGCTCGACGACAGCGTAGGAGAATAACGCGTGAGGAAAACAACGTGTAAGGTGTGGGGATTCTAACATGTATTCGTGTGCTTTGGACGCATGCTCCAGCGACCTTATTTGGCATCTACATGGCCATCTACATGGCCCAGCGAGCCCGTGACGAATCGTTGTCGGAGCGTTAGAATCTGCACACCAACACAATTGCAACTGCGAGCCGGTTTTCAGGACGCTGCCTGTGATGACAGAGAACCAGCCAACTTTGGGATCGCGAAAAATCGCCGCGGTGGTTGGTTTCGGTTTTGTCGCGTTGGCTTCCCTGGCGGTGCGATGGTTGGAGGAAAACCACGTCCATCACCGTTGGCACCAGGAAACGAGCTGGGTGGCGGTGGCGGCGGGATGTCTGCTAGCGATGGTGGTCGCCGTCCTGTTTGCCACGATCGGGATGCGGTTATTGAATCGTCCGATCGGTGTATTGATGGCAGCTGCTAGTGGTGGTCTGGCGATGGCGGCCAGTGGCCCGGTGCCCGGTATTCTGGTGGGGGCAGTGACTGGTGGCGTGGTAACCCTTGGCTACGGTCGGATGGCATTTTGGTGGGTATGTCGCATTACCGGAATGGTCATGGCTGGCGTGCTAGCAGCGGTTTTACTGCATCGCTTTGGTGTGGCCTCCGGAGTTTTGTCCGAGTTTGCGGTCTGCTGTGGATTAGCACTGCTTGGGGTAGCGCAATTGTCTGTCGTGATGTATCGGTTTCGAGGGACTGATGATTCGGACCAGCACGCCCGGACACGGGCTGCCGAGACGGTCCTGTGTCTCTTGTTAACCTTGCCATTTCTGCCATTGAGTTGGCTGGTGGGATGGCATGTTGACCGGAACTGGCACCTGCAAGAGCTCGTTTCCCAACGGTCCGGTGAGATTCGTTTCATTGTCCCGTACCGCTGGCAATGGGCACACGCCTGGGAAGGGCGTCCAGTCCGGCATGCCGATTTACAACAGGCGACTGTTCGCGATTTGCGCATGATGTCTGAATTAAGTGTGCTGCGCGAGTTGCGTGTGACCGGGTATCGGGGGACGGACTCCCAGTTGCTGGGCGCGCTGCGTGAGGCGGCTGGTTTGCGGCGTTTGCGGTTGACTGGGGTTCCACGCCGCCGTGAGTCACTGGTGCCCGTATTGACACTACCCGGTTTGCAACGCTGCCAGGTGGATGACCTCAAGGGCCGCCGAGTGACCGCGATTGCCAACGCGACGAAGGTCCATTTTACAGGCGCATCCATTTCGGACGAGGATTTGTATTGGCTGCGGGCGGTTCCTGGGATTGAGACGTTGACGATTACCGATTGTCCGCGAGTCAGTGAGGCGGGGCTCGCGGCGATTGGTGAATTAGGCTTGCAGCGTTTGGAATTAACGGGAGATTCTCTCACGGACCAAGATCTCCGACCGCTGGCGACCATGCCGCTGAAGTCTTTGAAGCTGAATTGCCCAGGAGTGACAGCACTCGGTTTGCGTCAATTTGCGCAGCTGCCGGACTTGCAGGTCCTGCAGATCGAGGACCTGAAAATCGATGCGGCCAAGTTGCGGGCGGTTAGTATTATTCCAATGAAACGTCTTGTGTTGGGGGGCAAGATCGTAGAACCAGAGGCTCTGGAGCTACTGTGCACGATGAATCTGGAAACGTGTCACTTGTATCCCCCGCTGCGTCTGCCGGAGGTTGCGCCGCTCTGTCGAATCAAGGGTTTGCGAGGTCTGAGTTTTGTCAGCTCTCAATTCGACCTCCGGTTGATTTCCGGGTTGCGGACGCTGGGAAGGCAGTACCCAATCCACTTGGAGGTCGGAGTTGCCGAGGCGGATTGGCTGACACTGGCCACGGCAAGCGCTCTGTGTGGAGCATCATTTAGCGCTGACAACCGATTGTCGTACGATGGGTCCGCGGTGGAAGGTAATTCGCAGATCTGTCTCTACCAGCCAGCGAACCGCTGGAAAACCCCCGGTATCAGAAAGCAACCTGGTAATGTGGTTGAAGATAACACGTTGGTATTGGAAAAGGGGGCCGAGCAGCGGACCGAGGTCGCATGGACTGAGCGCGATATGGCTAGGTGGCGAGAGCAACTTCAGCCCGAACAACTTGCAGTGGGAATGCCGTTTGTCAACGAAGTCGGTATGCGACTGGTCCCAGTACCGGCGGGGCATTTTTTCATGGGGTTCGGCGACGGACAGGTGACTGTTGCAGAGCAGGTAGCCAGCCAGCGCCACCCGGTTAGGCTGACCCGCTCATTTTTCATGGGTGCGATGGAGGTGACACAGGAGCAATTTCAGCAAGTTACAGGTCGACAACGAGGTACTTTTCAGGGTTCGGAGTTGCCAGTTGAAACGGTGACCTGGCAGGAAGCGAATACCTTTTGCCAGCAGCTCAGCCAGCTTGCCGGTGAACGTGCTGCGGGGCGGCGATATCGGTTACCGACTGAAGCCGAATGGGAGTACGCCTGCCGCGCAGGATCCGATACCGAGTACACCTTTGGAAACCGGCTGCAGGACCTAGACCACTACGCATGGCACGTGCTGAATGCCCAGGGTCGGACGCACCAGGTGGGTGGAAAGAGGCCCAATGCATGGGGCTTATTTGACATGCATGGAAATGTCTACGAATGGGTACAGGACTGGCACAGCGACGATTACTACAGCCAGTCGCCCATCACGGATCCAACTGGCCCCAACGATGGCGTGGTGCGTGTGGCCCGTGGTGGCGGATGGGCTTTTGGCGGCTACCGCTGCGCCTTTCGGGCATTTGGAGGGAGCGGTCACTCCAGCAAGTTTCTGGGATTTCGAGTCGTCTGTGAAACGACCATTGCTCCCTGAGTGGTTGTGCCGGACCCTTACTCGGTCGTTTTTAGCGTTTTGACGACAAGGTCATTGAGTTGCTTGAGACCGAGTAGTCGATCGACCGGGTAATGCCCGACATGGTAGTGCACCACCTTTCCGGTTTGATCGAGTACGATCACCAGCGGCAGCTTGGCGCCCGCTTGTCGAGGGTCTCCCAGCTTCTTCAGAACTCCCTCGGTATCGTGCAGTACCGGGTAGCTGAGATTCATAAACGCGGTCAGCTTCTTGGCACTGAGTATTGCTGGCCGACGTGACGAGGTGGTTTGCAGGCGTTGGTTGACATTGATGCCGTAAACACCGATTCCTTTGCTCTTGTGTTTTCGGTAGAGGAAGTCGAGATAGGCAATTTGGCCGTACGGTTCCTCTAGCGGTTTGTCGCGGTAACGCCAGAAGTGCAGGATGGTGACACGGTTTTTCCAGGCTTGCTGGTCGAATGCGCGGCCCCGGCTATCCACCAGTGGAAAGCTCAGTAGGGGCTTGCCCATCGTTTTTTCCTGCAGTGCGTCGATGGCGCCGGCTCGTCCTTTTTGAATTTTCGTGTTGCGTTCCGCTTCTTTGAACACCGTTGCCAAGGCCGGTGCGTCGCTGATGGGCTTGGCAAGAGTCGGCAATTGCTTGCGGAGTAGGCCAAGTTGTTCCGCGCTCCAGACCATTCGGGTGTCCCGCGGCTGGCGTCGCAGTTGTTGGCGCAAACGGAAAAGGATTTCAAATCCACCGGTTGTCGCAGCCAGTTCTGTGGCGTTTAGCATCTTTGTCTGAGCCAATTCGTATTGCAGTTCGAATTGTTCCCCTTGCCCGATAAAGACGGTTTCGACAACTCGGGCTACCAAGGGAGATGATTTGTCTCGCCAAACGGTTCGCTTGTGGCCGTAACGGTTTTCAGCCCGGACGATCCAGGAATTGTGACTCGCGACACGCTGGCTGCCGGTGACTTTGAAGTTCAGTTTTCCCTCTTCCCAGTTGGTGTCACGATCAAGCGTGCGTTTCAAGAACAATAGCGGTGGTACGACCGGCACGATGCTTTTACCGGCGTCCCGCTGGTAGAGCAGGGCGGGCCATTGTTCTGGCTCGGCACCGGAGGGACCGCGGACCTGTATCCGCCCGAAGTGATCGGTCCAAAGCCAGTTGCCACGGCCTTCTTCGCTGAGTGTCCAGTACACCGTTGCACTTTCCGCTGTAACATCAACCAGCAGACAGTTGAGCTCAAATGTCTTGCGGGTGATGACAGGATCACCTTTGTCAGCTTCAATTTTTCCCCGGAAGGTAAGGTGGGTACCGCTTTCCAGGGCGGTGGGAGCGGCCAGTGCCGCGGTGACTGCAAGTGTGAGCGTGTGTAAAAACATCAGCGTTCCCGTGTCGATAAAGAGCCGGTGCGAGTTGAGACTGCCCAACGTGAACCGCCGGAATTGAGCCCGCATTCTAGTGTCGCTGGCGGATTCTGGCGAGTGCAGACCGCTGATCAGATGACACCAGGTCTCTAGGTAATTGGGAATCAGGGCTGTTTGCCATGGGGGTGTGCCGCTTCACCGCGATTGGCTGCCTGGTGCCCGAGAGGGGTCCGCAGCGCCAGGGGTACGCTATCTGCGCATCGGTTGGTGGGCTGCTGGCGGCCGTGATAGACTGTCGCTGGAGAGGTGATTTGTAGGCCGGTCGCGCGGACAAATACCGACCGCGACGTTATTAGATTAGCTCGAGACTTGAGTAGGGAAACCGAGCAGCATGCAATACGCACAGCAAATGTTCCTGGCGGGAGACCGGAGGGAGAGACGGTTGTTGACTGCCGCAGTGTGGGGGCTGTTGTTGGTAACAGCGTCCCTGGAACTGGCCGCCGCTGAGCCGCTGAAACCCGCCAGTGTGGAGTCAGCACAGCTCATTTTGAAGACCCGCAAGCGTGTTGAAACCAGCAAAGGAAGTGGTGATTATCGGGGCGGTTGAGGAGACGCTTCGTTGGGAGGGGAAGCGGACTGCATTTGTGATCTGTGACATGTGGTCGCAGCACTGGTGCAAGGGGGCGACTCGACGTGTTGCGGAAATGGCGCCACGAATAAATCTCGTCGTCACCGCGGCGCGGCAACGCGGCGTTTTGATCATTCATTGTCCGAGTGGTGGTATGAAGCACTATGAGAAGACTGGCATGCGTCGGCGTGCGCAACAGGCGCCTCCGGTGAAGACAAAGGTACTACTCAAGGGCTGGTGCCATTTGGATCCACAGCGCGAGGGGGGCTTGCCCATCGATGACAGCGATGGAGGATGCGATTGTCAGCCGCGTTGCCGTGGCGTGGTATTGAGACCACAGATCGATGCTATCAAGATTCACCCTGAAGATGCGATTACCGATAGTGCGGAAGCCTATTATCTGATGCGTGTTCGCGGGATCACAAACGTTGTGGTTATGGGGGTGCACACAAATATGTGTGTGTTGGGTCGGCCTTTCGGAATTCGGCAGCTGGTTTACCAGGGGCAAAGTGTACTATTGCTGCGCGACCTGACAGACACGATGTACAATTCACGCAGCAAACCATTTGTGAATCACTTCCGCGGTACCGATCTGGTGGTCGAGCATATTGAGAAGTACTGGTGCCCCACGGTGACAAGTGCTTCTATTCTGGGGGGACAACCACTTCGGTTCAAAAACGATCCAGGGGTCCGGGCCCAGCGCTAAGGCGGGATTGGATATCCGCCAGAATACGTTGTTCGAGCGCGATGTCACGTCCCAGTGGGATCCAGCCAAGTGTGGTGGAACCGTTTGCCGTAGGATCCTGGTCACCTCTGATCGAGCCATCGTGACGCATGGCTGACCCACCGGCTGTGCCACCTTCCGGTCGATCGACGTCTTCAAGTTCTTTTTGGACTACCACTTCGATCCGATATCCGGCATCAACGGGGAGCACGCGTACCAGGGCGCTGAGGCGGATTGACTGTAAGGTCGCTTGCCATGCGTCGAATCGGCTGGTGGAGTCCAAATGCCAAGGTTCGAGCAGGGTGGCAGCGGCTCGGGGTACGGTTTCGATACGACCTTCGGTGAGGATCTCGCCTGCCAACTTAACCTGTTCTTCACGTTCGATGTCAAAGTAGGTGTCGATGGAATCGACGAGTTGGTTCCAGAGCAGATCACGGTCTGTGACACCCACAAAAAGGGGATTGTCCAACAATTGCAGCGACTGGCCAGTCTCGATTGGTGAGAGACCCTGGTGCAGTCCGCAGCCGCTGGCTCCCATCGCGACAGTGGCTGCCAACGTCAGTAACTGGGACCCGCGCCGGGCAAACTTGAGGGAGGAACGCAGTGCCAACATCGATCGCCAATTTGTGGAGCCAGTAAAAGTGGGAGGGTATTTCCATCGCGGTTGCGGAGTGTCCTCAAATCGGCGACCTGAGACAAGGTCAGCCGTGGGGAACTCCCGTTGAGCGGGAATGGACCTAGGCGGGCGCGGCCGGCGGGTCGCCGAGACGGCGATAGGCGGCGACCGCGAGTTCGTCGCAGCGGTCATTTTCCGGGTGACCGCTGTGCCCCGCGACACGCGTGTAATGCACGTTATGCTGTGCAGAGAGCGCGTCGAGTTGCTGCCATAACTCGACATTCTTTACCGGTACCCATTTACGCGCCCCCTCACGCCGTTGCCAGTTATTACTTTTCCATTTGGGCATCCACTCGCTGAGGCCCTTGCCGACATACACACTATCGGTGAAAAGTTCTACCTGACACCTTCGTTTGAGTGCTTGGAGCCCCTCGATGACCGCCATCAGCTCCATACGATTGTTGGTGGTTTCTACTTCGGCGCCGGAGCGTTCCTGCTCGTGCCCGGTGCGGAGATCTCTCAGGATATAGGCCCAGCCGCCAGGTCCGGGGTTTCCACTACATGCCCCGTCGGTAAAGAGGTGAACCAGCCGCGGTTCATGGGAGTCGCTCAAGTCACACTCTCCGCTGTTCCATCTTGCGAGGTGGGTTGCCTGGGAGTGGCCGCGGCAGGTAACGGGTGTTGTGGTGGACTTGCCAGCCCGCGCAACTGGAAGTTTCGACGTGTTGCTGACGGTGGGGTTGACGAACAGGTCCAGGGAACCGTTACCCAGAACGCGCTGCCTTGTCCCACTTCGCTTTCGAAATAGACGCTGCCGCCGAGCAATTTACAGAGTTCTTTGACGATCGAGAGTCCGAGTCCAGTGCCGGAGAATTCTCTGGTGAGTCCGTCTGTGCCGAGTACGCTTTCACTTTGACGGAACTTGTCAAAAATGGTGGCCCGCTCTTCGCTCGCAATTCCGACTCCAGTGTCGGTGACGATAAGTTTCAGAAGGTCTCCTGGTTTGCGCTCAGCGGAAACGACAATACGGCCACCTTCGGGAGTAAATTTAATTGCATTGGAAAGCAAGTTCGTCAGGATTTGTTGGATCTTTGCCTGGTCCTGAAACATCGGCTCCTGGTTTTCGACGGTCTGCACATCGAGGTCGATATTTTTTTCCTCGGTGAGCAGTCGGACCATGTCGCATTGAGCGCGCACAACGACACCGATTTGAAATTCGCTCGGTTTAAGTTCCATCTTCCCGGCTTCGAGTTTTGCCAGGTCCAAGATGTCATTGATCATTTCTAGCAATACGCGTCCCGACGAGCGGATATTCTGCGCGTAGCGACGTTGTTTGTCGTCGAGCGATTCGATGCCCTGGAGGACTTCCGAGAATCCGATGATGCTGTTGAGTGGGGTGCGCAGTTCGTGGCTCATGTTGGCCATGAAGTCATCTTTGAGCCGATTCATCTCGTACAGTCGCATATTGAGCTGAGCGAGCTCGTCCACTTTAGAGTCGAGCTCGTAATTGACTTGTTTGAGTTCACCCTGCGCATCGGTCATGTGACGTAGCATGCGGTTGAATGACTCCGCAAGCTCCTGGAATTCATCGTTCGTTTGGATTTCGGCGCGGGAGTGAAGTTGGCCGCTGCTAATGCCGTCGCTGACGTCTCGGAGGTGTTTGAGTGGTTTGACAATGACGTAGCGTACGACCACGTATAGCAGCACGTTGGCCACGAAAACGGTCACGATGGCCAGCGTGATCATGATTGCCCGGGCTTTATTAATCGCCCCTTGTGTTTCGGTATAAGGGACAATCACTTTGATAACGTGAAAAGGCCGCGTTGCCCCACCAGTGGCAACACCTTCGGAAGCCGCGATCGCTCCTGTTTCCTGCAACGTCGAGTGGCAGTCCGTGCAGTTGCGACTCCAGTAGATCGGTTCGTAGTAATGGTATTCCGAGCGGTCGGGCGAGCGGCGTTGTTCGAACAGTCGCGAATTAGGCAGAATCTGGAGCCCTTCCGTTTGTGGTGGTTCTTCTTCGGTAAGGTCTTTTTCGTTCTCGAGCAGTTGTTTCTGATGCTGTTGTTCCAGGTCACGCAATATTTGCCATTCCTGCATGTCTTTCGTGGCGGGCACCTTGGCGTGTTCCAGTTGAGTGATCAAGGACTGGCTTTCTAGCTTCAGAATCTCATAGGTGAATACCTGACGTCCTTCAAATTCCGCGCTCAGTTGCTCGGTCCAGACACGGGCTTCTGGGTTGGGGTCGGTTTCGAAGCTGATGAAGTGAGACCGCATCAGTAACATGACGACATGGTCGCTGGCTTTATTTCGGGTGGCTTCGATGACCAGATTTTCTGCGACGCGGTTGACCCAGAAAAAAGCGGTGGCGATCAAGACGAGCAGGCAGAAACCAAAAAGCAGACGGCATTTTCGCTCGAGGTTTGTTTCCCCGAGAACGCGTTTGATCGATCGATAGCCCATTGCGTGCTGCCGAGACTCACGATACCGAACAGAGCTAGATTATTCTAAGAGCCCTGCTGGCTTCCGGCCAGTGCAATCTGTCGAACGCACTTGTGCGGGCCTTCCGGTAACGCGGCTACATGCCAATCGCCGCAGTTCGTACAATGAGCTAAGGCGTCGTGTTCTCGGGGGCCGCCTGGGGTGAGTTCTATGCGGGATGGGTGCCAGGAAATGTTGTTAGGCGGCCTAGAATGACTCGGAATAAGGTATCCCAATCACTAGCGGGGAATTGGATCCTCGTCTTGGGCCCGTTGTTTTTGTTTCCGGCGGTCTCGCTCGCTGGTGGTGCCGAGCAGTCCGATGATACCTTTTTCGAACGACGAATTCGGCCGATTCTAACAACGCGGTGTTTCAAGTGTCATCGGGGCCGCGGGCAGAAGCCAGCGGGTGCATTGGCGCTCGATACACGTGCGGCGTTCAGACGCGGAGGCCAATCCGGGCACGCGATTATTCCAGGCCAGCCTGAGCAGAGCTTGCTGATGCAAAAGGTACGTGCTGCCGACCCGGCGCTGCGCATGCCTCCCGATCCGGAATTGCCGCTATCTCCACGAGAGATTCGCTGGCTGGCGCAGTGGATCCGTAACGGGGCACCGGATCCCCGCGAGACGCCGGATGCGAATGCGGAATTGCAGCGGCTCGATTTGCAACAGGCGCCGGATTTCTGGTCGTTTCAGCCAATTCAACCAGTTTCCTTGCCGGTAGTTGAACCGCCGGGATGGGGAATTGGTCCGGTCGACTATTTTCTACAGGCAAAGTGGCAGCAGGGAGGGTTGCGTCCTGTGCGAGATGCGTCGCGCCGGGTAGCCCTGCGGCGAGTCTATTTCGGTCTCATTGGTTTGCCACCGACTCGTTTGCAGTTAGCACGCGATTTGAGGGATTCCAGCGCCGACGCCTGGTTCCGCTTGACCGATCGCTTGCTGGCCTCGCCGCACTACGGAGAACGGTGGGCTCGGCACTGGCTTGACGTGGTGCGTTACGCCGACTCCCAGGGCGATCCGAATCAGGACTTTCCGATTCCGCAGGCATACAAATACCGCAATTATGTGATTGACGCATTCAACCAGGACAAGGCGTTCGATCTCTTCGTGCGCGAGCAGATTGCTGGAGACCTGATGCCAGCGCGCGATCCTGTCGAGGCGCGTGCACGCAAGATTGCCACTGGTTTTCTGGCAATGAGCCGTCGGCAGAGCGGTGCTGAGCACCTGCGTATTGAAGATACCATCGACACACTGGGGCGTAGTGTCTTGGGGCTGGCGCTTGGGTGTGCTCGTTGCCACGACCATAAGTTCGATCCCGTTTCACAGCGTGATTATTACGCTTTGTATGGTTTTTTTAGCAGTTCGCGCTACGCCAGTGTTGTCGAGGGCGGCCCATTTTATCAGCGTGATTTTGTGCCTTTGATTTCTGCCGCCGAGTTGGAACGTCAAGTTGGACCGGCGCGCCAGCAGTTGGCCGCTTTGGACCAGCGTTTGGTTCGACTGCGCGAGCGGCGCGAGCAAGTTCTGGCGGCTCCCGCCGCGGCAACACAGCTGAAGGAAATCGATGGGCAGCTTGAACAACTCGAGAAACAACGCGCTGAGCGAATCGAGAATTGGCCGCGGATCGATGATGCTTATGCCGTGGTCGATGGAGAACCAGCTAATGCGAGATTGCAGGTGCGCGGTGCTCCGGGACAACTAGGTCCCGAAATTCCACGTCGTTTTCTAGAAGTGCTGGGAGGCCACAGGCTTTTGCCGTCGGCGAAGTCAAGCGGACGCCGGGAACTGGCTGGCTGGCTTACCGGTACGACGAACCCTTTAACGCCACGAGTGGCTGTGAATCGGATTTGGCAACACCATTTTGGTGTGGGTATCGTGGAGACGCCGAGTGACTTTGGAATACGTGGAATGCGTCCCTCGCATCCGCGGTTGCTTGACTTTCTCGCCGCGCGATTTCTGGCGAGCGGGTGGTCAATCAAGTCGCTGCATCGTCTGCTGCTGGGGGCACGCGCTTACCGTTTGGCGAGCGCGAGTGACGAGGGAAGTCAGGCTCGAGATCCAGGCAACACAATGTTGTGGCGCTTCCGACGGTTGCGGTTGGATGCCGAGCCGTTGCGGGATGCGATGCTGGCGGTGAGTGGTGACCTTGACTATTCCGTGGGGCAACGTCATCCCTTTCCCTATCAGCAGAAACGCTGGGCGCGAGACCCGTTTCGTACTCTGTATGAGACGTCGCGGCGCAGCATTTATGTCATGCAGCAGAAACGTGTGCAGCGCCACCCGTTCTTGGGATTGTTTGATGGTGCCGATCCGAATCTGAGTACAGCGCGGAGGACGACGAGTACGAGCCCCCTGCAGGCGCTCTATTTTCTCAATAGTGAATGGGTGCGGAAGCGGGCGATTGGTTTCGCACAACGTCTGCTGAATGAGGAGCAAATGTTGGAGAGTCGCATCGACGCGGCTTTTGAGATGGCGTATGGACGTCAAGCCGCGCCGTTGGAACGCCAGGCCATGGTGGTCGCATGGCAGGCGTTGCAAAGGCAGGTCCCCGAGGGCACCACGATAGGGCGAGAGTTATGGGTCTGGTCGCGATTGGCAGGTGCGATTCTGAGCAGTAATGAGTTCTGTTACATCGATTAATGGGCGGGCCAGCGTGCGAGCACGCTGGCAGCCGGATTCGAGCAGGTGGCACACGTAGTCAAGTGAGTGGCACAATGACGATAGATACTGAGCGGAAGCAACGTCGCCAATTTTTGCAGTCCTGGGTGGGTAGCTCGACGTTATTTCCTGCGCTGCTGGCGGAGCTGTTGTCCGCTGAAGACTCTCGTGCGCCGGAAAGTGGTCGCGCGGGATTGGGGATCGCCCACTTTCCACCGCGAGCGAAGCGGGTCATTGTGGTGTTCTTGCAAGGTGGGTTGTCACACCTGGATTCGTTCGATCCCAAGCCACACCTGTGGCGTGATGCGGGCCGAGTGTTGCCAGAGGGGCGGCTGTTGGCGCCACTGTGGAAATTTCACCGTCGTGGTGAATCCGGCACCCCGGTGAGTGATTTGTTCCCTTATCTTTCCCATCAGGTCGATGACCTTTGCGTGCTGCGATCGCTCCATACCGACAGCTCTGACCACACCTCGGCGACACAGGGAATGCACACAGGGTCGGCAACGCTAGCAAGGCCCAGTATGGGGTCGTGGGTGAGTTACGGGTTGGGAACGTTCAATCAGAATTTACCCTCTTTTGTGGTGGTGTCGGAGAGGACGCCCCGGGCAGGGAAGCAGATCTGGGGGCCGGCTTTTTTGCCAGGCTCTCACCAGGGCGTTCGGGTAGTGCCTGGCGACATCCCGGTGGCGAACGCGAATCGTCGTGATCCCCTTGATGTGCAGCGCTCACAACTCCGACTGTTGGCATCATTGAATCGGCGGCATTTACAGGCCCGCGATCACGATGGGCAACTCACCGCCCGTATCAAGTCGTTTGAGACCGCGTTTCGGATGCAAACCGAAGCTCCCGACGCTTTTAATTTTTCGCAAGAGTCGGCGGCGACGTTGGCGGCCTACGGAATCCCCGCGACAGGGAAACCCGGTTTTGGCTGGCAGTGTCTGGCTGCGCGACGACTGGCTGAACGAGGCGTACGATTTATCGAGCTGATCCACGGGACCGGCTCGATTTCATGGGATTCGCATCAAGACATGGCAGAGCATAAGAAATATGCGCTCCAAGCCGATCGTCCTCTGGCTGCACTCTTAGTCGATCTTAAACAGAGGGGAATGCTGGATGAGACACTGGTGGTTTGCACAACCGAGTTTGGTCGGACACCTTGGGCCGAAAACGTACAGGGCCGTGGTCATCACGCGACCGTCTTTTCATCCTGGCTGGCTGGTGGCGGTGTTCGCGGTGGAGTGACGTATGGCGCAAGTGATGAATACGGGCATCGTGTTGCTGACGACCCGGTTCACGTACATGATTTCCACGCCACGATCTTGCATTTGTTGGGGCTCGATCATACGCGTCTGACGTATCGGTACGCCGGTCGCGATTTTCGTCTTACTGATGTCGCGGGGCGCGTGGTGCGTGCCATTTTGACCTAGAACTGGGGTAATAACACAATTTCGTACGATCGGGTGGTTCCGGGGCAGGCCACACGTTGTACGTTGTGCAGTTTCTTCTGAAGGCGAACACCGCTATGGCTGACAGGTCGTTGTTTGAGCAGGCTGAGACCAGACATCTGGAAAGTGCGCAGCCGCTGGCCGCACGCATGCGCCCCAGGACACTGGATGAATTCGCCGGCCAAGAGCATTTTCTCGGCGAAGGAAAACTGCTGACGCGCCTGATCCAGGCGGATCGCTTGGGATCGGTGTTGTTCTATGGTCCTCCGGGGACCGGTAAGACCACGCTTGCCCGCTTACTGGCTGGTGCATGTCACGCTGCATTTCGGCAAATTAGCGCGGTTACCAGTGGCGTCAAAGAGCTGAGAGCCGTGCTCCAGGCGGCGCGTGATACGCTGGCCAGTTCGGGGCAACGGACACTGCTCTTTGTTGACGAGATACATCACTTCAACAAGTCGCAGCAGGATGCCTTGCTTCCCGATGTCGAAGACGGTGTGGTTACACTGGTTGGTGCCACGACCTCCAATCCCTTCTTCACGGTGAATCGCGCTTTGGTGAGCCGCAGCCAGATTTTCCAGTTTGAGCCACTCGAGGCGCACCAGATCGAGACGATTTTGCGGCGCGCATTGGTGGACGAGCAACGTGGTTTAGGAGAACGTGAAATTCATGTTGATGACGAAGCGTTACAGTATCTGGCGCGGATCTCCGATGGTGATGCGAGACGGGCTTTGAATGCATTGGAGATTGGGGTTTTGTCGAGTGCCGGGAGCCCTGTCCAATTGACGATCGAGCTGGCGGCCGAGTCCGTTCAACGTAAAGCGATTCGTTACGACGCAGATGGAGACGACCATTACGATGCCGCCAGCGCCTTGATCAAGAGTATTCGCGGAAGCGACCCTGATGCCGGTTTGTATTGGCTGGCGAGAATGCTGGAGGCGGGCGAGGAGGTACGTTTTCTTTGTCGAAGGCTAGTTATTCTTGCGAGCGAGGACGTCGGTAACGCCGATCCCCAGGCGCTCTCGTTGGCGGTTGCGGGCCTACAGGCGTGCGAGGCGGTGGGGCTTCCCGAGTGTCAGCTTACGCTAGCTCAGGTCGTGACCTATTTGGCATGCGCACCGAAATCGAATGCTTGTACGCTGGCGATTGCCGAGGCCCGGCACGATGTCACGCAAGGACAGCTGTTGCCTGTTCCACGTCATTTGCGCGACGCCCATTACAGTGGCGCACAGGAGTTGGGGCATGGAGCCGGCTATCAATACGCACACCACGATCCAGACGGGGTTGTAGCCCAGGATTATCTCGGCATCGACCGCGAGTACTATCGTCCGGTCGACCGCGGCCAGGAAACGCAGATTGCCCGTCGGCTGCGAGAAATACGCCGTGTGTTGCGGGCTGCGAAAGAGGACTCGGTGGGAGACGGGGACCAGTTGGGGCATTGAACGGCCGAGAAGAACTCGAATTTGACGGTAACCATACTATTGGTAAGGGTTTATCGTAAATCTTTCGGCTCCGCTGGACGGGAAGGGGAGTTTTGCCGGCAATCTCCACAACTCAAGGGCCTTCCCACCCGATATAGGGTAGAGCCGTTTGCAACGTTCGGGCAGTTGGGGCTGCTTGCGCAGAGTACTCTGGTGGCTTTCGGGTCGCCTGGAAAGCTGCTTCCCCGGTGTGGAAGCGGCTGACAAGTTTGGTGCTTTTTGTGCGGTTCCCGCCTATGCTGAACGTAGGAGGCAACTGAGGGGCTCTTTTTGCTGGGGATAGGCGCCATGAAGTCACGCGGTCGGAAATCCCATCGGAACCGTCGTGGATTGTTTCTGAAATCCCTCACAAGGGGGGTGGGGCCGTCGCAAGCGCGCCCGGACGGGTCCCATCTGCAGTGTGAGCAGTTGGAAGCGCGGCGTCTTCTGCATGGGGGCGTCGATCACAATGGGCCTCACGATGCGGATCCTGCTATCGATCTAGAGGCCTTCCATATCCATGCGCAGCTGAACTTGTTTGCCAATGGTGAACGGATTGAAATTCCTGACGAATTGGGCGTCGAGGCAACCGGTATTATTTCACCGATTCACACTCACGATCCAGATAACCGGTTGCACCTCCACAACGTCAACGGTGAAGCACTGGATGACTTCCTTACGCTCGGCGATTTTTTTGATACTTGGCGTACAAACGCGGGACTGGCCGGCAACAATCCGGATGCGATTTTTAGTGCCAATCAACTGATGACGCATGAGGTGGATGACGAACACGCCTTGAAGATGTTTGTCAATGGTCAGGAAGTGACCGATTTCCAAGAATACAAGATCCATGAAGGCGACCATATTACGGTTGTCTATACCTCCAATCCGCTCGTTACTTTTGAAACCAATTCAGGACCGATTCTGCTTGAATTGTTGCCCGAGGAAGCGCCGCTCAGCGTGGCCAACTTTCGCAACTATTTCGATCGTTATCCAGGGACGATTTTTCACCGAGCCGCCGAGGATGTGTTGGGGGAATTTGTGGTCCAGGGTGGTGGTTTTGCACCACAAGATCTTACCACCACGGATCTGAACGATATTGTTAACAGCCAGATTCTTACGGATTCGCCAATCAATGAGACCGAAGGTGGCCGGTCGAACCTGCGGGAAACTGTTTCGATGGCGGAGAATTCGTTTGGTGCGACGAGTCAATGGTTCGTCAATATGCGAGATAACCCGTCTCTGGACAGCCAGTTCAAAGTATTTGCCGTCGTACTGGACATGAGCAACGTGGACGGAATCGCGGCGTTGCCGACGTCGGACCTGGATGGGGATAGCTCGTCCAATATCGTATTCAATCACGTGCCCTATACGGCCGAATCCGAGCTGGTACATGTTCAATCGCTGACTGGTTATGGTTGGGTGCAGGGAGCGGTGTTTGAGGATCTTGACGGGAACGGGCAGCGGGATACGGGTGAGCCTGGGATGGCGGATGTGACGGTGTTTGGCGACGTCGATTTGGACGGCTTACTGGACGCTGATGAAACGGCAGTTACCACGCAGAGCGATGGGACCTATGGTTTGATGTTGCCAGCGGGCACCTACCATGTCCACCAGCTCGCCGACCGTCCGTTTCGGCAGACCCATCCGGATACGCCCTTGTACCATGCCGTGGAACTGCAAATTGGCCAGTACCAGACAGGAATCGACTTTGGTAATTCCGCTGTGCCTACGCTTGCCGCTCCGGCCTTGCTGGCGGAGACGGACAGTGGTCTGGAAGGTGACGGAATCACCAATCTTGATAATGCGACCGCGGACACCACTCTCTTGTTTTCTGTTGACGGGGCGAATACCGGCGCCGAGGTGCGACTTTACGTCGATGATGTCCTGGTTGGTACGGCGATTGCCGACGGGTTGACGCAGATTGAAACCGACGGTGTGACGGGGCTGGCGGACGGGAATCGACTGTGGACTGTGACCCAAGTTGTAGATGGGGTGGAAAGCCTGGCCTCTGCGCCACTCGCCGTCGTCATTGACACGGAGGTTGCGATCACGACCACGCCACCGCAGGAGACGGAAGTTGCGCTTGAGTTGGAGTACGACGCGAGTTCCCCAGAAGAGGGCGACGCCGGGCTGACCTATGCCTTAGAGGGTGCACCTGCGGAAGCCACTATCGATGCGGACACCGGCGTCTTCCAGTGGACTGCGACGTTTGACGATGTCGGAGAGCACACATTTGACATCGTGGTGACGGATGTCGCAGAGAATAGCGCGCGGCAACAAGTTTCGTTGACGGTGACAGCTTCGCCGCAGATGCGTATGCGTCTGCAGACCAGTACGCTGGCTGGTGAGGCGCTCACTGAAGTGGCGGTCGGTGACCAGTTTCTATTGCAGGTTTTTGTTCAGGACCTGAGGGGGCACGACCCGTCCGGAGTGTACGCCGCCTTCTTGGATATTCCGTTTACTGGTGGCTTTGTCGAACCGGTTGGTGGCATCAGTTACGGGATAGGGTTCCCCAACGGACACGCGGGCACCTTGGATAACTCGGGGCTCGATGAAGGAGGTGCGTTTGGCCCAAATTCGCCACTGGGGTCAAACGAGTTGGAATTGTTGTCTCTGGAATTACGGGCGGTGCTTGCAGGGGATGCTGTGTTTATCGCGGACCCGGCCGATGTGTCACCGGTGTCGGATAACTTGTTCTTCGACCCCCCGGGTCGCGTTGACCCGCTAGTCGTTGATTACGGGACTGCGGCTTTGACCATCTCGTCGTCGGTAACGGCGCGAGCGGATACGTTCAATATCGATGAGGATACGACGGAGGTCGTATTGGACGTACTGGCTAATGATACGTCACTTACAGAGACAAACCTGACCATCACAACGGTTAGTACACCCGATCAGGGCGCCGTGGCGGTTATCGACACGGACAACGACGTAGTTTTGTTTACGCCAGCCCCCGATTTTTCCGGAGAAGCCAGGTTTAGTTATGAAGTGAGTGATGGGACCGGCACAGCGACAGCGGACGTGGTGGTTCAGGTCGCGAATGTGAACGATCCACCCACTGCCGTGGCTGATGTGTTTACCGTCGAAGAGGATAGCGAGGGAAATTTATTGGATGTGCTGGGCAACGATCTCGAGGCGCCGGATCCTGCGGAAGAACGGACCGGCTGGACGATTTCCGCCGTGTCAGTACCCGCTGTCGGCGTGGTCCAGATTGGACCCAATGGCAAAGATCTGCGTTACACACCCGCAGCGGATTTTTTTGGCGAGGAGACGTTCCAATACACACTTTCCGACGGGCTGGGTGGTGCAGATGTGGCTGAGGTGACGGTCACGGTAACACCTCGTAATGATCCACCGCTTGCTGTAGACGATTCATTTATTAGATCCGAAGATAGCTCTTCTGCCGTCTTGACCGTGCTGGCCAATGATGAAACAGAAGAGGGCGAAAGTCTGGTTTTGACGTCGGACTTTGTATTTGCGCCGACTGCTGGTGGGACAGTCGTTGTGAATGGTGATGGGGAGTTGGAGTACGCTCCGGCCCTCAATTTCTTTGGCGACGAGATGTTTCAATATCAAGTTGATGATGGGAATGGCGGCGTGGCGACCGCGGTCGTTACCGTCACTGTTAACCCGGTCAATGATCCACCGGTGGCAACGGATGATGTGTATACGGTGGTAACGGGTACGAACGCGACCCTGCGTCTACTTGACAATGACACCATTCTGCCGGACTCGAATGAATCTCTGGCGATTACGAATGTTGGCTTGCCAACTGCTGGTGGCAGCGTTCAGATTGACACCGCGAACCAAGAGGTGACCTACCAGCCACCGACTGCCGAATTTGTTGGAACTGAGACATTTACCTATCAAATTTCCGATGGAAATGGTGGCACCGCCGAAGCGATGGTCACGGTGAACGTTGAGGATTACAACCCGCGGATGATCGCCGGTTCGGTTGGAGGCACCGAAGGGCATTTCGCATTGGGGGGACTGGCGGTAACGCTCTCTGGTGCGACAGAGCAAGGTGATTCCATCGAGTTGGCGACCACAACAGATATTGATGGATACTACCAGTTCGCCGATTTGGCTCCCGGTGTCTATACCCTGACACGAGCCGCGGCCCCATTCTTGCTACACGGCGAGGAGGCTTTCGCCGACGTGGTTTCCAATGCTGAAGACAGCGACAGCGTAGAGAATTTCTTTCCACAACCTGGGCGCCGGGCGGAATTCTTGCAATTGAGTGATTTTCTGGGGTCGGCGCCGGCGTCGACGGTATTTGCCTCCGTCGATGACAGTGGGCAAGTGAATTGGTATCACCTGCAGGGTGACTGGCAGTCGGATCCGGAATTCCAGATCGCAGTCACTGAGGATCTCACCGCTGTACAAGTTACGCTGACTTCTGGTAACGCTGTGACGGTCGAGCTTGATGCGAGCGACCCTGCGCAGGTCAAATGGCTGGGCCAAGAGGGGGGGCATCGTTTGCTGCAGATTCCTCTCGGTGCGACTGAGATCGCCAGCGAAGTCGGCAATAGTGAGGATTCGATTTACACGGTCGTTGAGGAACCGATTGCGGCGGCGCAGACGATCGACGCGACGGCTGCGCAGGCCACGGCACACGGAGGTGGCCAAGGGCATGGACATGGCGAAGGAGAATCTCCGCTGTCCGGGAACGCGGGCGCAAATGGAGTTGATTCCGTTACAGGAATGGGCCAGGCGAGTCATTTGCCGACGGTGACGGTCTCGGTGACGGAGCAGGGCGACGTTGGTGGGCGGCGGGCGGAGCAGCTGCTGGAAATCGATCGGTGCTTACTCGACTGGCCCGGGCCGACCACTCGCGCAGCAACGGTTGCCCGTCTGCTGGAAAGGGCCCCTGTCCCACATCGCAAGGCCGACACGTCGGCCTCGCTGGCCGTACGTGGGGGATCCCCCGTTGCCGAGGGGATTTCTGCGGACGAAGCCGCATGTCGCCACGCCGACACCGTTTTTGCCGCAGATATCGAGGAGATTGTGCCGCTGCGGCTGCTGGGGCTGGTCGAGCTGGATTTTTAGGCCGATGAGCGCCCATAAAGACCGTCTTGAATGGTTGCAATTGTATTTGCTGGGGAGTAGCATGCTCGGCGACTACGTATTGTTCCCGGTTATTTCTTCCTAGGTAGAACTGAGGTTGAGTGACATGAAGAAACTTGTAGTGGCGTTGTCGTTGTTTGCATTTTGCGGGACCCTGGCGACAGTCGTGTTGGCTGCCGACGAAGCGAAGCCCAAGCACACGATCAAGCAGGTCATGAAAGTGACCATGAAGGATGGTTTGTGCAAGAAGGTGGCCGGCGGCAAAGCCAGCCAGGAAGACAAGAACAAACTGTTGGACGCGTTTGTTTCGCTGCTGGAAAATAAGCCTAAGAAGGGCGACGCGGCGAGTTGGAACGCCAAAGCCGGGGCACTCGTTATTGCCGCGGCGAAAGTGGCCACGGGTCGCAAAGGCGCTGAAGCTGAGCTCAAGAAGGCGGCCAGCTGTGGTGCGTGCCACAAAGCGCACAAGTAACGATTGCTCTTGGCGACAAGATAATAAACGAGAACGCCGCATTTCGATGCGGCGTTTTTTTGCGCTGATTTGTAGTTGGCTTGCCGGCCCTGGGAATGTCCGAGCCACTTAGCGAGCAGTGTGCCGTTCCTGAATAACGCGGTCACTCGGCATCAACAGGGTGCCGCAGGACTGCATCTTTGTAAGGGCGGCATGGCAGTCACCCGCAGACCGCTCGACACCACGGCAGCCGTCTGTGACCAGGATGGTATCAAACCCCAGACGCAGGCTGTCCAGCACGGTGAATTGGACACAGTAGTCGGTTGCCAACCCCATCACAAACAAGCGCGTCGCGCCGTGGTGTCGGAGACACTGTTCCAGCCCAGTGCTGCGTTGCCCTCCGTTGTCGAAGAACCCGCTGTAACTGTCGATATCTGGGTCGGTCCCTTTCGCGAAGATGTGTTGTATTCCGGTGGTGTCCAATTGAGGGGCGAATTCGGCCCCCACTGTTTGTTGGACGCAATGGACTGGCCAGAGGATTTGCGAGATTCCGTGCAGGTCGAGCACATCCCCCACCTGGTGTCCGGGATGGTTCACCGCAAAACTGGCATGTTGGGGTGGATGCCAGTCCTGGGTGGCAAGCGTTGTGTCAAAGTGCTGCTGGAGCTGGTTAGCGATGTCGATGACCTGGTCACCGTTCGTCACCGGTAGTGTTCCGCCGGGCAAGAAGTCGTTTTGCAGGTCAACTAACAACAACACGTCCATTGCGGAATTCCTGAAAGGTGTGCCAGTCGTTGCCGAACCGCAGTTGGCCGAGTTTCCGAAAACTAACGGCCCGCCGGATACGATGGTTGGTGGAGTGTTTTAGGAGGTGGAGGCTGGTCCTGCCGGCGCTGTGGAGACAGCGGTACCGATTGGTTCTCCTGAAGGAGTCTTCGAGGTTTCGGGCTCATCGGGAACGTGGTACCAGTGTGAAGCCAGACGCCCCGCGATCAAGGCGGTTAAGCCAGTTAAGGTGACCATCAGTAAGCACCACGCCAAGGCACGACCACCGGCGAGTTGTGGTGCCAAACCCAGCCACTGTACGATCGGGTTTTGTTGGCGGGCCCTCAGGCCGACTCCCAGTACCCCGGCATAGGGCGCCGTTGCAAACGTGGCAACCAGAGTCACTACGCGTACTGAACTCCAATCGGGAATTTGGAAGAGGTAGGTTGCGTAGGCCAGCTCCAGCCCTGAGAGAAGTAGTAGCATGGTCATCCAATTTTCTACCACGGGATTGTGCCCGTTGTGGATGTCCTGTGTCAGTTGCCAGACAGCTGGAACACAGCCGATGACTGCAGAGAAGGCCAGGAGCGTGGCCAGCCAGGCGACCGCTCGTCGTTTGCCAGGGTTGTGTTCAATGCCACGCGTCGCGGTCTGGTGGCGTGTTGGAGGCTTGCCCAAAGGCGGTTGCTGTGGAGTGGGCCGTGAGGCGTCGCCTGACGCGGGCTTGCCTGACGCGGGCTTGGCTGACGCGGGCTTGCCTGACGCGGGCTTGCCTGACGCGGGCTGTGGTTGCGACGGCTTCGCTGGGATTCGAATGCGCTGCTTGCACTTCGGACACCGGGCTGTCTTACCGGCATGACGCCGGGAGGCGACTAGTGCTTTTCCACAGCGGCAGCGAATGCGAATCGGCATATGCAGTGAACTTTGTGAGTCAATTTGGCCGTGACAAGATGTCGTGCCACGCGAGTCGGGCGACACGGTCACGTCAGACGGGCTGTGGTCAAGGCGATGTGCGTTATCATAGTGCAATCGGAAGCAATTCGCAGGGCGCAGTTGTGCCCACCCACAGCATTTGCCCATTACAGCAAATGAGAACGGCTATGCCTGCACGGACGCATCAATCTGGAATGCTCGAGCCACCGGAATTTCTCCTGTTTGATCTCGGTAACGTGCTGGTGCATTTTGATCACCGCGTAGCCTGCCAGCAGTTGCAAGCGTTACTCGGTGGTGATGAACAGCAGATTTGGGAGGTGCTGTTTGAGCGTGGACTGGAGCGGGAGTACGAATCAGGTATGCCCGCGGAAGCATTTTGTCAGCGCTTACGCGAGGCTTTTTCCAGTGAGGCATCAGATCGGATGCTGTTAGAAGCGCACGCCGATATCTTTACGTTGAGCCAGTCGATGGTTCCTTTGGTGAATCAGCTCAGCGCGGCTGGCCATGCGCTCGGTATTCTTTCCAATACGTGCTCTTCGCATTGGCAACATTGTTGTCGCAAATTTCGGTTGGTTCGAACACTCTTTGAAACCACGGTGTTGAGCTTTGAGGTGGGCGCGATGAAGCCAGATCCGGCGATCTTTCACAAGGCGGTTGAACGAGTGGGAGTGGCTCCTGCTCGGATACTTTTTGTCGATGATCTACAGCAAAATGTGGAGATTGCTCGAGCCATGGGGTTTGATGCGATTCTCTATTCCTCGGCCCGTGAGTTTTGTCGCGAGCTGATGGCAAGGCAGGTGTCATTGAATTTCTGAAAACATATCGGCAGGTTGTGGCCAAGTAGTCTGGCCGCGGCACGCGGATGAGTAGGGTCAGTTCAAACGGGAGCGTGGTATGAAACGCAGGCGATTCTCAGGACTGTTGGCACTTGGCGCGGGTGCGATGTCGATGCGCACGATGGCCGCTGGTGAAGAGATCGAAGAAGACGCGGAACAAGCCGTTGTGGAGGACAGCGGAGTTCGGGCGGTTTGTGTGAAAGACTACACGGAACTGGCACGCGAGACATTGCCACAGGCGACCTATGACTACATCACTACGGGCTCAGAAGATGAAGTTACCCTGCGAGAGAATGTGGAGGCGTTCCGCCGGATACGGTTATTGCCACCGTTGCTCGAAGGCGTGTCGCGGTCGGATTTGACAACTACGGTGCTGGGTGAAGAGATCGCACTGCCGATACTGTTGGCACCTGTGGCGGGCCTGCGAATGTTCCATCCGGAGGGCGCGTTGGCGGCCGCGCGAGCGGCGGCCGCAGCGAAGACCGTCGTGGCGGTCAGTACGAGTGCCGGTAGCAGCGTTGAAGAAGTTGCCGCGGCAGCCGCGGGTCCCAAGTGGTTCCAACTTTATTGTCCAAAGGACCGTGCGGTGACGCGTCGCCTGGTCGAACGCGTTAGTGATGCGGGATACAGCGCGATCGTAGTGACGGTCGATCTTGGTGAACGGAAGGATGCGGACCGACGTAACCGTTTTTCAGTCCCCAAGGAAATGTTGTTGAAGCATCTTGTGGACGTGGGTCATACACAGCTGCATGGGAAAATGACCTATCAACAATTGCTTGACTTTAACGACCAGGCCTGGGACTTGTCATTGTCCTGGGAGTTCTTTGACTGGTTGCGATCGATCACCGATCTGCCGATCCTCCTGAAAGGAGTGCTGAGGCCAGATGATGCGTTGCGGGCGGTTTCCATCGGGCTGGATGGAATGGTGGTATCGAATCATGGTGGCCGCAGGCTGGATGGCGTACCGTCGAGCATCGAAGTGCTCCCGAAGATTGTCGAGGTTGTCGGCGATCGAGCCGAGGTGTTGTTGGATGGTGGAGTGCGGCGAGGTGCGGATGTGTTCAAGGCGTTGGCTCTGGGGGCACGGGCGGTCCTCATCGGTCGGCCCTACGCCTGGGCGTTGGCAGCTGATGGACAAAGGGGTGTGCGCAATGTGTTGCGTTTGCTGGAAGAAGAACTGGAAAATGCCATGATCTCGTCGGGTTGTCGCAATCTTGACGCGGTGCAACCCGGGCTGTTGCAAGCGGGAGGGAGCCTTTAGCCGGAACACGGGGAGGCGGTCGGCCCGTTTGGGTTAGTGACATTTATTTGTTCGTGTCCCGGCATACTGACGCAGCAGCGCCGGTACCCATCTGCTTGTCTGCGCGGTCTATGACTGTTAGGTTGGCTCGACCAATCAGCTGAATGCACTCCATGGAGAGAACCAATGGCGATCTCGCAGGCTTGTCTCGATAAACTCGCGCAATTTGACACCCCGACGATTTGCAACGTGATCGAGTTGTTCGATGTCCGGCCTCGTAATCGGGGTTATATGGATGCGCGAATCCGGTCCAACTTTCCGGACTTTGCGCCGGTTGTCGGTTTTGCAGCGACCGCGCAATTTCGGTCGGACACACCCGCTGAAGGTGGTGATGCATATGGAAGTATTCAGGCGCAACTGGAGCAGTTTCAACAACTCCCCGGGCCCGCGATGGTGGTTTTTCAGGATGTCGACGACGCGCCCGCTGCTGCAGTCTTTGGCGAAGTTATGTGCTCGACGTATCAAGCGTTTGGTTCCACCGGACTGATTACGAACGGGGCGGGCCGTGACTTGGAACAAGTGCGGGCGCTCGGTTATTCCGTGTTCACCGGTTCGACCATTTGTTCCCACGGGTATTGCCATATGCTCCATCTTGGACTGCCAGTGAGGATCGGTGGGTTGATGGTGCGGCAAGGTGACCTGTTACACGCGGATGCCAACGGGGTCTCTGAAATTCCTTTGGACATCGCTGGAGAGGTCGCAGATATCGCGGGCGAATTTGTCGCTGCCGAAGAAATTGTGTTGGATTACGTCAAGGCTTCTGGGGAGAAGTCGGTTGCCCAATACGATGCCTTGCGTGGCGATTTTATGGAGGCGGTTGCTCAATTGCAGGCCCGTGTCAAACGGAGTTAGTTCAGATACCGAAATGCCGAAGGCCTTAGATGCCGAAGGAAGGGGCAATGCCGTCCTGTAATGCACAAGAGCTGATGATTTGTGTGGCGGCGCGGCTGCTGGAAGACAATGCCATGGTCGTCGTTGGTACCGGTGCGCCGTGTGCGGCTGCGATGCTGGCGCAGATGACTGCTGCACCAGGTTTGACATTAATGTTTGAGGCGGGAGGAGTGGGTCCTCGTTTACCGCGGATGCCGATCAGCGTTGGTGACTCACGTACGTTTTACCAGGGTTTGATGGCCACGAGTATGAACGACGTCATGGAAACCTGCCAACGCGGGTTGGTTGATTACACGTTTCTGGGTGGAGCACAGATCGATGTATATGGAAATCTGAATTCGACGATGATAGGAGGAGACTATCAACACCCGCGCGTTCGGCTGCCAGGCAGCGGAGGTGCGAATGACTTGGGGTCACTCTGCCGCCGAATCCTGGTATTGACACCGCACGACGAACGGCGGTTCGTGGAACGAGTCGATTTTGTCACGACACCGGGCTATCTGGACGGCCCGGGCGCTCGGGAAGCGGCTGGCTTGCCACCCGGGACGGGGCCTTACAAGGTGGTGACGAATCTAGCAGTGCTGGGCTTTGATCAGGAAAGTAAACAGATGTGTGTTGAAGCATTGCATCCCGGGGTTTCTCTCGAGGAAGTACGTGCGAATACCGGGTTTGAGTTGCTGGCCAGTGCGGAACTGAGTGAGACGCCGCCACCTAGCGATGAGGAATTGCGGTTATTGCGAACCCGCGTTGATCCTCAGGGTTACATTATTGGCCGGGGTTAATGCGATTCAGCGCCGGAAACGCTCGGCTGTCGGCTGGTTAGGTTCAAAAGCTTGCTGCGCGGCCGCCGGCCGTATAATCTGGTCTTTCCTTTCCAGTCGATCGTCTTCCAAGATGAGGTCCGACGATGCATAGTCACTGTTTTTGGCGTGGTAAGCTGCTTCCCGTATTGTTGCCAATAATGTGGGGGGTAATGTGGGGTGTGACGCAGGCGCAGCAGCGACCGCTTTGGACCACTTCTCGGATCAGCGGATCGCCGGATCCACAACCGCCGTATCGGACGCGCGTGGCATTTCCAGAACTCAAGTTCGACGAACCGCTGGCTGTTACATCAGCGCCAGGATCGGACCGATTGTTTGTTGCAGAACGTTACGGAAAGATTTTTTCGTTCGAAAACAAGAGTCAAACGCAAGCGGCGGATCTGTTGCTGGACGTGGGAAAGGTCGTTTACGGACTGGCATTTCATCCCCAATTTCAACAGAACGGTTACTTCTATGTAACCTACGTTCTCGATGACAAAAAAGAAGAGCCGAAGGGGACCCGCGTTTCCCGATTTCAAGCCCGACGTCTTCGCGCGGAGCGGGGCAGTGAAACTGTTCTGCTGGAGTGGCCCTCCGGAGGGCATAACGGCGGTTGCTTGCGGTTTGGTCCGGACGGCTACCTGTACGTTGCCACCGGCGATTCCAGTGGAATTGCCGATCAATACAAGAACGGGCAGGATATCAGCAATCTCTCGGGAGCGATTCTAAGAATCGATGTGGACCATCAGGACGAGGGGCGCGCCTATCGGATTCCGGCTGACAATCCTTTTGTCGAAGTTGAGGGAGCACGGGGAGAGATTTGGGCCTACGGCCTCCGCCAGCCGTGGAAATTCGCCTTCGACCGGCAGACCGGCGATCTTTGGACAGGCAACGTCGGACAGGATCTGTGGGAACAGGTGTTTCTCATTCTGCGGGGAGGTAATTACGGGTGGAGTGTGATGGAAGGGAGCCATCCGTTCCGCCCGGAACGCAGCCGTGGACCAACGCCTTTCGTGCCACCGATTGTGGAGCATGACCATGCAGAATTTCGGTCGATTACTGGTGGTTACGTCTATCATGGAAGCCGCCTGACAGAATTGCGGGGCGCTTACATTTACGGCGATTACGATACCGGCAAGATTTGGATGTTGCGTTACGACCGGGAAGAGAAACAGGTCACCGAACAACGCGAATTGCTCGATTCGACGTTACGGCTGGTCGGGTTTGCCGAAGACCAGCAGGGAGAGGTTTTTCTGGTCGATCACATCAGTGGTCGTATCTACCAGCTTGAAAAGAATCCGGATTTTGGTGTCCGGGTGGATTTTCCACGGAAGCTCAGCGAGACAGGATTGTTTGCTTCGGTGGCCGAGCACCGCCCCGCGGTTGGGGTGCTTCCCTACCAGGTAACCGCTGAACAATGGAGTGACGGAGCTACCAAGGAGCGTTTCTTGGCATTGCCACATGATTCACAGATTGAATTTGATGGAATTACCTATCCGCAACCCGCACCGGGGGCTCCTCATGGCTGGAAGTTTCCCGATGGGACCGTAGCTGTAGAGACAATTTCCATGGAAATGGAGGTGGGCAAACCTGCCAGTCGCCGCCGGTTGGAGACGCGGATCTTGCATTACGAAAAGTTGAGTGGTGATGAAAATGTCGGAGACCAATTCTGGCGTGGATATACCTATGTCTGGAACGACGAGCAGACAGACGCCGTGTTGCTGGAAGATACGTTGGGCCGAGACTTGAAATTGAACATCAAAGACGCTGCCGCGCCCAACGGGGTGCGGACTCAAACCTGGCGTCTCCCCAGTCGGGCGGAGTGTACCGTCTGTCACAATATGGCGGCCAAGTACGTACTGGGTATTAATACGCTACAGATCAACCGGGATGTTACGCCCGGCGCTGGCGGTGAAAATCAACTCGCAATGTTCGAGAGGATGGGGTTGTTTACCGATCCCTTGCCAGCGCCACCGGAGCAGTTGCCGCACCTGGTCGATCCTCACGATGACTCTCAGGACCTCAATGCACGAGGTCGTTCTTACCTGCATGCCAACTGCTCACACTGCCATCGCAAGTGGGGGGGCGGCAATGGTGAGTTCCTGTTGTTGTCGACCGTCAAACTGGAGGAAATGGGGGTTGCCAATGTGAAGCCCGAACAAGGTGGTTTCTTTCTTTCTGATGCCCAGTTGGTCGATCCTGGCCAACCCTATAGCTCGGTCTTGCTGTACCGGACGTCAAAGTTGGGCCCAGGAAGGATGCCACGGATCGGGTCGTTGGTCGTGGATCGACAAGGTGTCGCCTTGCTCCATGATTGGATCGCCGGTTTATCTGAAGCCAGGAAGCCGGCGGGTGCTACTGCTCCGACGCTTGCCCAGCTGCGAGCTGCCGATCAGGATAGCGACCGGCAACGTTTGATTGACCAGTTGCTGGGCACCACCGGTGGAGCTTTGCAATTGTTGCACGCTTTACAGCGTGAACAGTTGGTCGGGAGTGTGAGCGAACAGGTGGTTGCGCGCGGAGCCGGTCATCAGGCCGCTCACGTGCGCGACTTGTTCGAACAGTTTTTGCCTGAAGAACAACGCGTACAGCGACTTGGGAGCGTGATCCGGCCAGAGGTGATACTGGCGCTTAGTGGCGATGCCCAACGTGGCCGAAAGTTCTTCTTGGAAGCGGCTGGGGTGCAATGTCGGAATTGTCATAAAGTCAAATCGAAGGGCGCCGATGTGGGACCCGATCTCAGTCAGATTGGCAAAAAGTACAAGGACCGCGGCAAGTTGCTGGATACGATTCTGTACCCGTCTCGCGAGATTGAACCCAAGTATCGAACGTATCTGTTGGAAACTGTCGACGGCCAGGTTTTCACCGGATTGCTGGTCAAGAAGGATGCGCAGACAGTAGTACTCAAGGATGCCAAGAACAAGGTGATGACGTACGACGCGGCAGATGTAGAACAGCTGGTGCCGCAACAACAATCACTAATGCCTGATCTGCTATTGCGAGATATGACTAAAGAGCAGGTGGCTGATCTGCTGGCTTTCCTGGAGAGTTTGCACTAGTGGCGGTGTTCGCCGCATTAGCAGGTGATGTGTCGGGGCGGGAGTTTTGAGCGCTCGCTTTGCTTCAGAGCGAATAGGATTATTAACCTAAGAAGGGATCAATTCATGAACCGCAAATTGTCACGACGGACCGTGTTGCAAGGGGCGACGGCGGGTGCTGCAGCTGGATTTTTTGTCTCCGGTACTGCGCCGCGTGCGGCCGACTCACCCAATGAACGGCTGAGAATTGCCGGGGTTGGCGCGACGGGCAGGGCGGGTGCTGATATTGCTGGTGTTGCCAGCCAGGACATCGTGGCGATTGCCGATGTCGATCAACAACTGCTTGAGAAAGGGGCCGCTCGTTTCCCCGGCGCGCGAAAATACGCTGACTTTCGTGACATGCTCGACCGCGAAGCGGATCGCATTGACGCGGTGGTCGTCGGCACCCCTGATCATACCCACGCCCCGGCCTCCGCGATGGCTTTACGTTTGAAGAAGCATGTCTACTGTGAGAAGCCGTTGACTCACACGGTCTATGAGGCCCGTGTGCTCGCGGACTTGGCTCAGGAGCACAAACTGGTCACGCAGATGGGGACGCAGATTCACGCAGGTGACAATTACCGACGTGTTGTTGAATTGGTACAGGCGGGCGCGATTGGCAAAGTGCGTGAAGCGCATGTCTGGGCTTCGGCAGTCTACACAGACGGTAAGTTTACGACGAATACCCAGGCGCCTGCGCACCTGGATTGGGATTTGTGGCTGGGACCCGCGGTCAAACGACCCTACAGTGAAGGCGTTCACCCATTTCACTGGCGGCGTTTTTGGGATTATGGTACCGGGACGTTGGGGGATTTTGGGTGTCACTACATGGACCTGGCACACTGGGCGCTCGACTTGATGAACCCGGTGCGTGTGTCCGCTTCAGGCCCGCCTGTCGATGCGGTGACGACACCGCGTTATTGCCTGGCGACCTACGATTACCCCGCGCGTGGCGCGCACCCGCCGCTGCGTCTGTTCTGGTATGACAGTGGGAAGAAGCCGCGCCAACTGGGAGAACTCCTCAAGGAGGATCCACGTGACCAGAATGGCAAGCCGATGGGCACCGGCGGCGGACAGTTGTTTATTGGTGATGACGGTATGATCTTGGCAAATTACGGACAGCGCTGTTTGTTGCCAAAAGACCGTTTTGCGGACTACCAGCCGCCCGATCCTTCGATTGCCAAGTCGATCGGGCATCACAACGAGTGGGTGCATGCAATCAAGAATGGTGGTGCGACAACCTGTAACTTCCGTTATTCCGGCGCATTGACCGAAGCCGTCTTGCTGGGAACGGTAGCCTATCGCACTGGTCAGACATTGGAATGGGATGCGGCCAATCTCAAAGTTACGAATTCCACCGCGGCCCAATCATTAATCCACAAGGAATACCGCAAAGGGTGGACTTTGTAAGACACCCGGATAGGTCCGCGTAACCCGCTTGATCACGAGGGTCGCCGTGGCATGCTGCGCACGTGCGCTGGCTATCGAAACGGTAGCACCATCGCTCGCTGAGGCGACCGGTGCGGCGCAGTCCGCAGCCGAGGCGAGCGCTGGCACGTGACCGTTTGTCCGACTAACGCGTGGAGGCGTCTGTCTCTGGTGGGTCGGATTTGGGTTCAATCTTCGTCTTAAACACTTGCAGCAAAATACGTGAGATGTTCTTAGCGGTGTCCGAATCGGGCGCTACCTTGTGGGCAGTGATTAACGCTTGTTTGCAGCCTGCACGATCTTGACGGTAGATCAGCTGGGCTTTGAGGAACAGAGCTTCCTGGAGATCACGACCTTGGGGTTGCATCGCTTCCAGCAGTTTGTCGACGCTTTTGAGTGTCGCGTCGGGTCCCGCGATGCGCGAGGAGGACTTGATGCGTTCCAGCTCAATCTTGGCTGCATACCGGTTCTTTAAGCCAGCCTCATTATTCTCGTCCAGCTTGATGATTTCCTGCACGGTTTGCTGATAGGTTGTCAGTACCAGCGAAGTGTCGATTTGTTGCATGGCCTGGTGCAGAAACCGAGCCCTGCCAACGCCCTGTGCCTGCTCCGCTTTGGCAAGAAATTGATCGCGGAGCTGCCGAGCTTTCGCTTTTTCTGAAAGATTGGCAACGTATTGCGGAGCTTTCTCACCGCTGTAGCCCACCTGTTTGGCGTAAGGTCGGCCGTCCGCGTCCGCCAGAAATACGGTGGGAACACCAGTGACCTGAAACGCTTCGGCGAGTTCCTTGTACTGGGCCCGCTCCTCTTCACTTTGATGCGATTTGTCGCGAGGGTTGTCCAGCAAAAGCAGAATGAACTGTTTGGGTACTTCCCGTTTGAAAATGTCCTGGCTGAGGACGTTCGTCTGCAGGGCTTTGCACGGCGGACACCAGTCGGACCCTGTGAATTCAATCAGGATGTCTTTCCCTTCCTGGGAGGCAAGTTCTTTGGCTTGTGTGAAGTCGACCAACCAACTTTCACCCGCCGCAGAGGCGAGCGTGGGCGATAGGACCCCCAAAGTGACACTTATTGTCAGGCACCAGGGCAGGAATGTTCGAACCGGGTTCATGTAGATGACCTGTGTTAGAGTGGTGCGACGCGCGGGTCCGCGACGGCGCGTGCCACTGCGTAGCCGGTCGCCGTGGAACCGTGTGGACACGGTCGGGGTTTCCCCGTCGATGCGAGGTGCAGCCAAAAAGCACAAGCGGAAGCTAACGCTGGGCAACTCCCAGTTTCTTCAATGTGGCGACGATTTGGTTCGCGTGCTTTCCGGCGTTGACTTTCTTCTCGATGTGTTTGATTGTTCCATCCTTGCCGACGTAGAAAGTCCAGCGTTCCGGGACAGTCCGCTTGTCGTGGACGACGCCGTAGGATTTGGCGACGTTCTTTTCAGGGTCGCTTAGGATCGGGTAGTCCAGCTTGAGTTCTTTGGCGTAGCGTGTATTGGTTTTGACGGTGTCACAGCTCGCCGTGAAAAAACTAACGTCAAACTTGTCGAGCCCTGACCCCTTGGCGGCGGCAATTTCCAGTTTGCGTCCACCGAGCAACTCGATACTGAAAGCCTCTTTGACTTCGCTGACACGCAGCGAACTGCATTGGCGCGTTCAGCCACCGGTGAATGCTTTAGGGAACCAGGCGAGCACGACGGCCTGTTTGCCTTTGAAGGACGAGAGCTTGTAGGTCTTACCGTCGCTGCCCTTGAGCGTGAATTCGGGCGCGGCATCGCCCACTTTGAGGTCTGCCGCACTGGCGTGGTGTCCAGCGGCTGACAGAATCAGGCCTAACGCAAGAGTCAGTATCATTTTTCGCATGGTTTGATCTCCCTTGGTCACGGGTAGGGAAGTGGCTGGTTGTACTTAACAACAAGGGCACCCTATCATCTCGTCTGCTGGGTGTCCAATCGTGGATGATGGTTTGCCGCAGAGTCGTTGTCGCACGAGGCCCCACCGTGGCGGCGCCACGCCATGTATTTTGGGCGGCGAAATCCGCAGACGTGTTTTTCCCGGCTAGGTCGGTTATGCTTACGGCTCACGCTCCGGTTTGACTTTGCATTGGCCGCCCAGTGGTTTCCCATTGCCACGTGATGGTGCCGGCGATCTGACGCGGAGGTTGTGCGACCGGCCAACATGGATCAACGAACGGAATTCAACACAAAAGGATCTTGTCATGACGACCCAACGCCGCGAATTCTTGAAGACTGCTGCCGCGGTGGCGCCGGCAGTAACCGTACCCTACTTCTGGACCGGTATGACACACGCGGCGGCCGAACAAGATAAGCTCCAAGTCGCTTCGATTGGTGTGGGTGGCCGCGGTTCGGGAATTGGTCGACAGGCTGCCCGGTTGGGTCAGATGGTTGCTTGCTGTGATGCGGACAAGAACCGAGCCATGGGGTTCGCCAAGCCATTTGGTTGTGATGTGTATCAGGACTACCGTCAAGTTCTAGACCGTAAAGATATCGATGTCATCACGATTGGGACCCCGGATCACTGGCACGTCAAGATCGCCGTCGAAGCGATGCAGGCGGGTAAAGACGTCTATTGTGAGAAACCGCTGACACTGACGGTCGATGAGGGAAAACTTGCTCAGAAAGCGGTCAAGCAAACGGGCAGGATTCTACAGGTCGGCACCCAGCAACGTAGTGAGTACGCGAGCCGATTCTTGAAGGCGGTTGTGATTGCCCGCAGTGGACGTCTTGGTGAAACACTTAAGGCGATTTCTTCGGTAGGCCGGGCTCAAAAGGGTGGCCCGTTTACGGAGTCAGAACCGCCGGCACACCTGGATTGGAATATGTGGCTCGGGCAGGCTCCCATGACTCCGTATATCAAAGAACGGACGCACTATCAGTTCCGTTGGTGGCAGGAGTACTCTGGAGGTCAGGTGACCGATTGGGGAGTTCATCACACGGACATCGCCATGTGGGCGTTGGGAATGGAAAAGACAGGCCCGGTCTCTGTAGAGGGTAAAGGGGAATTCAATAAGGAGCCGAACTGCTATAACGTCGCGCACTCGTTTGATACCACGATGAAATTCGCCAACGGGCATGAAATCGTACTCAATAGCGGACGAAATGAGCTGATTATCGAAGGTGAAAAAGGACGTATTCGCGTGAACCGAGGTGGGCTTTCTGGCAAGCCGGTTGAAGAAATTATGGCCAGTAAAGAAGACACGGATTGGCTGAACCAGGAAGTGGAAAAGTTGTACGGTGGAAAGGTTGTTCCCCACATGCAAAACTTTTTCAATTGTGTGAAGAGTCGCCAGCAGCCGATCTCGGACTGTTTTTCGCACCATCGTTCCGTCAGCGTGTGCCACCTGGCAAATATTGCCATGGCACTAGATAGGAAATTAGCTTGGGACCCGGTCAAAGAAGATTTTGTCAATGACGAACAGGCTTCGTCGATGCTGTCACGGAAACAGCGTGAAGCGTTTGCAATCGTGGTTTAGTCGTGCCGCTAAGACGGCCCCGGGGCGCTGCGTTGCGGGGGCGCTGCGTTGCGGGCGAGCAACGCAGCAGCTCTACTGGTCGGTTTACACAATGAGCATCGCGTCACCGTAACTGTAGAAACGATAGCGTTCAGTGATGGCTTGTTGATAAGCTTCGCGGATTAGATCATCCCCGCCCAGTGTCTGTACCAGAATCAGTAGTGTGCTGCGCGGCAGGTGGAAATTGGTGAATAACGCGTCCGTGAACTGGAAAGTGTAGGGCGGGCGGATGAAGAGATCTGTGGTATCCGCCCAAGGTTCTAATTGACCGGTTTGGGAGGCGGTTTCGAGGACGCGGACACTTGTTGTGCCAACGGCAATGACGCGCCCGCCAGCACGCCGGCGCTCGTCAATAAGTTGGCAGGTACTTTTTCCGATTGAGCCAGTTTCCCGGTGCATGTGATGTTCTGCGAGCGTTTCGCTTTGTAACGGCCGGAAGGTGCCCAGCCCCACATGGAGCGTGATCTCGGCGATGCCGATTCCGCGAGATGCGATGAGTTTGAGCAACGCGGTCGTAAAGTGAAGCCCGGCGGTCGGCGCGGCGACCGCTCCAGGCGAACTGGCGAACACGGTTTGATACCTCTGCCGATCACTGTCTACCATGTTGCCGCCACGGATGTAGGGTGGCAACGGCACCCGCCCAAATTTGTCCAGCAGTTCCACCAGCGGAGTGGAGGAATCGGGGCGCACCGCCCAGGCGCCATCCTCCAGACGGTGTAGCAAATCGAGAGTGAGTGTCTCGCCCGACTCGCGTGCATGCAATGTGACGGTTTCTCCAATTTGAAGTTTTCCGCGAGTCCGAGACAAGATCTTCCACAGGTCGCGCCCGTCTGTTTCCAGGAAAAGGCCTGTCCATTGTCCACCCGTGCGAGTTCGGGTTCCCGTCAGACGGGCGGGCAGAACGCGTGTATTGTTGAGGACCAATACGTCGTTTGGCTGTAGCAGGTCCGGGAGATCACGTACGTGCAGATGCTCGATCGATTGAGAGGCACGGTCGACCAACATCAGACGCGCGTCGCTCCGGTGGGGTAGTGGTTCTTGTGCGATCAGTTCCGTTGGAAGTTGGTAGTCGTAACGATCAAGTTCAGACATGCGATGCTGCGGACCAAGGTAGTGAGGACACTGCGTTACAGGCGAACTGGTACCGGAAAGGAGTTGAACCAATTGCGAGAGTCAGGAGAGTGTACCGTAGTGAAGCAAGTCAGGGCAGATGACGCAGTCGCGGATGGAGGCCCTGCTCGGGTCCAAGCGGACCGCGGTCGGTGCGTTGGTGAGCAACCTGTTGGCCCGGTTGTTGGGTGTGCTGTCGTTGCGTGGTGTTGGTCAATGGGTACTGTTGCCAGCTTGCTGTTGGGCCGCCGTGAGCGTGTTGAACAGCAACATCGCGACGGTCAACGGACCGACACCACCGGGTACCGGCGTGATTTGTGCTGCCACTTCACGGACGCCTGCGAAATCGACATCACCGACGAGTCCATCGGCGGTGCGGTTGATGCCGACATCAACGACGACCGCGCCAGGTTTGACCATGTCTGGTGTAATGGCCTGAGGTCGACCGATTGCGGCAATTAGCAGGTCCGCCTGACGGGTGACTTCGGCTAGGTCAGCTGTACGGCTATGACAGACAGTGACGGTCGCATTGGCGACCTCTGGCCCACAGGTTGAATTGCGGGCTGCCAGTAACATTGCCATTGGTTTCCCGACAATGTCGCTGCGGCCGACGACAACGGCGTGTTTGCCAGCAATACTCACCTCGCACCGGTGCAACAATTGCTGGACTCCATGGGGTGTGCATGGCAAGAAGCGGGGCCGACCCTGCGACAGCAGGCCCACGTTGGCCGGATGGAATGCATCAACATCCTTCAGCGGTGACACTGCGTCTAAAACTTGTGTGGCGTCAATCTGATCCGGCAAGGGGAGCTGAATCAGAATGCCGTGGACCTGCTTATTGTGGTTCAGGTCGTTGACGAGACGGAGTAACTCATCTTGACTCGTTGTATCAGCCAGACGGTGAAGTTGGCTGTCGATGCCAACCTGTTCGCAAGCTCGCTGTTTGTTGCGCACGTAGACCTGACTGGCAGCATCCTCACCAACCAGAATGGCAGCTAGGCAGGGGCTGGAATACCCCGCGGCGAGGTGCGCCTTTACGGAACTTGCCAGTTCACTCCGGATTTCCGCGGCGCTGCCCTTACCATCCATGATTCGTGCCGCCATTGGCATTCCCTCTGAACCTTTCCGTGTTCATTCGTCTCCAGACATTCCCATTGTTGTACGGGATTACGAGTCAGTCGACCAGCGAGCGGTGGGCCCAGCCCGCGGCGGGCGTGCTATTTTGAGTCCGAGGGCCTCTGTGCTTTGAGTTTGCCGGGGCGCTCCCCTTTGCCGGGCCGCGTGAATCTGCCATACTTCGGGACCTTGCTCGGGCGTTTCTGCCGGGCACTCATCAGACTTGGAACTGGGCGGCCGACCGCCTCGCCGAAGACGTCGATTTGCAGCGGAGATTGTATGTACAAGAATCTGAATTCCTGGACGCTGGGTATTTCCGGTCGCCAGAGTGAATTGATTGAACTGGCTTTGACTTATGGGTTTCGTGGTATCGACATCGATATCCAGGATATGATCGGCCGTTCCGAGTCAAAAGGCGTTGAACACGCTACCCGGTTTTTGCTAAGCGCGCAGAAGTTGTTGCGTATTGGCGGATTTGATCTTCCCGTGGTTTGGACCGAGGACGAGGCGACCTATAAGGCCGATCTCGCGAAGTTGCCACAGGTCGCTGAAATGGCTGCCATGGTTGGTGCGCAGGGTTGTGTTACGACAGTCGTCGCGGCCAGCGCGAACCTCCCGTACCAAGAGAACTTTGAACTCCACCGCGAACGCCTTGCTGAGATGGCTGGCATTTTGGCGCAGCACGATATTCGCTTGGGCCTCGCCTTTGAATCGGCACCGTCACACCGTGAAGGAAAAGAATACGAATTTGTTTTCCAGGTTGAGCCGCTGTTGACTCTCATCAAGACCGTGTCCGCCGAGAACGTAGGAATCTTGTTGGACAGTTGGCACTGGCATGTTGGCGGTGGCGGCGCGGACCAACTTACGGAGTTGGATCCAGAGCAGATTGTCGCGGTGCGGCTGGCCGATATTCCGGATGATGTGAATCTCACGACGATCGATGATTCTCAACGGGTTGCTCCGGGGGATGGTGGGCTGGTGGATTGTGCCGCTATTGTGCGGGCACTGGCGGGCATCGGCTATGAAGGGCCGGTAAGTTTGTTCCCCTATCCCAGTCGCTTCCGTAACCGGACTCGCGATAAGACGGTGCAACGAGCGACTGCCGCTTTGGACTCGATTTGGGAGGCTGCTGGATTGTCTCGGTTTGGCCGTGCCGAAGAGTCAACTAGCACCGAAGATGGAACGAGTGAAGCGGTCGCAGGCGAAGGAGCAGCCACTCCCGCCGGTGACGCAGCGACAGAAGAGAACGCGGCAACCACCGGGTCTGAGTAAGTTCTCTGCTTATGTGCGGGATCGTATGTCCCGAGAATTCAGCGCGTTGTGACGTTCCGACTCAGTGGAACCTTCATCGGCGAGGCCGGTCGAAATTCACATATTCGGTGGCGGGCTGGCCTGTAAGTACACGCTGTACGTCGCGCGCTACCGACTCGACGACACGCTGCTGCGCGGCTTCGGTGAATGCGCCGATGTGGGGCGTTAGGATCACATTTTCGTGACCTTCGAGCGCCCCTTTCGTGGGTGGTTCGGTCTCTCGGACATCGAGTGCGGCACCGGCCAGGCGTCCTTCTTGAAGTGCGCGGGCGAGACCGGTTTCGCAGACCACTCCGCCACGCGAAGTGTTGATGAAAAAGCCGGTTGGCCGCATCGCGGCGAACTGCCCGTAGTCGAAGAGATGGTGTGTATCTGCGGTGAGCGGTACGTGGCAACTGACAACGTCCGCCGCAGCCAGTAAGGATTCAAAGGGCAGCCACTTCGCTTGCAGCGTTTCAATTTCAGACGCGGTTTGGGTCAAGATCGGATCATGTATCGCGATGTGCATTCCGCAGGCCATGGCGCGTACCGCAAGGAGTCGGCCGATTCTACCGAATCCGACGATGCCGAGTGTCTGTCCCGCGAGTTCGACTCCGGTGAATTCTTGACGTTGCCATGTGCCTTGCGCTGTCGCGGCATGGGCCGGAACCAGATGCCGTGCCAGGGCGAACATCAGTCCCAGAGTCAACTCCGCCACTGCAATGGAGTTTGCGTTTGGTGTTGATGTGACGACGATTCCAAGTTGCGACGCGGCTTCGACATCGATATTGTCCAGGCCCACGCCGGCGCGGGCGATAATTTCGAGTTGTGGGGCGGCTGCCAGTAAATCGGACGTGACGCAAGTTTGATTTCTCACGATCAGTGCACGAGCTGTCTTGAGTTCCGTTCGCAGTTCATCTGCGGAGTTCCACAGATTTGATCGCTGGTACACCGCGTAGTGATTTGCCGGGGCTTCGATCGGCGAAGGTGTCAGATCCTGCATGGCAGCAGTGCGCCGATTCGGTATACCCGATGTCAGCATTGTTCTGAGGCTCGACCATTGGCAGCTGCTGCGGCGGGACCGGCCGTCCCGCTTCCGCTA
>PAQH01000097.1 GCA_002709225.1 Planctomycetaceae bacterium
AACCGTTACTCGGTACTCAGAAGGAATCGTCGGCATGTCTACAGCGGAAATTTCCATTACGGGTGAACCGATCTCGGAAGCCACGTGTCGTTTTACGGTTGACCGCCCTGTTTACCCTGACAGGTCGTTTGCGTTCCTCAACAAAGCACAGGCGCAAGGCTCGCCGTTGGCGGAACGGATCTTTGCGATTGATGGGATCTCCAGGGTTATCGTTGCTCACAACCAGGTGACCGTGAACAAAACGGTGGCCGAGCAGTGGCCGCAGATTGGACGGCTGGTTGGTGCGGCGATCCGAGAACACGTGGCGAGTGGGGACATCGCGGTCAGCGATGAGGCCTGGGAGGGAATGCCCTCGACGGATGAGATTCGTGAAAGTGTACAACGCGTGCTCGATGCGGAAATCAACCCTTCAGTCGCGGAACACGGAGGGGTGATCCGCTTGATCGATGTCCAGGAAAACCGTGTGTTCATTCAGATGGGTGGTGGCTGTCAAGGATGTGGGCAGGCGAACGTGACGTTGAAGTTCGGGATCGAAAATGTGATTCGGGCGTCGGTGCCCGAAGTGGCTGAAATCCTCGATGTCACGGACCATGCCGCCGGCCGGAATCCCTACCATACACCGTCCAAGAAGTAGCACGAGCGATGTCACGCGTGCTGCTTCTGCTGCCGACGACCTCGTATCGCACCGACGCGTTTCTGGCCGCGGCAGCGCGGTTGGATCTTGAGGTCACGGTTGCGTCTGAACAGCCGAACAGTCTGGCGCACCTCAATCCAGCGGCTTTACTGACACTCGACTTCTCGAAGCCGCAATCTGCTGCCGAGCGTGTTTGTGCATTCGCACAGCGGTATCCCATTGACGCGGTCGTGCCGGTAGACAGCCAGGTTGTCGCGGTCGGCGCTGCCATCTCGGCGGCGCTTGGTCTACGGCATAATTCCCTGGAGTCTGCGCTCTGTGCTGGGGACAAGTACCGCTCGCGACTGCAATTTCAGCAAGCCGGTGTCACGGCGCCGGAGTTTTGGCTCTGCTCGTTCACGGAAGATCCTGCCGCATTGGCGGCACGGGCACCTTTTCCGTGTGTTGTGAAACCGCTGAGACTGTCGGGAAGTCAGGGGGTGATACGCGCCGACAATCCTGAGCAATTTGTCGAGGCAGTCGATCGTCTGGCCGCGATTGTGGCATGTTCAGAGGCGGGGGAGATGGGGACCGAGAGTGCGGCGGGCGGTTGCACTGCGTCGGCGCGGGCACCTGACCACGCTGAGAAATTTCTCGTGGAACGCTTTGTGGCTGGTCCGGAAGTGGCCCTGGAGGGGCTACTGACGGGCGGGAAACTGCAGATGTTGGCCCTGTTTGACAAGCCCGATCCACTGGAGGGTCCGTTTTTTGAAGAGACGATCTATGTGACTCCCTCCCGCCTCGCGCCGCAGACACAGCAAGAGATTGCCTGTTGTGCCCAGCGGGCGGCTGCCGCGCTGGGATTGACTGAGGGGCCCGTACACGCGGAGTTGCGTTTGACTGCTGCTGGTCCGGCGGTCATTGAGATCAATCCCCGTTCGATCGGGGGATTGTGTTCGCGCGTCCTTCGCTTTGGGCTGCAATGTGCGTTGGAGGATTTGATTCTGCGCCATGCACTGGATACCGATTTTGAGTTGCCTGTGCTCTCACGACAACCGGCGGGAGTCATGATGATTCCAATTCCGCGTGCCGGTCGATTGTGCGAGGTAAATGGACTCGACCTGGCGCGGGGTGTCGCTGGCATCGACAATCTGACGCTGTCGGCGCATCCTGGGCAACGACTCATACCGCTGCCCGAAGGCGCCCAATACCTCGGTTTCTTGTTTGCCAGGGCGGAGTCGAGCGAGGCGGTGGAAGCCGCGCTCCGTACGGCGCACGACCATTTGGAATTCGTCATTGAAGCTGACAAGCGGTGAGCGGGCTGTTCGAAAAACAGCTTGTCAAGGCCCGGCAGGGACTCCGCGGCGCGCTCGATCGAACAGGACGTGTTTCGTCGGTTGCCTTGGTTTCGTCTCTCGCGGGCCAGCTTGTATGATGTCAGGACGATGCCGTGGACGTGCCTTCTTGCTGCAGCTTCTTTCCGCAGCTGGATCTGTTCGCCCACAGCTGGATCTGCCCACGGACCTGTTATTGATGACCGAGTCGATGAACCAACCAAGATTATCCCGCGGTGCCGTGTTGTTCTTGCTGGCCCTTTGGTCGTGCGCTATCGCTGGGCGGCTGCCTGGCCAACAATCGAATCCGAACAAAGCGTTTGATCGTGATCAACTGGTGGCCTGGTGTATCGTTCCCTTTGATGGCAAACAGCGCGGTCCTGCCGCTCGGGCTGAGATGTTGAAACGTCTCGGGTTGCGGCGGGTCGCTTATGACTGGCGCGAAAAGCATGTCGCCACGTTTGAAGAAGAGATTCTTCAGTACCAGAAACACGGCTTGGAGTATTTTGCCTTCTGGGACACGCACCCTGTCGCTTTTCGATTGTTCGAGAAATATGGTCTGCACCCGCAGATCTGGAAAATGCTCATCAACCCCAAGAGTGAGACGCCAGCAGAGCGTGTGCGGGAGGCGGCGGAACAGATGCTTCCGCTGGTTAAGCAGACCCGCCAGATGGGCTGCAAGCTGGGGCTTTACAACCATGGTGGCTGGGCGGGCGAGCCAGAGAATCTTGTCGCCGTGTGTGAGTATCTTCACAAACACCACGCGGCGGATCATGTCGGTATCGTCTACAACCAGCACCATGCGCATCCGCGGGTCGATGAGTTCGCGCAGCTGCTGGCGCTCATGAAACCGCATCTGTTGTGCCTGAATCTCAATGGCATGACACGTAACGGGGATCGCCTGGGGAAGAAAATCTTGCCGCTGGGAGAGGGTGAATTGGATGTCAGCTTGTTGAAGATCTTGCGCGCCTCGGGATACCGGGGACCGGTGGGCATCATCGGGCACACGCAGGATGACGTGGAGCAGCGTTTGGCTGATAATCTGGAGGGCTTGGAGTGGCTCTTGCCGCAAGTTGACGGGAAACCCGCCGGTCCCAAACCAACCCCGCGAACCTGGTCCCCGGAGAAGGAGAATCCTCGCAACTCGGTCGAGATTCCGGGTGCGCTGCTGGAAGGTCGGCAAGCTTATCGTCGCCCGCCACTGACGGTGGAATGCCGCGTCACTTTGTCCGACCGCAAACGCTACAACATCCTCGTCGCGAGTGATACCAAGGCTTCTGGAACGCACTGGGAGATCTTTACCGTACGGGGAAGTGGCTTGTTTACGGCATATCTTCCGGGCATGGAACCTGACCATGTCCGCTCCCCGGTAATGCTCTGCGACGGTAAGCCCCATACGGTTGCCATGTGGTATGAATCGCAACGAGTTCGATTACTGGTCGACGGAAAGACCGTGGCGGATCAAGTAGTGAAATCGCGCAAGCTCCCCGTGGTTCCGGCCGGCCTGGGGATCGGACGGCTGGTGCAAGAGCGGTTGGGCTGCAGTGGTCCGATCCACTGGGTGCGCATTTCACAGGGTATCCGAGCGGCACTGCCTGTGCCCGGAGCCGCGGTCGAAAAAGATGACACGACTTTGTTGCTGTGGCGTCCCGAAGGCCAGACGTCGGCGCCTGGCAAGCGGGACACGCTGCACGGTATTTCGCTTTCCGAGCCGTCGGCTGCCACCGTTGCCCGGGTGATTATGGCGGCGCGGGAAGAGGGCGAAGCTCACCGTGGCTTGATGGTGTTTAGTTCAGCGAAGACGGCCTGCCTGTCCTGTCATCGGATTACGCAACATGGCGGTACGGTGGGCCCCGAGTTGACTCTGCTCGGGCGGCAGCGGAAGCCGCAGGAGATTGTTGAATCGGTACTGTGGCCTCAACACCACGTGGCGCCGGAATACAAGGCCCACATGATTGTGACCGCGGACGGTCGTGCGCACCGTGGTTACGTGGTGCGCCGCGATGCACGGCACCTGATATTGAGAGACCCCACGCAGCCAGGCGTGGAACCTCTGGCCATCGCGGTGGATGAGATTGAAGCGGAGCGTGAAGTGGGGACATTGATGCCCGCTAACCTGGTTGCCGCACTCTCTGCAACTGACCGCGACGACTTGTTTTGTTTCTTGTTGGGATTGGGCCGAGACGAGGGGATCGCACCGCGGCAACTCGACAGTTTGCTCTCGCATGCACACGCACATCAGCCGGCGTCATTTGAGGTTCCTCGGAAACCTCGGCAACCCGCAGCTTGGCCCAGCTGGGAGCATTCGGTCAATCGCGACCGGGTTTACGATTATTACGCTAAGCAGGCGGAGCACTTTCGCAGCCGACCGGGAGCCATGCTGTTGGCGGAGTACCCTGGACTGGATGGCGGCCAGTTGGGTCATTGGGGAAACCAGGATGATGAGTACTGGGCCAGCCCGCGTTGGAATGACACATTACTAGGATCGGTGCAGTGCGGGATTTTTCGCGGAGCGGGTGTCACGGTGCCGCGTGGTATCTGTGTACAACTTGGTGAAACCCCGTTGCACGCGGTTTGTTTTAACCCGGATACGTTAACCTACGACGCCTTTTGGACGGGAGGATTTCTCAAGTTCTCCTCGTTTCGGCACGGTTTTCTGGACGGTGTGTTGTTGGCAGGCAAACCGGCCCCTCGACCTCCAGGAGAACGTCCCACTAAGCCGTACCGCTATCGCGGCTTTTACCGACAAGGAAACCGGGTTGTCTTCGCGTACCGTATTGGTGAGATCGATTATCTCGATGCACCGGTTGTCAAAGAGGGGCGTTTGCAGCGCCTTGTCGCGGTGGCAAGCGAGCACCCTTTGTTCGAGGAGGTTCACCACCCGCCCCAGGAACCTCCGCAAGTATTTGAAACGCCCATCACTCTGGGGCAGGCGGAACCCTATGCGGTCGACACGATTGGCTTGCCTGTCAACAATCCCTGGAAGGCGCAGATTTTCGTAGGCGGCTTGCATTTCATGCCGGATGGTGCGGCCATGATTTGTACGATGCACGGGGATGTATGGCGGGTTGAAGGGTTCCAGTTTCCCTCGACAACGGCCCGCTGGACACGGTTCGCGTCCGGGCTGCATCACTTGTTGGGAATGGTGATCGACAAGGACGGTATTTTTGTGTTGGGGCGGGATCAGATTACTCGCTTGCACGATTCCAACGAGGACGGTCGGGCGGATTTTTACGAGTGTTTTAGTAACGCCTATCGCACCTCCCCAGCCGGCCATGATTTTATCTGTGGATTACAGCGCGACCGAGAAGGTCGATTTTATACGGCTTCGGGTGCGGAGGGCCTGGTACGAATTTCAGCAGATGGTCGCCGCTCGGAAGTCCTGGCGACCGGCTTTCGTAATCCAGACGGCTGTGGAGTGTTACCCGACGGGACCGTCACCGTCCCCTGCTCGGAAGGGGAGTGGACACCGGCCTCGATGATCTGTGCGGTGCGCGCCGCAGGGCTCACGGGACCTACGTTCCACGGCGCCGGCGGTCCACGTGCAGGCCGCCCCCCGGAGTTGCCTTTAGTCTACCTGCCGAGGGGCTTGGACAATTCCAGCGGCGGACAGACGCTGGTCGATAGTGATCGCTGGGGGCCACTACAGGGTCAGCTGCTCCATTTTTCGTTTGGGACAGGTTCCCACATGCTGGTGTTGCGAGATCAAGTGGAGGGCCAGTGGCAGGGCGCGGTGGTACCGTTGCCTGGAGAGTTTCGTTCGGGAGTGCATCGAGGACGATTTCACCCCGGTGACGGTCAATTGTATGTCGGTGGAATGCAAGGGTGGGGGACGTATACGACGGACGATGGTTGCTTTCAGCGGGTCCGCTATACGGGAGATGAAGTCCAGCTCCCAGTCGCGTTTCGGGCCCATGAGAATGGTGTCGCGCTGCGTTTTTCAGCACCTCTGGACGTTGAGACCGCAACCGCTACCAGCAACCATTTCGCGCAGTGCTGGAACTACCGGTATAGCCGCGCGTATGGCTCCCCCGAATTTTCCAGCCGGCACATGGGTGTGCGGGGGCACGACCGACTTCCTCTGCTGGCTGCCCATGTATTGGAAGATCAACGCACTCTGTTTCTGGAAATCCCTGCACTGCAGCCGGTCAACCAGCTCCATTTACTGGTCAAGTCAGGGCCGGGACGTGAGCACGAGCTGTTTGCCACCGTGCACCGACTGGCGCCGCCTTTGACGAGCATTCCCGGCTATCGGCCGTCTGAGAAGAAGATTCTGCCGCACCCGATTCTCAATGACTTGGCCATGGCGACCCGCAGCATTCCTAATCCGTATCTGGCCCCGTTGGAGAAGGCGCGCAAGATCACGGTAAAGACCGGAACGAACCTCTCGTATCAGACGCGGATTGTGCGTGCCCAGCCCGGTGAGCCGATCGAATTCACGTTGGCCAATCCGGATGTGGTGCCCCATAACTGGGCGCTCGTCAAACCGGGCACTCTGCGGCGCGTTGGCCAATTGGCGAACCGGCTCGTTTCTGATCCGGAAGCGGCGCTGCGTCACTATGTTCCGCGTAGTTCGGATGTCCTGGCTTATACGAATGTAGTCTTTTCCGGTGAATCTTTTACGATTTTCTTCCGTGCGCCAGAGCAGCCCGGCCGTTACCCGTTCTTGTGCACTTTTCCGGGACACTGGCTCGTTATGAACGGCACGCTACTCGTTGAGAGTTCTCCTGCCGAGCAATGAACAAACGTCGGGTGAAGATCACCTGTGGCCCCTGATGTGGCGGCTTGGCGGCAGTAAGATGAGAGCGTACCACGGTTTCTTTGGATGTACTGGAAGACGACCTCGTAGATCGTCAGAGACGTGCGGTTTGACGAACACGGAGATGGAACATGAAGGTAGGCGTGGACAGTTATAGTTATCACCGGCTGTATGGTGAGATTTACCCGAATCAAGTCGATCCCGGTCGCCGCTGGGACTTTGCCCAGTGTATTGAGGAGACCGTCCGTGTCGGCGGAGCTGGGATTTCCTTGGAAACGTGTTTCATGCCACGTTTTGACGCCGACTACCTGGCGGAGCTCAAGGATGCCTTGGACGCCAATAGTCTAGACCGGATGGTTGCCTGGGGACATCCCGATGGTCTCGAAGGGGGGCAGCAGCCTGAGGCCGCACGTGAAATGGAACAGCATCTGCTGACGACTCAGGCAGTTGGTGGCACGGTCATGCGGATTGTCGGTAGCAGTCTGATGTTCCGAGATGATCCGCATGGCCCGCAAATTGAAAAACTCTCGGCGATTCTCAAAGAGAGCGTCAAGAAGGCGGAAGATCTGGGGATCCGCATGGCTATTGAGAACCACATCGATTTCACAGCGGATGAGATTCTGGAAATTCTCGATCGTGTCGATTCAGACTTCCTGGGTGTCAATTTCGATACGGGGAATTGTCTCCGCGTTTTCGAAGATCCGGTGGTAGCGGCCCGCAAACTTGCCAGTCGTACCTACGCGACGCACGTCAAGGATATCGATCCGTCGCATGGCTCGCCGAGTGATTGGACGTTCTGGGCCAGTGCTGCAGCGGGTCATGGCATCATCGATATGCCTGGTGTTGTGAAAGCCCTGGGCGACGGTGGTTACGACGGCATGTTGTGTGTGGAAATTGATTTTCTCAAAGACCCCACTGGAGATGAAACCGAAGCGGTTGAGAAGGCCGTGCGCTATTTGCAAGACCTGTTGGCAGCCCAATCGTGATATCAATAGAAAGAGACTATGTCAGACGCGCTCAAAGTTGCGATTGTCGGTTACAAATTTATGGGCAAGGCGCACAGTAACGCCTATCACAAGGCCGGCCGTTTTTTTGACTTGCCAGTTGAATTGGAATTGCAGGCTGCTTGTGGTCGGCATGAGGCAGGACTGGCCGAGTTTGCACGGCAATGGGGCTGGCAGGAAACAGCCACGTCGTGGCGCGAGGTTATTGCGCGCGAGGATATCGACATCGTCGACATCTCGTCTCCGACAGACACACACTGTGAGATCGCGATTGCCGCGGCGGAAGCGGGCAAGCACATTCTCTGTGAAAAGCCGATGGCACTGAGTGCAGATGAAGCGCTTGCAATGTGCCGAGCCGTCAAGCAGGCGGGGGTGACGCATGCGATTGGTCACAATTACCGTCGTGTACCCGCGATCCGTCTCGCCAAGCAGATGATTGATGAAGGGCAGCTGGGTGAGATCTACCATTGGCGGGGAACGTATTTGCAAGACTGGATTGTCGACCCGGAGTTCCCACTTACTTGGCACTTGCAGCAGGAGCGTGCTGGCTATGGTCCACACGGTGATTTGAATTCGCACAGTGTGGACCTGGCCCGGTACTTGATTGGTGAAATCAAAACCGTGCAGTGCGCCTTGGCCCAATTCATCAAGCAGCGTCCCTTACCGGACGAAGCAGGGGAGGCCGCCTTTGCAGCCGCAGTTGGTGAAGGTGTCGGCTCAGTGACTGTCGACGATGCCTCCTTGATGGTGGTCGAGTTTGACAATGGCGCGCTGGGATCTTTTGAGGCCAGCCGGTTTGCCACCGGTAGAAAGAACTACAACTACTTTGAGATCTACGGCAGTCGGGGCAGTCTCTGTTTCAATTTGGAACGCTTTAACGAACTGCAGTTTTTCTCGCGGGAGGATCCTCCCACGGCACAGGGGTTCCGGACGATCCTCGTGACGGAGTCCAGCCATCCTTATATTGCCAGCTGGTGGCCTCCCGGACATATCATTGGCTATGAGCATACATTCATCCACCAGGCAGCAGATTTCGTTCGCAGTATCCATGAAGGGACTTCGCTGGAGCCCAGTTTCTTTGATGGGTTGCGAGCGATGGAAGTTCTTGATGCGGCGGCACGATCTGCCCGCGAAGGTCGTCGCGTTGAAGTGCCCCGTGTGGAGATCTAGTCTCGGAGTTTCCTTTTTCAGTTGAGGTGCTGGCAGGTATGCGTACGACATGGAATTTCAACACCGCGGGTCAATTGGTTTTCGGCAGGAACGCGATTGAGCAGATTGGCGATCGTGTACGACAAATGGGAGCGCGACGCGTTTTGCTTGTGACCGATCAAACGCTCGTGGAGGCAGGGCTTGTGGACCGCGTCTCGACGCCACTAAGCGATGCGGGCGTGAGCGTAGAGGTGTTTGCTGGAGGTTCCCCCGAACCGCCGTTGCATGCCGTGAATGATGCGATTGCCGCGGCGCGGGACTGTCATGCGGAAGCTCTGTTGGGACTTGGCGGCGGTAGCAACATGGATATCGCGAAAGCCGCGGCAGTGGTTCTGACGCATGGTGGTGCGGTGAAAGACTACGCAGGTGATCAAGTTGTGCCGGGTCCCGTTTTTCCGCTGATTCTGGTTCCCACGACATCGGGGACTGGATCGGAAGTCACCGCGGCTGCGGTCTTGAACGATACCGAGCAAGGTGCCAAGTTTTCTATTCTTAGCAATCACCTCCGCGCAAGATTCGCCGTCGTCGACCCCTTATTGACTGTTAGTTGTCCCCCCGCAGTCACGGCTGCCAGCGGTATTGATGCGCTGTCTCACGCTGTTGAGGCGTATACCGCCGTCGACAACGAGGCGTTTCCTCTCCCCGCAGGCGAAGTCACCATCTATCAGGGACGCCATCCGTTGGGAGATGTGTTGGCGGAACGGGCTATTGGTCTGATTGGCGAGAGTCTGCGGCGCGCTGTGAACGATGGTGACGATCTGGATGCGCGCGAAGGCATGGCTTTGGCGTCAACGCTGGCAGGCATGGCGTTTTCGAATTCGGGTGTCGCCGTCGTGCATGCATTGGAATACCCGCTTAACGATACCGTACACACGCCGCACGGCGTTGGTTGCGGGCTTTTTCTGCCCTATGTGATGCGGTTTACAGGGCCTGCACGACCCCAGCAAATGGCGCGGATTGCCGAGTTGCTCGGGTCGGGTGAAGTGGTGTCGCCAGACGACTCGGCGGTCGAGCTGGCGGCAGCCGCCGTGGAAAAACTGAATGCGGATATTGGCATACCACTCCGTCTGCGTGACGTTGGCGTCCAGGAAACGCAGTTGTCAGCAATGGCCGATAAAGCGTTTACGGTAAAACGCATTTTGCGCGTTAGTCCACGGTCGGTGGCCCACGAAGACCTGCAAGCCATTTTGCGCGCGGCCTTGTGACGTCGTTGCCAGTGCGCCGCTGCTGCCGAGCGCCAGCGAACTCCAACTTGCGGTGGCGCGGATTTGTCGGGAGCTTGCTGTTGTCGGCGCGCATCAGGGTCCGATTTGGGCCGGTGTAGCTTTGCGGGCCGGCAGGTCAGCGATCCAGAGAGCCGCTGTGTGCAGCAGGTTGACCAGCCGCCAGCTGTCGTTGATGGAGGGCACGCCGAGGTATTGGGATTACCGTAGTATTATTGGGCGAGCAATTTCAGGATCGTTGGCTCCATTGCTTTGGCCCATCTGCGATAGCCTGCTTCGTGGGGGTGCAGCAGGTCGGGCATGACCGATTTTGGCAGTCGTCCACGATCATCCAGAAAGGCAGAGTTCAAGTCGAGAAAGAAGATACTCTTGCCGTCAGCGTATTGTTTGATGTATTCATTGATGGACGTGTTGATCTTCCGCAACTTGTCGTCTGCAGTAGCACCGCGCGGAAAGATTGCCAGCAGGAGAACTTTCATCTGCGGTTTTCGCTGCCTTAATTCAACGAGTATTTGTTTGATACCGGCGGCCGTTTCTGCCGGTGGATCCTGTCGGTGTCCGGTGTTATTGGTGCCAATCATGACGACCGCCAGTTGAGGAGAGATGCTGTCGATTTCTCCGTGCTGGAGCCTCCAGATGACATGTTCGGTGCGGTCGCCACTATAGCCGATGTTAAAAGCATTTCGTTGGGCGTAATATTCTTGCCAGACCTTCTTTCCGTGGCCTTCCCAACCGTGCGTAATCGAATCGCCAATCATGAGTAGATCGACGGATTGATTCTTCGATGCTTTCAATTTTTGCGTGTGGCGATCACTCCACCATTTGTCGGTGCGGTTTTCCGGGGTGACTGCTTTGACGGTTTTTTTGGGATTATCCGCCTCGGCGGCCGTCAGCTTTGACGCGGCGAGCGGTGTCAGCAGGAGGAGTACCGTTGGCAAGAGGTTGAATCGCATGGGAGTTCCTCGGAGTTGTGGTGGCCAGAGGTCGCTACCGTTGTCGAGCGTGCAGATTTGTGCAAGTCGCCAATCGTGACACAACCCGAAAACGGTGTAAAGCAGTTGTTCGGGGGAGGCCTGTCGTGAGTGGCGTCATGGATTGGCGGAAGACCCGCCGTGATTGCGGGTTGGGAAGATTGCGGCGCCTGCCAGCGTGGCGATGCGACCGGCCAAGCGATTGATCGAACCCTTGCCATCAGGGTGTAGCCGGTTGCTCAAAAAAATGACGAAGAGCTCCAGCTCAGGATCGATCCAGAGAACGGTTCCTGTAAATCCTCCATGTCCAAATGCGCGGTTGCTGAAGAGGTCACCTCGATTCGATGAATAGCCGCTGCGGACATCCCACCCCAGTGCCCGCGACGCTCCTGGCACTGCCACGTGTTGCGTCATGGTTGCTACCGTTTCGGGTTGCAGGATCCGCACACCGTGATAGCTGCCGCCACTGGCCATCATCTGGGCATAGACGGCCAGGTCTCGGGCCGTGGAAAACAAGCCTGCATGGCCAGCGATTCCCCCCAGCAGGTAGGCCCGTGGATCGTGGACTTCACCCTGGATCCAGCGTTTGTCTCGCTGTTCGGTGGGGGCCGCACGCTGTTGTAGTACGGCAGGTGGAAGGTAGCCGGTTTCGGTCATCCCCAATGGGCCAAACAGGGTTGTTTGTGTGTAGGCGTGAATATTCTGGCCCGTGAGGCGTCGTACCAGTTCTGCCAGCACGATAAAACCAACATCGGTGTACACGAAGCGTTCTTCAGGAGCGGCGATCGGTTGGGTGGCCATCACGTTGCGCAGGGCTTGTACGGATCCGTGCTGATATTCGCCGATTGCGTTGTCTGGAATCAAACCTCCCTGATGTGTCAGCAAGTGCAGGATCGTAATCTTGTCTTTTCCGTGGGCGGCGAATTCGGGAAGGTGCTTTGCCACCGGGTCTGACAATCGTACGCGTCCCGCTTCCAGCAGTCGCATGACGCTGGTGGCGGTGGCGATCGGTTTCGTTAGGGACGCCAGGTCGAACACAGTGTCAGTCGTCATCACTTGCCTGGTTGGCAGCAGCTGGCGGTAACCATAGGCTTTTTCCATGACAATTCGGTTACGGCGCCCGACCAGGACGACGCACCCTGGCATCCGTTTCCGCGCGAGTCCTTCTGCGACTACGGTGTCGATCTGGGCCAGGCGCCGCGCATCCATCTCAACCTCGTCTGGAGCTGCGTGCTCCAGCTTTGGTGGCGCTGCGCTGGCGCCACCTGCGAGCCAAAAAACGGAGAGACTCCAAACGGCACAGGCACAGGCTACGGTGTAGGTACAAACCGCCGGGGTGCAGGATCGCTGTCTCGAGGGTGGAAGCGGACGCATCGGGAAGCTCACGGGTGGCTGGAAGTTACTGGCCGTTGCATCACAGCATAACAGGGATAGACGGGCGACGTGCCCGCCGCAACGCAATTGTTCCGTTCTGCGGGTCTCAAATAGTCCGATTGTCGAAACGGCGATTACGGATAGCGGGGGTTTTCAGACAGCCAATGTCTGCAGGCAGACTGCGCGCTCCGCCCTGGTCGATTGCTCCCCTTGGAGTTGGCGTGCTAAGATCATCACATGCTGGTATCTAGTTTGATGGAAAAACAGCCGGGTCGCCCCCGCGCGCTGATTGTGACGATGGTCCTGTTGTCAGCGGTAGGGCTATCGCTCGATGGTAACGCGGACGATTTGCCTGCCGGTGTTGTCAATACTCAGGATCCGCGGGATGTGCCGCTGATTCCTCAGGAGTCGTTGAAACGCATCGTTGTTCCTGATGGTTTTCAGGTGACGTTGTTCGCTGGTGAACCCGATCTGCGGCGCCCGCTCGCCTTTGACTTTGACGATCGTGGCAGGCTGTGGGTGGTTGAGAATTATTCGCACCCCAAGTGGCGGCAGGATGCTACTTCGGATCGCGTGCTGATTTTCGAAGATGCCGATCACGACGGTCGATTTGATCGCCGAAAAGTGTTTTGGAGCCAGGGCCGCTATTTGACTGGGATTGCCGTGGGTCACGGCGGTGTCTGGCTGGCCAATACCCCTGAATTGACGTTTATTCCAGATGTCAACGGCGACGATGTTCCTGACGGCCCGCCCGTTGTGATGCTCGATGGTTTCCAGATCTCGACGAACAATGTGCTCAATAATTTTCATTGGGGCCCTGACGGATGGCTTTATGGTGCCATTGGATTGGCGGAGCGTTCATACGTTGGCAAGCCGGGTACCCCTCGCCCACAGCGGACTGTGATTACCCGTGGGATCTGGCGTTTTCACCCCCACCACCAGACGTTTGAGGTGGTGGCTTCCGGGATGGTTAATCCCTGGGGCGCAGATTTTAATGAGTACGGTGATTTGTTCACAACGAACACCGTAACCGCGCACCTGTGGCAGATTGTCCCGGGCATGATCTGTCAGGGGCGGGCGGCGGAAGAACAGCATCCCTTCGCCTACGCGCGTATCCAGTCGATCGCCGATCATTTGCATTGGGGCGGTGGTGTCTGGCAAAGTTCACGACAACACGCGGAACGTCACTCCGTGGCCGGCGGAGGTCATGCGCACTGTGGCGCTATGATCTATCTTGGCGATAACTGGCCTGACAAATATCGCGGGACGTTGTTTACCAATAACCTGCACGGTAATCGTGTGAATAACGATCGGTTGGTTCCTCATCACTCGACCTATGTGGGAGTCCATGCCGACGATCTGCTGTACGCCAATGACCCCTGGTTTCGCGGTTTGTCTATCAAGTACGGTCCCGATGGGGGTGTCTACATTTCGGATTGGCACGACCTGGGTGAGTGCCACGACAATGATGGGAGCCACCGTAGTAGTGGCCGCATTTTCAAGGTGGTATACGGGACCCCAGCAGCGCGGCCGGTCAATTTGCGGGCAGCGACTGACCGCCAGCTGGCAGATTTACACTTGCATCCCAACGTCTGGTTTGTGCGTCATGCACGACGGATCCTGCAGGAACGGGCGCTGGCGGGTGCTTCGTTGCTGGCCGCGCGACGGCGATTGCGGGGGATTCTGGATGAGAGTGAGGATGAGCGACAGCAGTTGCGGGCGCTGTGGACCCTGTTTGTGATGCGGGATTTCACGGAACCAGAGCTGGTGCGGTTCTTGCAGCACCCAAGTCTGCATGTGCGACGCTGGGCGATCCGTTTTCTGGTCGATCGATCGCCCCCCGGCCAGGCAGCGCTGGATGCGATGGTGCGCCTGGCAACCCGCGACGATTCCGCCAAGGTTCGCCTGGCCCTGGCGTCAGCACTGCAAAAACTCCCGTTGGCTTCGCGCTGGGAAATTGCCACCTCGCTGGCCAGACATGCCGAAGATGCTGCGGACAGCTATCTCCCCTTGATGATCTGGTACGGGATTGAGCCACTGTTGGCGACCGATGTACGGCGCGGGTTACAGTTGGCGTTGATGGCTAGAATTCCCCTGTTGAGACGTTTCGTGGCACGGCGTCTGTTGGACGTAGATTTCCCTCCGCTGGAGGAGGTGACCGCTGCGGTCTCGCGCACCGAAGAGGCTGCGATCCGGTTTGACTTGCTGGCTGGAATGCTCGCCGCCTTGCAGCCCCACGGAGCGCGGCCAGCGCCACAGCGCTGGCAGCCACTCTACCGCGAACTTGCCGCCAGTCCGAATGCGGGAATCCGTTCGGTGGCCGTTCGCCTGGCAACCCTGTTCGGTGACGCGCGTGCCTTAGTCAGGTTACGGCAAACGGCTTTGGATCCCGAGGAACCTGTCGGTCGACGCCGTGACGCGTTGCAGGCGTTACTACGGCTTGAGCAAGGGGTTCCAGTCGCGATGCTCCATAAGCTGGTGGCGGGCGCGGATGAATTGCGCGGCGATGCGATTCGTGCGCTTCTACTGCATAACGATCCAACCACGGCAGAGGTTTTGCTCTCTGTGTATGCGGAGCTGGAGCCGGCCACCCGGCAAGATGCGATCGGTGTGCTAGTTAGCCGTCGAAACTTTGTGGAAACATTGTTGACCGCGCTGGAGCGCCGCGCCCTCGATACTCGAGAGGTGTCCGCCTTCGCGTTACAGCAATTACGGACGTTCAAGGGTGCTGAAATCGAGCAGCGGGTTGGCGCGCTGTGGAGCGCGGAGTCGCAGCAGATTGTCAAGGCTGATGCGATTCGACGTTACAAGGAACTCTTGACTCCGGAGTATTTAGCGCGAGCTGATGCCGCTGGGGGACGGCTGCTTTTCGATCGCAGCTGTGCGAAGTGTCATACGCTGTTTGGTGAGGGTGGTAATATTGGTCCGGATCTTACTGGTTCGGGTCGGCGGAAGCTGGACTACCTGCTGGGAAATCTGATTGATCCCAGTGCGATCATTGATCCGGCTTATCGCCTGACGACGCTACTGACCGTTGACGGTCGTTTGTTCAGCGGATTCCTGATCTACCAGGACGATCGGTCCGTGGTCCTGCGCACCCAGCAAACGCAGGTTCGTCTGCAGATGCGTGACGTGGATGAGTTGATCACCTCGAATAAGTCGATGATGCCGGAAGGTATGTTAAGCGGTTACAGTGATTCACAGATACGCGATCTGGTGCGTTACCTTGTCAGCCCGCAGCAGGTGGCGCGGCCTCAGCCTGATGCGCCGTAGTGGGGCGCGGTTGGATGGCGTCTGTTGTGTGCGGCGCCCGTCCCTGTTGCACCGCTGGTGTGCACGCACGCTTTATTGCGGATGTGGTGGGGATCGTTGCCGCCGGGCGTGGTTGTTGTTCCGAGATAGCAAGCTGGCAGTGAGGCGAAAAGTACCGTGGACTGGCGCGAAAACGGCGCGATATTGTTGGTCTCATGTTACGAGCTGGGACATCAGCCGTACGGAGTGGCGCATCCGTCTGGTTTTCTCAGTCGCGCAGGCTATTCACCAGCAGCGCTGGATATCGCGGTCGAGAGCTGGGACGTGGCAGCCGTGCAGGCGGCCCGCTTCATTGGTATTTCGGTGCCGATGCACACAGCGCTGCGGTTGGGACTCAAGGTGATCCAGCGCATTCGCGAGGTGAATCCCCACGGGATCGTTTGTTGTTACGGTTTGTACGCATCGCTCAACGCCACGTACTTGTTATCGCAGGGAGCCGATTATTGTGTGGGTGGCGAGTCGGAGGCGCCACTGTTGGAGCTGGTGCGCACGCTGGAGGCGGAGAAGTCTACTTTCGCGGTCACTG
>PAQH01000098.1 GCA_002709225.1 Planctomycetaceae bacterium
AAGAAAGATTTTTTGCGTAAATTCAAACCTCGTTTAGACATGGTAAACAATCCGCCGCATTACAAAGATGCAAGCGGAATTGAATGTATTGAGGTGACAAAACATATGCAATTTTGCGGTGGCAACTGCTTTAAGTATCTATACCGCGCAGGACAAAAAGGCGATGCGGTTGAGGATTTAAAAAAGGCGGCTTGGTATGCGGAGCGCGCTTGGATTATGAGCGAGGTTTTAAATAAAGAAGCTATGGACGGTGTGCGATTAGTAGCAAAACATCGTACCGGAAACATTGCTCAGGCCATGAATTTTTTAGCTGAGGATTTTTGGGGGATGGTTGAAATGCGAATTAAGTCAGAAATCACAAGGTTGGAGAATGAGTAAGCGCGATAACGACAGGCTAAAAGCCATTCGTAAGATGATTTGCTGTGAGTGCGGCGCTGATGCACCAAGTCAAGCCGCGCACAGTAATTTCATGTGTCATGGCAAAGGTCGCGGTATCAAGGCGGATGACCGTTACACATTGCCTTTGTGCCATAAATGCCATGCCGATTTGGATCAGAATCTATCGCAGCAGACGAGACAAGAGCAGTTGGATTGGTTCGAGCGGAAACTTAAATTTATTGATGGAGTGCTAGATGACATCCAAAAAGATGAACCCTTTATATTTTAGATTAACGAGTGATGAAGTAAGAGATAACTGTATTAAAACCCTATTCATGGCTCAACAGTCAAGCGAGGAAGTGCTAGAAGTCATCGTACAGCCTGAAAGCCGTAAGCGGTCACTAGCGCAAAACAGGCTCTACTGGCTGTGGATAACACAGGCGGCTGATGAATGGGGCGATGCTAAGGAAGGCGTGCATTACGATTTCAAGTGGCGTTTTTTACTCAAGATTTACTACAGAGATAGTCGGTCGTTTGCTGCAATGTGCGACTCGATAAAGGCGCTACAAGATTTGGATTTACAGCATTACGACATGATAGCAAAAGAGGTAGTCAGTCTGGTGAGTACAACCAAAGCAACCGATAAGCAGATGAGTGAGTATTTAGATGACATTTACAGGTTTTGCTACGCGCAAGGCTTGTTTTTGTTGATACCGGAAGATTTGGCATGGGTGAGGGATTGATGGATATTAAAGACAAGCTGGCGGCATGGGGTGCATGGAGTCGGTCAGATAGCAACGGACTGGGGTATATTAGCCCATGTTTGCTTATGATGCGTGGTAACGTAGCAGAGACGCGCAGAGCGCCTAGAGCGCACTATATTAGCGATGACGAGGCGATGTTGATTGATGCTGCTATCAAGATGCTTAGACAGGATTATGCAGTATTAGCAGAGATAGTGAGACGCAAATACTACCGATGCTGGACAGCAAAAGAGATAGCGCAGTACTATCTGACAGATGTAGAGTACCCGCGACTGGCGCATTTAGACTGGGAGCATAAGGATAAAAAACGGTCAGATCATCGCCATGTCGGACTGATGCTAAAACAGGCTGAGCGCATGATTGAGCAGTATTTAGCGTAAGAGACTCCCGCATATTGCGGGATTTTTTTTGCATATATTTTAAATTATTTCGATAAAGTGCTTGCACATTACATGAAGTCATGTATAATAGAACACATACCAAGCAAACTTATTAAGAGTAAAAAATCATGACTACACTATTCCACGGCACATACGCAGAAACAGCACCTACTATCAAGATTGGTAAAAATGCACTAGGCGCTCAAGACAATGTATTTGATGGTCTTTTTGCTAACTCTACTTATAGCGTTTGCGAAAGTCACGGCAGCTCAGTATTTGCGTACGAAGTTGATAGTATCGCTACTAACGACGACTTAGATTGTGACGAAGCAGTTGTGATAATCGCTAGTGAGTTAATGATTGATGCTGATGTAGCTGCTGAAATCGCAAGCGCAGTCGCTTTTGAAGAATCACTAGAAGATTACGCTGACAATCTAAACCCACGTTCAGAGTTTGATTGCGACGATTTAGGTTGGGAAATGCAACGCCTACGCGGTGTTATCGCTCGTAAACTAGGTTTTGACGCTGTGGAGTGTGAAGACGAGCACGGCACTAGCTATCTAATTGTTAATAAAGATATTAAGGGAGGTGAGTGTGAGTAAGTTATCACAAGCAAAGCGTGACGCTGACGAGCGTTATCGCAAGCGCAGATTAAAACGTACAACAGTTAGTTTCGATCTAGTAGATGATGCAGAGTTGATTGATGCTATCAAGCAAGATGACAGCTCATTCAATGCGCTGGTCAAACAGTTGTTAGCTGAGCATTACGATATAATTTGACACTACCCAAGAAAATAGGTATATTTAGGGTACGCTGAACAGAATAGTGTAAAGCGACCAATAATACAACACCTCATCTAACCGATGGGGCTTTTTTTATGTGTTGACAGCGCATTGATATAGAGCTATATTTAGACTTTAAGATGTAGATAAATTGATTAATATCAACTTACTATCATGAGGTTTATATGTAAAATAGCACAGGCTATACAAGCGCCTAAATGCAAGCCAACACGCATAGAGAATACAACCCGCCATTGAGCGGGTTTTTTTTATGCCTGAAATTTAGCGATGGAATGCTATGAGCAATCAACAATTACTAGACGGCTATTTCAAGCTGAGCAATCCGCAAGCACTCAAAGATTATTACCTAAAGACGCTGAGAGATAGAGCGAATTACGGTAACAGCGATGCTAAGCGTATCGTTAGTCAGATAGAGCAATCATTGATTAGTAGATAACCAGTTTGCCCGCTATTGATTTAGACGGGCATTTTTTATGCAACAAAGGCGCTGGAGGGTGCTATGACTAATGAAGCGCTCGACAGCGTAGAGGTAGATAAAGGCGGTAGACCTACCAAACTAACAAGCGAGTTAATTGTTAAGGCTGAGGAATACATTTACGACTTTCGCAGCAATGACGACATAGTGCCAAGTGTGGCAGGGCTTGCTTGTTATTTAGATATAGCAAGGTCGACTATTTACAAGTATGAGGGAGAAAGCGAGAGGTTTTCGGACATCTTAGAGCGTATTAGCCAAAAGCAAGAGAAGATGCTTATTAATGGCGGTTTAATGGGTGACTTTAACGCACCTATTACTAAGATGATGATGACTAAGCATGGTTACAGCGACAAACAAGAAACAGCTTTAACTGGTGCTGAGGGTGCTGAGTTGTTTCCAACTATCGTGGTGAGATATGAGTGACGTTATCGTTGACTTTCCTGCTAAGTTTGCAGCGTTTGACAAGCCATGTCGCTACAAGTTTGCAAGAGGTGGACGAGGTAGTGGTAAATCATGGTCAATCGCTAAGAAGCTGCTAATCAAAGGCGGTGAGAAGCCAACACGCATTCTATGTACTCGTGAAGTGCAGAAGTCGATTAAGCAGTCAGTCCATCAGCTGCTCAAAGACCAGATCATTGCAATGGGACTTGATAACTTCTATCAGGTGTTAGACACAGAGATACGCGGCAAGAATGGCACGCGCATTTACTTTAGTGGCTTGAGTGACATTACAGCAGACACAATCAAATCATTTGAAGGCGTCGATATATGTTGGATAGAAGAAGGTCAGGCAATCACAAAGAAGTCGCTTACTACCTTAATTCCAACGATACGAGCTGAAAACTCAGAGATATGGGTGTCGTATAACCCACAACTTGATACCGACCCAATTCATGAGCTTGCGAGCAGTGAGCGTGATGATGTAATAACGATCGATGTTAATTGGCATGATAACCCGTGGTTTCCTGCGGTGCTGAACGATGAGCGACTAGAAGCGCAAAAAGTCATGTCTGTGGCTGAGTATGAGCACACATGGGAAGGTAAGTGTATGCCAGCCGTTGAGGGTGCTATCTATTTTGACCAGATAGCAGAGTCAGAGGCGAAAGGCCGTATTACGCTACTGCCGTATGACCCAATGCTTAAAGTTCACACGGTTTGGGATTTAGGCTTTAACGACAGCATGTTTATTATTTTCGTGCAAAAACTGGCATCTGAGATACGCATCATTGACGCTATTGAAGATAATAGGCGTACACTGGTTGATTACGTCACTAACGATGTTGCGCCAATGAATCTTAATTGGGGTGATGATTGGTTGCCTCACGATGGTTTTGCTAAACGTCACCAATCAGGTAAGTCTGATGCTGATGTGATGCGCGCATTAGGCCGCAAGGTTATGCAGACACCAAATATGGAAGTCGAGGCAGGTATTAGGCGGAGCCGTGAGGTTTTTCCTCGTGTGTACTTCAATAAAGAGTCAGCAGGTGTTCTACGCCTCGTTGAGTGCCTTAAACGCTATCGCAGACACGTAAGTAAAGCAACAGGTGAGCCGAGCCGACCAGTGCATGATGAATATAGTCATGGTGCTGACGGTTTCCGCTATTTATGTATTGTGGCCGACAAGCTAACCAACAGCGACCAAGAAGAATACGACAAACCAGCACCAATCCCCACAGTAAAAAACTATTGGTAATAAACTATGAGCAAGCAAAACGAAGCATTGCATCAACGCTTGCTTGAGCGTATCGATGCAGACTATGAGCAATCGCACGACAATCAGCGACAATCTTATGATGACCGCCGATTCTGTTTTGTACAGGGCGCACAGTGGGATGGTGACATTGGCAGACAGTTCGAAGGCCGTCCTAAGTTTGAGTTCAACAAGATTCAGCTATCAGTCATTCGTATCTACAATGAATGGGCTAAAAACCGCTTTACCGTTGAATTTAGACCGCAGAACAATGCAGCCGATACAGATACAGCGGGCAACTTGCAAGAGCTATTCAGAGCTGATGAGCGCGATAGTAATGCTGATGAGGCATACTCAACGGCTTTTATGGAAGGTATCTCAGGCGGTATCGGTGCAATCTTACTTGAAGCTAAGTACGATGACGAGGACGGTGACGATGACGAGTATCAACGTATTCGCATCAAACCAGTTTTTGAAGCTGATACGATGGTTTATTGGGATGCTAATGCCCGTCGCTACGACAAGGCAGATGCTAAGCATGTGACTATCGTTACATCAATGAGCAAGGCACAGTTTGAATCTAAGTACAAAAAAGAGCCTGCCAGTTTTGATGACTTGCAAGGCTATCGTTTTGATTGGCGTGACGGTGACAATGTACGAGTTGCTGAGCATTATGAGCTGACCGAAAAGAAAGTTGAGGTTACTAAGCTGTCACACTCCGAAAGCGGCGAGCCGGTCAAGTTATATGCTGATGATGAAGATTACGATCAACAGCTAAGCGATTACCTAGCACAAGGCTTTGAGATTGATTTTGTTAAAAAGGTCAAGCGCAAGAAAGTCGAGGGTTATGTATTAGACGGTGACGGCATTGTCGAAAAACTAGGCGTCATTGCGGGTAAGTATCTGCCAGTAGCGCCTTTTTACGGCAAGCGCATGTATGTCAGTGGCCGTGAGGTCACGCAAGGTCATGTGGGCTTATCTCGTGATGCTCAGATAGCATTTAACTTAAAGATGTCAGGTCTTATCGACTTGGCAAGCCGTCCACAAGATGAGCTACCAATCTTTACGCCAGCGCAGATTGCAGGTCATGAGAATTACTGGGCTAATAAAGAGGTTTCTCGAGTACCGTATCTGACTATTAACCCCACTAAAGATGCAAACGGTCAGATGGTTGCAGTTGGTCCACAGGCATACACTAAAGCGCCAGTTATTCCACAAGCAATGGGCGCATTGATTGAATCCAGCGGTGCGCTTATCGGCGAGCTGACAGGCAACCAGTCAAACGGTGAGCAGTTAGTCAGCAATGTATCGACCGAAGCTGTGGAAATGGTGCAAGACAAGGTCGATGCTCAGGCGTATATCTATCTTGATAACTTTGCTAAGACTATCGCTCATGTTGGCAGAATATGGCTATCAATGGCTCAGGACGTTTACGATGAAGAAAGCCGTGAAATGTCAGGCGTCACGCATGATGACAGCGACAGTAAAGTTATTATCAATAAGCCAACGATTAGAGATGGCGCACTTGCTTATGAAAATGATATGCAAGGCGGTAAGTACAAAGTAACCGTTGATATTGGTGAAGCGTTTGCAACACAGCGCGATAAGACAATCAAGCGTCTGCTTAATCTAGTACCAATGATACAAGACCCACAACAACAGGCAGCATTACTCAATACTATCTTGTCAAATCAAGATGGCGAGGGTATGCACGACTTGAGCCGTTACGCTCGCAAGAACCTAATCAACATGGGGATTGTAGAACCTGATGAGCAAGAGCAAAAAGAGATGGAAGCCGCGCAACAAGCAGCCGCAAATCAGCCGCCTAGCGTTGAGCAGGAGTATTACAAGGCAGAGGCAGCGAAAGCTCTTGCAGGCGCAGAGAAAGCGAAAGCTGACACACAGAAAACGCTTGCAGAGGTTGACGAGACTCGCGCTGATACAGCTAAAACGCTTTGGGAAATGCAAAAAGAGCAGCAGCAGACAGCACAGACCATGCAAGAAATGATGGTCATACTGCAAGCGATGCAGCAATCACAGTTAGCGAATGAGCAGCAAATTAAACAGGAAGTCACGCCGCCTGAGCAGCCTGATATGCAACAGATGGCGCAAATGGCAGCTATGCAAGAAGGTATGCCGCCGATGGAGGGTATGTAGTGGAACAATTAATACTTCATTTGGTTGGTGATTATGTTACTCAAACCGACCGAATGGCTAGCGAAAAGATTAGTAATATTAAGATGGCTTTTCTGCACGCCTTTGTCTACTCAGTACCATTTTTCTTGCTTGATATATCAATAGCTGCTTTTTTAATGATATTTATTAGTCATGCGCTTATTGATAGGTATCGTGTCGCTAAATACATCATTTACGCTCGCAACTACTTACACGATAGATCGTTGAAGTGGAGTGAGTGCAAAGGCACTGGATATCATCAAGATAAACCTGCATGGCTAACAGTATGGTTGATGATTATTGCAGATAACACCCTGCATTTGAGTATTAACTACTTAGCTATCGCCTACTTGTAAGAGGCTAACCAATGAAACTAACCCTACTACTACTTGATGACGAGGACGTGCAATGAACGAGTCAACCGAAGCAGTTATATGCAACAACAATCAGTTGCTTGAGCAAGTAGCTGATTTGATGAGCAAGTATGACACCGCTGATAGCAAGGCAGCTCTTGGTGAGTGTCTTGCTATTATTGTAAAGACCAATGGTCGGGTGGTAACGCAAGACTTAGAGTCTGCAATGATGTCTAGGTTGTCAAAATAAAACTAATCCTACTGCTACTCGCTGATAAATTCTTACGGTACATGGATAAGAAATTTAAAGAACACGAAGAACAAGAGCCGCCTGAGTAGGTGGCTTTTTTATTGCCTAAAATTAACCAACGGCCACCAGATGCCTAATCTGAGGAGATACCAACGTGAGTGAATTTGACGACGACAACCAAGACTATCAAGAAGATGTTGAGCAAGTCGAAGATGACGAGGTTATCGATGACGAGCAAGATATTGAAGATAGTCAAGACGATGAGCAAGATGCCGACGGTGAAGAAGCCGAAAGCCAAGATGATAGCGCAGACGATGACGCGCTTGATTTTAGCTTTGATGATGACGGTGAGGAAAGCGATCCATTCAAAGGACAAGAAGCACCCGAGTGGGTGAAGCAAGTCAGAAAGGAGAATCGCGAGCTTAAACGTCAGCTAAAGCAGCGCGAATCACAGCAGCATGAGCAACAAGCGTTACGCGAGAAGCCGACACTTGATGACCATGACTATGACAGTGATGCGTTTGAACAAGACTACGCGCAGTGGCTTACAGAAAAGCAGCAGGTTGATGCGCAGGTACAAGCCGAGCGGCAAAAGTACCAACAGTATCATGAGCGCTATAAAGCCGATGTTGACGCAATTAAGGCAAAAGCACCCGACTATGACGAGGTAGAGCTATCCGTCGTTGATGTGCTGTCTGAGCAAAAACAAGGCTTACTGCAAATGCTAGTCGATAACCCTGCCAAAGTAGTTTACGCGCTTGGTAAAAACTCACCGGCACAACTGGAACGATTATCAAAACTTGATGACATTCAGTTTGCTAAACAAATCGTCTTGATGGAGCAGCAAATGGCGTCCAAGACCAAATCACGTAATCAGAATAAGCCGAAGCCGAAAACGCATGAGCTAGAAGGTGCAGCAGGAGGGGCTGACACTCGACTAGCCAAGCTTGAAGCAGAGGCAGACAGAACAGGCGACCGCTCAAAAGTGGCTGCATACAAAAAACAAATGAGAAAGGGGTAGAACATGGCTGGATCAACTAAAAACCAGTTATTAAAGCAAGAATTAGTAATGTTTGATGAAGTCATTGCTGATTTTGAAGAAACGTTAGTTTATACACAAGCGGCTGAGCGTTTTAACATCGGTGACGCGGCTGTATCGGCTCGTGCTAACGATACTGTGTGGCGTCCAATGCCAACGCAAGTCGATAGCCAAGAGGGTTTAGATCAGACCGGTAACTTCTTAGGCCATACCGAAATGGCAGTGCCAGTAACCGTTGACCGTGTGCGCTCAGTGCCGGGTACTATCAATAGCCGCGAATTGCGTGACCCTAGTGTGTTAATGCGTAAGGGTAATGCAGCTAAGCAAAAGCTCGCTAGTGATGTGAATGATGCGCTGCGCCGCCAAGTCGCTTACTACGGCTCAATCGTTGACACTCAAGCAGGTGCAGCAACAGGTTTTGATGATGTCGCTAGTTTAATGGCTAAGTTTGATGATTTAGGCGTGCCTGAGCAAGATCGCATGGCGTTTTACAGCTCACGCGATATGGTCAAGATGGCAAGCGACCTAGCAAGCCGTCAAACATTGTCAGGCAAGACACAAACGGCCTATGAAAAAGCCTATATCAACGAGATTGCAGGTTTTGACGTACATAAAGATGCATCAGGTATCTATCTGCCGGCCGCAACCGCAACAGGCGCTACGGTAACAGGTGGTAATCAGCGTCACGTACCTATGGCGACCAAGAAAAACCCAGCCACAGGTGACGAGCATAACGTTGACAACCGCTCAATGAAATTGACCGTGGCTGCAACTGGTGGCGCGTTTGAAGTCGGCGATGCGTTTACTATCGCAGGCGTTTATTCGGTCAACATGAAGAATAAGCAACAAACGCAAGAGCTTAAAACCTTCCGCGTTATCGGTGTGGATAGTGCAACTCAGATCGAAATTGTACCTGCTATCGTTTGCGATGATGGTGATAACCCAACTAGCGCAGAGTCAGCATACAAAAACGTATCTGCAACACCGGCAGCAGGTGCGGCTATTACCATGCTGAACAAAAACGCAAGCTATGCAAACAGCGCGTTTGTTAAAGGTGCGCTTGAGTTTATCCCGTCAACATTGGCGCTAGATACCGCCGATGGTTGGGCATCAACTAAAGCCACGCTGGACAATGGTTTGACGGTTTACTATACCCGTCAAGGCGATATTAACGACCTATCGACTAAATATCGTTGGGATATTGTCTTTGGTACTGCGCTGCTTAATCCAGAAATGGCAGGCATTCAGTTATTTAATCAAGCATAGAGAGGTAGATTATGGCAGTTCCAACTTTTAGCGCGCCTGAAGTAACTAAAGACGGCGTTACAGGTCTATACCATGTGAGCTACACGGTATCAGGTACAGACGTTAAAGCTGAGGGTGTAGGTGATACAGAATACCAAGCCAAGCGCCATGCCGTGGTGACTTATCGCAAGGCTAATCCGCTTGCGTTTCTTGATATCCCTACTGAGTAGTTGATTATTAGATTTATGGTTATATGTACTGGCTTCGGCCGGTGCATATTGCGATAGATTTAACCCCACAAAGAGAGAACAACTATGTCAAACGAACTACCTAACACAGTAACTAAAGATGCGCTTGACCAGTTAGTGGCGCAAAGCAATATTGAATATGCAGTGTTTGGCAACAAGCTAACCGTGGCAGTAATTACATTACCATGTAACTTCAAGGTAACTGGTGAAGCGTCGTGCGTTGATGTTAATAATTTTGACAAAGCATTAGGTGAGAAGTACGCCCTTGAAAAAGCAGTCGAAAAACTGTGGGAGCTTGAAGGTTATCTATTAGCTAATGATTTATATCGCAGTAAAGGAGAATAAAATGCCAAAAATGATGATTTACGCGCCGCTATCAGCCATCGGCGGTACGATTGAAAATGTATGGGGCAAAAAAATGCGCGTCAAGTCGATTGATTCAAGCGACAAAGACGCCGTTGAGCAGGCCACAGCAGATGGTTGGTCAAACAAAGCACAAGATATTATCGAGCAGGCAGAAGCCGAAAAGCTCGAAGATGAAAATAAGGTTATGAAAGGCAAGTTGGATGGTAGTCTTGGCGGTGCAATGAATAAACGCATTGACGAGCTTGAAGGTCAGCTAGCCGAAGCATTGACCGAAGTTGCACAGCTCGAAGCCAAACTTGCCATCTACGAAGAAAGCAAAGATGCCAACGGTGATGGTGTCGTGTCATACGATGAAATGACCAAAGACGAATTGAAAGTATTGCTTGAGCAGCGTGACGTTGAGTTTGTCGAACGTGACAGCAAAGACGCGCTAATCCAAAAGGCCAAAGACAGCGAGTAAATTATGAACATCACGAAACGAGATATTGTAGACCGCGCTTTTAAGTTGCTGTCTATGAGCGGGATGGAACTTGACGACTCACCCGAGGACGAGCAAGACATTCTGCAAACGCTCGATGACATGATGGCAGAGCTGCAAACGGATAACTACGACTTTGGTTATCTGTTTGCCGAGGACGTAACCGAAAGCTATCTTGGCGACTTGGCAGGCATTAAGCGTGATGCTATTAGTGGTATTGCCCATAAGCTAGCATTACGCATTTGTAGCTTGTTTGGTAAGACGCCGCCAGTGTTGCTACTCAATCAAGCTGACGACGCCTATAACGCCTTGCTCACGCGCTATCAAAAGATACCATCGGTTGAACACTCGACTGACAATATCGTGCTAGGTACAGGCAATAAAGTAAGGTGGTGGTGATATGCAAATCCCGATCATTAACGGTATCTACACAGATAATACGGCTGATTATCGCACCTCTTACCCGCTTAACCTTGTACCAGTACCAAAGCAAAACGGCATTGCTAACGGCTATCTAAAAAAGGCTGACGGCATTGAGTTGTTTTGTGGCAAGGACAAAGATGGTATCGATAGAGGCGGCATCAACTGGAATGGTGTTTGCTACCGCGTCATTGGCAATATGCTGTGGCAAGTCAGTGAACAGGGCGATTGCACATCAATAGGCGAGATTGCCAGTGGTGAGCAGTGTAGCTTTGCTTACTCGTTTGACCGCTTAGGCATTGCGTCAGGTGGCAATCTTTACTATCTGCAAGATGGTGAGCTGACACAGGTAGTCAATGCCAATCTTGGTACCGTCGTTGATGTTGAGTGGGTTGATGGTTATTTTGTCACCACAGATGGTGAGTTTTTAATTCAAACAGAACTGAACGACCCTACCAAAGTTAACCCTACTAAGTATGGTAGTAGTGAAGCTGATCCCGATCCTGTCATTGGAATACTTAAAGTACGCAATGAGCTAGTCGCTTTTAACCGCTACACGATTGAGGTCTTTGATAACGCGGGTAATGCAGGTTTTGCGTTTGCCCGTGTTGATGGCGCAATGATGACAAAAGGGCTTGTTGGTACGCACGGCAAGTGCTTGTTTGCTCAGTCATTCGCGTTTGTTGGCAGTGGTAAAAATGAGCCATGTAGTGTGTACTTAGGCGCTAATGGTGGCTTGTCTAAGATTGCCACTCGTGAAATTGAACGCATTATCTCAAGCTATAGCGACGCTGAGTTATCTAAGATTGTGCTTGAGTCTAAAGAGCAAGATATGCACCAACATTTATATCTGCATCTGCCAGATAAAACGATGGTGTATGACTTTGCAGCCAGTCAGGTTATGCAGCAGTCCGTTTGGTTTGAGCTGTCATCATCTAGCGACGGCAAAGGTGCATATCGAGCTATCAATCATGTGTGGTGCTACAACAAGTGGATTGTAGGCGATAGATTCAATAGTAACGTAGGCGTACTTAGCAACAAATTATCAAGCCATTACGGTGAGCCGGTCGCTTGGCAAATCAACACAACATTCCTATATAACGGTGGCCAAGCAGGGCAAATCAAATCGATTGAGCTTGTCGGCTTAACTGGTCGCACGAATACGATTGCTGATCCACAGGTGTTTTTATCTTGGACAAAAGACGGCATGACGTGGAGCAATGAGCGATTGCACAGACAAGGTATGCGAGGACAGTACAGTCAGCGCATTATTTGGCTAAGAGCTATCGGCATGTTCAGACAAATGGTTGGGCTTAAATTCAGAGGCTGTGACGACTCACTAGCATCATTTACAGCGATTGAGGCAGACGTGGAGGCATTCGGTAATGGCGGTCAATAGAACCTTTAAAATACCGCGTCAAGTGCTGATGGTCGTATTCAACGGCGATATGCAAGCGGTCAAGGCAATGGAAAATTTGCAGCTATCCGCATTTGACCTATTGCCAAAAGATATTAAAGCGATTATCGAGACAGCAGCAGCAGATGCACAGCAAGCCGCTACGATAGCGAACCAGTTACGACAAGAGGTTGCGCCTTATCTTAGTGCTGTAGGTGTGCCTATATCGCCTGATACCGCGCTGCAACCAGTATCACTATCAATGACAAATCAAGACCAATTACAAGCCGTCAGCGGTCAATGCGACTGCATACAAACACTAGATACCGTATAAGGGTACATTATGAGCTTTACTAACAAACAAGCGGCTGAACTCGCGCTGACTACTGGCAGTAATTTAGTTTATACGCCACCAACTGACGCGCAGATACGTGCCTTTACGGTTCACAATCCGACAGACGCAGCTATCAATTACACGGTTGAGGTTAATGCTTTAGCGATGGTGTCACGCTCTATCGCAGCAGGTGCAACTGAGGTCGTATCAACACTATTTAATCAGCAGTTACAGGCAGACGAACCACTAACGATGACAGGCGAAGGTCTAAACATCATGCTAACGGTTGTTGAAATCACGGGGTAATTATGTCAGTCAAGCAGGTTAAGTTCGCAGACTATCAGTCCGAAATAACAGCAATGATGATGGATATGCTGCACCTTGAGCCGCAGACGGTTGACATTCCAGTGCGGCGGTACATTGAGCTTGATGACATGGGTGTGTTAAAGCCTTTTCTGTGGCTTGATGGCGATACGGTTAAAGGCGTGGCGCTATTGTTTGTCAGTCCATCGCTACGCAATCAGTCGATTGTCGATGCGTCCACTGATGTGATCTGGGTTAAGCCTGAGTATCGCGGTAATAGTAGCGAGTTTGTGGACGGCATCAAGTCGCAGCTAAAAGCTATGGGCGTTGACTACTGGTACATATCGAGCCGTGATACTGCGCCTATCGATAAATTTTTAAATAAGAATAAATTTGAGCCGCTAGAAAAGCTCTACTATTGCGAGGTGTAAGATGGGATTTGTTAAAGATGCGTTTGATAGCGTAACAGGCAAGTCGTCTGCTAAAAAAGCAGCGCGAGCGCAAACCGATGCTAGCAATGCAAGTATTGCAGAACAGCGCCGCCAGTTTGATAAATTCCAAGAGCTGCTAAAGCCTTACGTTGACTCAGGTGTTGGTGCGCTCGAAGGTCAAAACGACTTACTAGGGCTTAACGGCTTTGATAGTCAGCAATCGGCAATTAGCAATATTGAAAATAGCCCGTTTTTTAAGTCGCAATACCAGCAGGCCGAAAATGCGCTGCTACAAAATGCGGCTGCAACTGGTGGCCTTCGCGGTGGCAACTTTCAAGAAGCGCTTGCAGACAACCGATCTAATATGTTGTTTGGCAACGTGCAGCAACAGCTACAAAACTTGTCAGGTGTGGCTAGTAATGGTCAAAACGCTGCAACAGGTGTGGGCGGCGCTGGAATACAAACTGGTCAAAATATCGGTCAGCAATTCCAAAACATCGGTCAGGCGCAAGGCGGCTATCAATTGGCAAAAGGTCAAATCAATCAGGGCTTGCTAGGTTTTGGACTCAAAGCAGGAGCAAGCGCACTAGGTTTTGGAGGATTTTAAATGCAACTCGCACAAAGTTACTTAGCAGGACAGTCAAGTCCATTTGACGGTGTGCTTGAGGCATACGGTCAGGGTCAAGTATTACGTCAAAACAAAGACACGCTGCAAGCACAACAAGCCGAGCAAGCACGTAAGATTGCAGCACAGCAAGCACTCGAAACGATTGATTGGAATGACCAACAGGCGGTGGCTCAAGTTGTAGCTCAGTTCCCCGAATACACCAAAGGCGCTCAAGACTACTACAGCAATATGGAAGCTAAAGAGCAGCAGGCTATGCTCTTTGATATGAGCACAAGCATATCCGCTTTGGGTAGCGAGAGACCTGATATTGCCGTGCAGAATATGCGCGATAAGGCAGCAGCCTACAATGATGCTGGTATGCCTGAGAAGGCGGAAGAATACTCGCAGATGGCGGAGTGGATGGCGCGTGACCCGCAGTCAGCACGTAAAGCATTGATGATGCAATATGCGGTATTGAGTCCTGAGAAGTCAGGCGCTAACTTAAAATCCTATGGCGAGGCATTGAACCCACAGCGTAAAGAGGTGGATGCAGGGGATGCTATCCATTCGTATCAAATCGACCCTGTTACTGGTGAGGTTGTCAGCACGGACTGGATTGTAGATAAAGAAGCCACGCCAGATAATGTGCTTGACAATCAAACGTCTGTTGATAATAACATTCGCACTGTTACCGCGTCTGAGAACAATAACATCAGAACAACCACAACATCGGAAAACAATAATATTCGCAGCAACCAAACCAGTCAGCTCAACGCTCAATTAGCGGCTGAGATGAAGCGCTACGGTATTGATGTTAATGCAGAAAACGCACAGCAAAAACTACAGCACGAACGTCAGCAAGCAGCTATTAAAAACAAGCAAGGCGAGTTAAAAGAGGCGGGTGGCAAGTATTATTTTGTCAACAAGTCGGGGCAGGTGTTCCCCGCTTTAGATCAGAACGGGCAACAGCTTATAGCAACCAATGCGACTAAGCCGCTTAATGAGTCACAAACTAAAGATAAATGGTTTGGCACTCGTATGGAGAAGGCGAACGACATACTCAACAAGCTTGAAAAAGGCGGTGTGTATCGCGGCTCACTACTCTCAAGAACGGGCGATTGGGGCGAGAATATAGCCAACAAACTCCCTTCGGCGGTGGGTGGTAACTCGCCTGAGCAACAACAATACATTCAAGCGCAGCGTGACTTTATTAATGCAGTGCTACGCCGTGAGTCAGGTGCGGTTATTTCCGAGAGTGAGTTTGAAAACGCGAAAAAACAATATTTCCCTGTTGTTGGTGACTCTCAAGCGGTTATCAAGCAAAAACGTACCGCGCGTGAGAACGTAGCAAAAGAGCTGTTATCTAATGTGCCAGGCTATCAAGGTGGCAAATCTAGCGGCTCAGGTAGTCTTGATTTAAGCGACTTATTCGGTGATTAGAGGTAGTTATGTCTATTATGCAAATGGTCTACCAAGCTGGATTGAATAACGGCTTGTCAGCCAACCAAGCGCGAGCATTTACGGCTGAGGTAGGTCGTGAGAATGATTACAACCCTGATTATATCTTTGGTGAACACCGCGACTCACAGCGCGACAACGTAGGGATTATCAGTTGGAATCAGGGTAGGCGTAACAACCTCTACGACTTCCTAAAGAAAAAAGGCGTAAAGGTTAACGGTCGTCAGATTGAACGATCACAAAGAGCGCTTGATGCTCAGATGCAATTTGCCATTCAGGAAATGAAAACCAATCCATCTTACAAGATGACTAAAAAGTTGTTCTTAGACAACCCTGATGTGAGTTATCGAACCGCTGAAAAGGTGTTAGGCAAAAACTTTATACGTTGGGATTATGCCGGTAACTCACTGGGCGCGAATGTAAGAAAGCACCATGCTAAGCGCGATAAATATTACGCTAAACTTGGTGGCATTGCTAAGAATAGCAAGGCGCAAGATGATTTTGAGCCGCAACCGCTTAGCGACAACTGGGATGATTTTAAAGCGCAGTTTGAACCACAGCAGCCCGAACCATTAAGCGATAACTGGGCTAACTTCAAGGCGCAATTCGAGCCGCAGCAGCCGGAGCCGTTAAGTGATGACTGGGATAGTTTTAGTAGTCAGTTTGAAAGCGCTCAACCTGAGCCGCAAGGTATGCAGCCCTTGAGTGACAACTGGGATAATTTCAAACTATCGCTAACGAATAGTGAGCCACAAGCGCAAGCAGCGCCTATGCAGCTAAATACCCTGCCTACGCTGCCAACCTTAACGATAGATGAGCAGCGCACAATAAACGGATAATATTATGGCTAAAGTATCAAAACAGTCAATCAAGCGTATTGCTGATAAATACCGTGAGCAGGGATTAAGTGACCAAGAAATCACTATCAAACTATTGCGCCGGAAAGACGCGGTAGGCAAAAACCTACAGACGGCAATGGATAGAGCGCAGGCGGCTGGGGTAGAAAATCCGCAAGAGTCGGTTATGGCTATATTCGGAGTTAATCCAAAACGCGCTAAAGGTAGTCGTATTGCAGGTGAAGCCAATAAAAACCCATCGATTAGCGACACGGTAAAATCACAGCTCGCAAGTGTCGGCATGGGGCTTGCTGATGTTGGCGCAGGTATTATACAGGGCAATAAATACGCGGCCGATAAAATCAATCAAGGCGTTAACAGCGTATTAGGTACTGACTTAGACACAAACGCACTTGAGCGCTACAACCAAGAGTATAAACAAGCTAATGACGCGCTTGACGGCATGAGAACGCAAGGCGGCCGCAGTGGCGGTGACTGGTATCGTGGCGGTACTGAGATTGCAGCGACTACGCCTTTTTTCTTTGGCGGTGGCGGCCCAACATTAGGCGCGAGAGCGTTAGATCAGGGTGTGCGCGGCGCGGCAGTTGGCGCAGCACGTTATGCTGATAATGAGGACGCTCGTGCTTACAACATGGCAGGCGGCGCTATTGGTGGTGCAGCCGGTCAAGTAGGCGGCGAGCTTGTAGCGTCAGGGCTTGGCAAGGTAGCAACAAAGGCTATCAACGCTAAGCGCGGTAACATCGCACCTAAAGCGCGTGAAGTGCTAGACGCGGGTGAAAGGTTTGGCGTTAGAACCTCAGTCGGTGATGCCGGTCAAGGCGTGTTTGCTCGCAAAGCTGAAACAGGTATGGAGCAAGTGCCCGTTATCGGCATGGCAGGGTATCGTGAAGCACAGCACAGCGAAGCTAAAGCGGCGGTGGCTGATATATCGGATAAGCTGCAAAAGGCTATGTCTGATATTGAATACAAACAGCTGCCTAAGCTCAAAGCGGCGGCTGATAGCGGCGATAGGAATGCAGCTCGCGTGCTAAATGTCGTCGAAACCGCAGGCGATGACTCAGGCAAGGTGCTGCAAGCCAGTGCTGAGATGCGCGCATGGCGTGAGGGTCAAATCGCTAACAAAATGTATGACAAAGTAGGTGAAGCGGTAGCGCGTCAAGCCGATGATACGGTAACACCAACCAACACAACAAGCCTACTTGATGCAAAGATAGCAGATGAAGCGGCATCGCTTGCACCGGATGAAAAATTGGTTAGAGATTTGGATGCAATTAGTGAGCGCTTGGGCGACCCAAATATTACTAAAAACTTTAAAAATATGCGCCTACTACGCACGCAGCTTGGCGATATGACTGAAAAGTAT
>PAQH01000099.1 GCA_002709225.1 Planctomycetaceae bacterium
GCCTGATGTTCATCGAGCCAGGCAAAGCCGCGAGCACTAATCATTTCAGTCGCTTGCAAGCCGACACCACCGTAGCCCCGCACGACCTGCCGAAACGCGTAGTTGGTGAACCCAGCCATCGGCGCTTGGAGTACCGGTGGATCGACGACGACGGAGCCGATTCGTAGCGCCGGCGGCCCAGGCCTGGCAGAGAGCTCACTCGACGCCTCCTGGGGACCCTGCATCAAATGATTCACCTCGAAGACAATTTCAATTGGAAACGAATCCGTATGCCGCTGCCCTTCGCAACGAGACGACAGCCAACCCACGGCGCCGGCCACGCTCTCGCCCGAGTCTGGACCTCCGCGATCAGCGTACACCCCAATTCACCGCGACCTCAAGCAAGGTACGAACAAAGGCGCCTGACGCGCCACCATCCATCCAAGGTTTGGCCTTCTCTCGAAATGCGGGGCCAGCGATGTCCATGTGGACCCAGGGCCGCTCGGCGACAAATTCCTCCAGGAACTTGGCCGCCGTGATGGCCCCACCCCAGCGACCGTCGCCGATGTTCTTGATGTCCGCGACCTGACTCTTAACCTGCTCGGCGAATTCAGGGAACATGGGAAGGGGCCAGGCGCGCTCGCCGCAGCGTGCCGCAGCGCTGGCCACCTGGTCACACCACTCCGGCTGATTGCTCATCAAGCCCCCCACGTCCATTCCCAACGCCACCACGCAAGCCCCTGTCAGGGTGGCCAGATCAATGATCTTGTCGGCCCCGCGCTCAACCGCCACATCCAGGACATCGGCCAGCACGAGACGCCCCTCGGCATCGGTGTTCAGCACTTCGATCGTTTTTCCGTTACGCGCCGTGAGTACGTCACCGAGCTTATATGACCGTCCACTCACCATGTTTTCAACCAACCCGACCAATCCCATGACGTTGGCAGCCACACCGCTGCGACCGATCGCCTGCATGGCGCCAACCACTGTGGCAGCACCCGCCATGTCACACTTCATGGCCTTCATGCCCTCCGACGACTTGAGCGACAAGCCGCCCGAGTCAAAGGTCACCCCTTTGCCGACCAAAGCCAGTGTCGGCGCGTCCGCGGCACCGCCGCGATGATGGAGAATCATCAGTCGCGCCGGCCGATCAGAACCTTGCGCCACGCCCAGCAAAGAACCGCAACGTTCCTCCGCCAACCGCTGTTGGTCCCAGACCTCGACCTCTAGACCCGCATCGGGAGCGATCGCTTTCACCTGTTCCACAAAAGACTCCGGGTAGATTTCGCCCGCCGGCAGGTTAACCAACCGCCGCGTAAAATTGACGCTGTCCGCCAGGATCACTCCCGGCTGAACGGCTCCTTCAGCGACACCCCACCAGAGCACCTCGTCAGGAGAATGTAGACGTGGCTTACTGCGCAAGACGTCCTGCCCCACACACCCTGTCAGCGCGCCGCAGATCGCATCCGCTAGCAGATCTGGCGACAGGTCATTTCCCACCGCATACGCCACACGCGGACGTGTTTTTTCGGCCAGGTGACGTGCCGCGGACCCTGTCACCTGCGCAACCACACGGCGATCGCACGCCGTGCGCGGCCCCAACCCCACCACGACAAGCAGACCTGCCTGTAAACCGGCCGGGACCGGCAAAGTCAACAGTTCACTCGGCTTGCCGACGAATTCACCTGACTCCAGCAGACGTGTTAACGCACCGCCGGTTGCTGTGTCCAGTTGTGTCACCTCTGCGGCAAGTGGCTCATCCTGCCAGACGCCCAGGACGAGAGCATCCACTTCAAGGTCGGCCAAAGGGCCACTGATCGCTAGCACGCGCATGGTGGTCTAATCCTCAACAGGTCACTCGAATTGCGGGAACTCCATCAAACGCTATTCTAGCGACAAGGCAATGGTTGTCCCACGGGCGATGCCTGTAAACAACCTGGGCGGCGACTGACCGTCTGGCAGGACGAATACGGAATACAAATGGCTCATCGCACATTACAAGAGTGTCTCGAGGACCTGCGCCGCGGGGACCATCTGGTCGCCATCGACGATCCCATCGACGCCGAGCTGGAAGCGGCAGAAATCCAGCGACGGGTCTACCGCTCGGGCGGTCCGGCAATCCTCTTTCGCAATGTCAAGGATTGCCCGTTTCCGATGGTCTCCAACCTGTTTGGGACGCTCGAACGGGCTCGCTATCTGTTTCGAGATACGATTGAACAAGTAAAACGTCTGATTGAACTCAAAACCGATCCTGGACAGCTGTTCCGACACCCCTGGAAATACCGAACCGCTCCCTGGACCGCGCTGCATATGCTCCCGGGGCGACGACGACGTGGCCCCATTTTGCGACACGAAACCAATCTCCACTCACTACCGCAACTCAAGTCGTGGCCGGACGACGGAGGCGCTTTTATAACACTGGGACAGGTCTACAGCGAAAACGTAGAGCAACCGGGTCTGCTCCACTCCAATCTGGGGATGTACCGCATTCAGATTAGTGGTGGAGAGTACGAAACTGACCGCGAAGTCGGCCTGCACTATCAAATCCACCGTGGCATCGGCGTGCACCATGAAGCGGCGCTCCGACAGCAGCAGCCGTTTCGTGTCAACATCTTTCTGGGAGGTTCACCGGCGATGACATTGGCCGCGGTGATGCCTTTGCCAGAAGGCATGTCGGAACTAACCTTCGCCGGTGCGCTAAGCGGTCGTCGCATCCGCATGATCCGTCAGAGCTCCGCACTGCCCATCTATGCGGATGCCGACTTCTGTATTACGGGTACCGTAGACCCCGAACGTCGGCTCCCAGAGGGGCCGTTCGGTGATCATCTGGGATACTACAGTCTGGCCCACGATTTCCCGGTATTACAAGTTGAACGTGTCTATCACCGACCTGGGGCAGTCTGGCCTTTCACCGTAGTCGGCCGACCACCTCAAGAAGATACCGTGTTTGGAGAGCTGATTCACGAATTGACCGGACCCGTCATTCCCAGCGTGGTGCCCGGTGTCCACGCGGTCCATGCCGTTGATGCGGCCGGTGTGCACCCCTTGATGCTGGCGATCGGTAGCGAACGATACACCCCGCATGCGCCTCTCGAGCAACCCCAGGAGTTACTGACACAAGCTCATGCGATTCTCGGCCAAGGTCAGATGTCACTTGCCAAATACCTGCTGATGCTCAATCGCCATGACATTTCAGATCTAAGGATCAATGACATCGCAGACTTCCTGACACAGTGGCTACAGCGAGTCGACTGGCGACGCGACCTTCACTTTCACACCTGTACGACGATGGACACGTTGGATTACAGCAGCGGTACCATGAACCAAGGCTCAAAACTCGTAATTCCCGCGGTCGGCCCGGAAAAACGCGTGCTGCCAACCGAGCTGCCCGCCAATCTGCACCTGCCACCCGGATTCACTGAGCCCCGGATCTGTTGTCCAGGCGTGGTAGCCGTCAATGCACCCGCCAGCCATTCCTCGGAGACACACCGCGCGACGCTGGCTGCGTTCTGCCAGAGCTTTGGTATCACTGACTCCATCAATCGCATGCCGCTGATTGTGCTCTGTGACGACAGTCGGTTTGCTTCCCATAATCTGGAGAACTTTCTCTGGGTCACATTCACGCGCAGCGATCCCGCTGTGGACACCGCGGGAATTGGCGCCTTTATGCAAGATAAACATTGGGGTTGCGACGGCTCACTCGTCATTGATGCACGCAGCAAGCCACATCATGCCCCTCCCTTAATCGAAGACGCTGCCACCACGCGCAAAGTAGACGCGCTCGCGACCCGCGGTCTAGAAATTTCCCAGTACCTGTAGGGCGACCGCGGACCCCGGCAGCCTCATGCGCGGCAACCAGTTCCTGGTCCCTAAGACGCTGGTGCGGCAGCCCGCTGAGTGAACTTCAGAAATTCTGCCTGGTCATGGCAAGAATTCGCAGACAAATTCCTACCGCCGAGCAGCGCGGCGGGCCTCCGACCGGTTTCGCTCCAACGGGTGCTAGCTTTCCCGACCAGAACCAGCCAACACGGAATGGCGCACAACCCACTCGAGCGCCGATAGGTCTCTATGTGTTGGTCGAATAAATGCCTCATGCAGTGCACCTTTTGGTGAGAACTTCCTGGTGAGAACTTCTTCGACTTTTGACTGAATCCCGGTGATCGGTGATCACCAGCAAAAGACCCTGGCAGCGGACACAAGACGTCACTGGCGAGTGCATTTTCACACGCCACGTATTGGAACCGCCACGTGCCAAAGGCTCGACGAAGGAGATCGGTTCCGTGAGTCAAGAAGTGAACGTATTAGCCCTGGTCAAAGGAAAAGAACGATACATCTTCCTATTTGATGACAAGCGGCGACCAGAAACCTTGCGTGCCCTCGGCCGCTTTGCGTCCAACACCGAATTGAGTTTCAGTTGGTACGATGCAGCGGTCCTCAGTCAAAAAGTACGCCAGTCTGGTCCCCAATCAGAAACCAAGAAACCACGCTTCGACCTGCCTTTATCAACGGACAATTCCGAACAAGATGAAGCTGCTTGAAGCCGTCGACCAGCGCGCAGCGGCGATTGGCAGGAGTACTCGCTGAAGCCCGAGTGCCTCCGCAAACTCTCCGGCCCAGATTTAGCGCCCCAGCATAAAGTATCGCCACCCAGCATAAAGTACCGCGGAACTCCAGCGGACAGTTAAGCGGCTGTCTCCAAGGCATGTCGACACTAGCCGAGATGACCCACTCCAGACAGCTCTCGAGGTTGCCGACATGCAAAGGGCAATTGCACGTTTCCTTCGCTACCTGGCTGTGGAACGGAATGCGGCCGACCTGACAATCAAATCTTACCGCGAAGACCTCACCCTACTCTACGATTATCTTGTTGAGAATTACGGTCGTCCGCCGCGGCCTGATGACATTACTCCACTTGATTTGCGAGGTTACCTGGCTGCGCTGCACGCATCGGGATATGCCAAATCATCGGTCGCACGCCGTCTCGCATCAACCCGCAGTTTTTTTCGTTTCGCACAACGGGAAGGACTCGTCACCCACAACCCGGCCAAGCCCCTGCGCAACCCACGTCCCGATCGTAAATTACCGCACTTCCTGTCCACACAGCAGATACAGCAACTGCTTGACGCACCGCCGCAGGATCAAATTCTCGGTGCGCGAGACCGGGCAATACTGGAAACCATGTACTCAGGTGGGCTCCGTGTCAGTGAACTCGTGGCAATTGACAACACAGACCTTGATCTAGAAAACGGTCTGGTGCGCGTCCAGGGAAAAGGGAAACGGGAGCGTCTGGCGCCACTCGGTTCGTTTGCCGTGGAGGCCATTCGCAGCTGGCTCGACCAGCGGGGCCGCGTCCATGCCAAGCGGGATGGCCAAGATGCCTCTGTGTTTGTTAATCGGTTTGGTCGTCGCCTAAGCACTCGTAGTGTCGCGCGCATGCTGGAGAAATACCTCCGCCAAACCGGCCTGGATCAACGCACGTCACCGCACACGCTGCGGCACAGTTTTGCGACCCATCTGCTCGACGGTGGAGCAGACATTCGTTCGGTTCAAGAGTTACTCGGCCACAAGAGCCTGGTGACCACACAAATCTACACGCATGTCAGCACTGCTGGACTGCGTCGCGCTTATGAGCAGGCTCACCCGCGAGCGAACTGACCGAACCCGAATCGCAAGCCTCATCGCACCCCGCCAGGACGCACCACGGTCTCATACGAGTCCCTGCCTAACGGCCCACACCGCTGCTTGGGTACGATCTGACGCATCCATCTTGCGGAGAATATTCTGGACATGTTCCTTGACTGTCTCAATGCTGATGCGCAATGAATGGCCGATCTCGCGGTTACTGAGTCCCAGTGCAATGTGACGCAGCACCTGCAATTCCCGGTTCGTCAGTGGCACCTCATTGTTGTCACCGCGATCGCGCCGACGATTCATCAATTCTTTCACGCGCAACAGGATGCTGCTTTCAGCAGGTTCCTGGCCGCTCGCAGCGCGGCGAATCGCGCCAATTAATTCGCCCGGACCAGCGGCTTTGAGAACGTAGTCCGTGGCTCCCATGGCCACCGAACGCGCGACATATGTTGGATTGTCGTATGTCGATAGCATGACAACCCGCTGTTCGGGGCATTCCTGGCGAATCTTCTCCAAAGCCGTCAGACCATCGGACGAAGGCATCCGAATATCGAGCAAAACGACGTCGGGAGTATGCTCCCGAACCTGCTCCACAGCCCCATCGCCATCAGAAGCCTGCCCCACGATTTCAATTTCCGTATCCCTCAGCAACATCGCGAGGCCACGACGCACCACTTCATGGTCATCTGCTACGAGTAACCTGATCGCCATGTCTAAGAGGTACTCCCCTCAACCCATCAAAAGTGTGTTTGAATACCACCCCAGCAAGCCCGGTGGTGGACCCAGTAAGCCCGGTGGTGGACCCAGTAAGCCCGGTGGTGGACCCAGTAAGCCCGGTGGTGGAAAGGTACGGTTGGCAGGAAAAACAGCAAACCTCCCGCAATATGGGGTATCCGCTGACACCCTTTGTCCGGGTGCAATCGTACCCCATTTATCGGTCATTTGCCAAATTTGTCAGTCATTTGCCAAAGAACCAGCAGCGATCCTGCACCTAGTAACACGCCACCCAACGGACATTGGCACTGGTACCATGCCTAAGTACGTTTTACCGACAGGGAGGTTTTGTTTACGTTTTGTGGCGTGCTGGAGACCGCAGCCACAAAGCCAACAACCACCGGGGTTCCCGCGTTGTTTCTGAGCGGTATATTCGCTGAGTAGAGCAACCGAGCTCACCGCAAGTGGTATTCCTGCGCTGAAAAGAAATTACCATGAACCTAGGAATCGCCGTCCTTGGCGCCACGGGTTATATCGGCACCCCCTACCGTGACGAAATTCGAGAAGCGGGACCCGCGGCTCGTATTGTCACGCTCTGTGCGCGACGTCGCGATCGTCTAGAAGCCGCGCAACAGAAAGATAAGGCGGACTTGATTACAGACGATTGGCAAGCCGCCATCGAGCACCCCGAAGTCAACTGCGTCGTCGTCGCCACGCCCGATGCGCTCCACTTTGACCCGGTGATCGCGTGCGCGGCATTGGACAAACATGTTTTCTGCGAAAAACCAGTTGCCTTGAATGCCGACCAGGCGCATCAGATCTGGACGGCATTCCAAAACAAGCCGTTGGGACATTTCGTCCCGTTCTGGACGCGTTATGTCCCCGTCTTCGCACGGGCAAAGCAATTCGTTCAATCTGGGAGGCTGGGGGAAATTCGATCCGTGATCTACCGCTGGCACAACCCTCGCCCAGCATCAATCCCGTTTACCTGGCGAGATGATGCGACCCTCTCCGCTGCAGGCAGTATTGCTGATGTGGGCTCACACGCGTACGACACGATACGTTGGATCATCAACCAGGAAGCAAATCGCGTCTTGGCACACGCGGAGGTGCTCGCACCGGCCAAGCCGGATGTAGGTCCGATCGATCTCACCGAAGCGATCGACATCGGACAAAAACAGGAAGCTGGCAGCGCTACAACGCTGCGAAAAGCGACTGCGTTTGATTACGCAAATATTATCTGGCAATTCCAAGATGGAACGGTCGGTTCATTGGTTCTCTCGCACGCACCCACTTTGCGAAAAGGGCTCGCACCGGAAGTCGAGCTGCACGGCACCGAGGGCTCTTTGGCAATCGACCGCCTACAAAGCGAGCTGACCGTGGTACGGTCCGATGGCACTGTGGAATTACTGGAAACCGTCCCTAATCCGGGATTTGGAAATCGATTCATCAAGCACGCATTTCCTGCCATTCATGATCGCGCTGCAGGTCAGACGTCGGAGCATCCGGGGTTGTATGACGGCTGGCGAGTTCAGATCTTCACAGACGCCGTGGTCGCTTCCGTTGAACGTGGCGAGTGGGTTGACCTGAGTGAATTTGACTCCCCAGCCAATGACGTCACCAAGGCGTAGCCTCCCGAGACTCAGCAACGCGGCGCGCAAGCCACTGTGCAGAGACAAACCGCGCGAGCAAACTTCTGAATTGCCGAACCGATGGGTCATTGAGGTCAACTTCAATGTCACGCTCCGGAGGCCTTGACCGAAAACCACTCCATCCCAAAATTGTGCCGCCGTGCTGCTGGTCTTCATTAACACGTTGCGCCAAGCGGAGTGCCCAAAGCGTTCCGTAGTGGTCGCGAAAATCAAACCACAGTCGGTCCGATTCACTGCAAACCCGCTGCGTTGGCCACCCGAGGACGTGCAGCAACAAAGCGCCTGAAATCAAGAACAACGCCCAATGCACCGAGTGATTCAGGTCCAGCAAATCAGCACTGAAAGGTAGATGCGGAGAAAGCAGCAGCGTCTGAGCACCCACCAACAACAGCACGCTAGGCCAAAATCGGTTGGGCAAATTGTTACATAATCCCACGAGAGCAAGCACAACCAGAAACCAACTACGAGCTGCGCTAATTTCCATTAACGCACCCTGCTTCAACAATAGAAATTCGCCAGCCGGTAAACATAGTACCACCCATAAACTAATCACTACGAGCGGCCAGACTTGAACCTGTGGCCGTTTGGCACCCAATTGCGCCATGAGCGGGCAAAAAGTCGTGACCGCCGCCAGATAACGCAGCGCCTCATTAAATGAAGTCGGCTCCGTCCAGTTGTTCCACAGCAGGGCCAATTCAACCCCCGCCACGCTCAAGAAAGAAAATAAAGCCCACAACCAGACTCCTGTGAGCGTAGTGCCACGAGTCATCTTCCAGCCATAGAGGAACACGACGGTTCCCATCGCAATCGCACCGCACAGTGCGCCTGCGTACCAGAACGCAAATTGCGTAGTCCCTGTCGTCAGCAGGAAAACAGCCGCCAAAGGAGCTCTGAAAATCATAACGCCGTATCAACAAAACTCGAGTTACCGAGGTGCGACGAAAACCAACCGGCCTGCGGATGACCAACAATTGCCAAAGTGCCATGCAGTAGCTTGCATGATCTCGTCCACCAACAGCACGCGCAAAACAACCGATTGGTGTGGCAGCCTGTTGCCAAGTGGGAAATCCGAAAAAAGGCTCCCACCACTACTTCTCCTATAAATGCTACCAATCGTTACAGCCAACAACAGTAGCGGTAGAAAGATGGGACGATGTTGTTTGCCTTTGCCATTCTATAACGCATGTTTGGACTGAATCGAACCAGGAAGCAACTGCGTTCCTATGAAGGCGGCTGGCGTTCAGCCTGGGACCGACTCTGTTGTAACCGTCAGGCGGCGAACACGGAAACATGCACTCTCGCCGCAGCACCAGCCCCGGCATTTACCTGTTTCCCAACACAATGAGAGGAACCAAACCCATGAAGTGGCATCCATTACTGGCGTTCACCCTGATCTTAGCGAATGCTGCCGGTGTGGCCGCACAAGATAACCCGACCTACCGCGGGCAAGCCAGCACCTTCGTTGCTGCTGGAAAACGGGCCCCCGTGGCACAACGTGCTCCCAAGGCGCAACCGACCCATAAGAAGCACGCTTCCCACAGCCTGTTTGGATCATGGAACCCTTTCGAGGGGCTTGCAGAGATCGCCAACGACGTCCACAAGCACCTTCCCAAGAAGAAAAAACGCTGCAGTGGCATGTCGCTGATCGACCTTCCCGATATCGATCTCAGCTGGATGAAGCTTCCCGAACTACCCAAGCACAGCAAGGCGCCCGCACCCAAACCAACTAAAGCTGGTAAAAAACGCGCTGGAGCGAGCTGGTTCAATCGTCCTGTCTATCCTTGGGTCACGAACGGAACCAATCCAGAGAAACCCGCGGTCGATCCCCCGAAGCCAGTCCCTGCGGCGTAAATATTGGCAAATAGCATGCCGGTATTCCAGTTGCGGTGATGTTGACTGCAACGACTGGATACAAGCTTGCGAGAGAGGCTTCTGATCACACGGCACGCCGTCCACGCGGCGTGCCGTTTTTTTGTTCCGACTGATTCGGCACAACCTGCTCTGCTGAGATGCAATTGCCTTGACAGGCGACTTCTCATAAGATCTCGCGCCGATCGGCTTCTATCTGACCACCAGCTTCTTTCACCTGGGGAATGGAATTTCATGCTCGATGTCAAGGCAATTATGGCGCTGCACCGGGAGTGCGTGGTACGCTGGCACGATGAGCCCATCGACTTGAACACCACCGGCGTCATGAACATCATCAGGACGCAATTCAGTTTTAACTTTCGACTCTGGCACGAAGAAGATATTGCCCGCAGCCCCGACGTCGCTGACGAACGCATCGCCCAAGTCAAACGCAATATTGACCAGCTGAACCAACAGCGAAACGACTGGATCGAGAAGATCGACGACTGGATCACAGAAACGCTCGATGCGCAGGGGATTGTCATCCCTGCGCAAGCACGGCTGAACTCAGAAACACCCGGTAGCGTAATTGATCGGTTGTCGATCTTGGCGTTACGCATTTACCACTTGCAAGAACAGACCGAACGCGACGATGCGACTCCCGAGCATATTGCCAAAGTTGCCCAGAGACTCGCCATCTGCAATCACCAACAACAGGACCTGGCCAACAGTCTGCAGGAACTTCTAGAAGACATTTTTGCGGGTCGCAAGCGTCATCAAACCTACCGGCAGTTCAAGATGTACAACGACCCCAATCTCAACCCCTATTTGTACCAGGCGCAACGTCGACGGGCTGGTTAACCCCAGGGAGGGCCGCACATCCGCTAGCCTCCGCAACCGTCTCGCCCCTCCATTTTCGCTGTATTTTTCTGGAAACCACCGCCGGAAAAATCACTCTGGTCTGAGAATGTCGTGGGAGGTAGGCTGTGGCGCGTCTGGTACGTGGCAGACCGCCATCGGCAGCGGCATTTGCACTACGCAACAGCACGACACTTGCCAGCCGCCTCAAAGCCAGATTGCCACAGGGACGTGGCCTATCAATGCCGCCTTATGAGAAGGGCACTTGAGCATGGATGCTCGCCTGCTGAAATTCACATCCTGCGCAACATTCATTCTGTTAATGGGAGCGGCTACTGGCCGAGGAGCGAGTTATCGCACCCAAAATTTCCTGGTTACAGGCAATGATGACCAGCTCGCCAAAGAGGTTGCCATCTCGGCAGAACGTCACCGACGCCAGTTAGCTCTTGACTGGCTGGGGCACGCATTACCACCCTGGCATAGCATCTGTCCCATCCGCGTCACAGCACAGCCTGATCTGTCCGCTGGCGGCGCCACCAGCTTCGGATTTCATCGCGGCCGACCCTTAGGCTGGGCCATGCAAATCCAAGGATCACGTGAACGCATCCTCGACAGTGTGCTTCCTCATGAAATCCTACATACGGTCTTCGCGACTCATTTCGGGCAGCCTCTACCCAGATGGGCAGACGAAGGAGCCTGTACTACCGTTGAACATCAGAGTGAACAAGCCAAGCAACGCGATCTGCTCACCCGCTTCTTGACCACACGGCCAAGCCGCGGCATCGCATTCAATCAGATGTTTCCGATGCGAGAGTACCCGCGCGACATACTGCCGCTTTACGCACAAGGGTATTCAGTAACCCAGTTTCTGCTAGCTCGGGGAGGTAAACGGAAATTCGTTCAGTTCGTCGAAAGTGGACTCCAGAACCGCGATTGGGAAGCAGCGCTCTCTCATCATTACGGATTCAACGACTTGTCGGATCTGCAGGTCTCGTGGAATCGTGAGTTACAAACCCAACTGAACCAATTGCTGGAAGCGAACACCGAGCACCAACCTAGCGCCGCGACAGCAGCCACTAGCAAGCACACCCTCGGATTGACCGCTGGAACCACCCAACCCGCTCCCACCACCCCAGCAACTGAAATAACAAAGCCAGCGAGCGAATCAATAGCCAAGGCAACCTGGCAAATAATTCCCGCCAAACAGGTTGCCAAGCTGGAAACCATGATCGCCAGCAATATCGCCCGAACTCAGGCAACGGTTCACTCCGCAAAACAAAAAATCGATCGCAGCATGAAGGCCGCCCGATTCGATCGCTCCGCGGTTGAACCATCCACGAACGAATCAGACCGATCTCGGACTTCCATGATCGCCTCAAGCCTCCCGCCACTACCGGTCGTCACAGGCTGGTACGCGCGCCGGGCCGCGGCAGCTCGTCGGCAACAGCAACAGGACTCAAATCCGCGCTGGCAACCCATCCGAATTTCTGGTACCCCGGCCTGGTATTGAGCGGACTTGTCCTCGCGCGGCTCACAATCTCCGCCACAACCAATCAAGGCACAGCCTCATACAATCCACTGCTGCCACCACGCTCTCCAGATCGCATCTTGCAGCGCCCAGGGAAGTCCACCGCAGGCGCTGCCATGCGAAGGTTATTCTACCTGCTCTGGCGTACGACTCACCATTGCTGGCTGGCTACCGGAGTTGTGTAATCAACGGCACCAGGTGGTAAAAAACAGGCGCTGCGAAACAAAGCGAGTCGATACGATCCAGGACGCCCGCGTGTCCCTGGACAAGCGTACCGTAATCGGTGACTCCCCGATCTCGTTTGATTGCCGACATCGTCATGCCGCCGGCCGCCCCCATCACCGCCAGAATCATGGACATGATTGATGACCCCCACCAGCTGAAAGGAGTAATCCAGGAAAACAGAACACCGCACACCGCAGCAGTCGCGACACCACCTACCAGTCCCTCCCAGGTGCGACTGGCGTTGATGTTCGCAGCGATAACCCGCTTTCCCAGCAGACGTCCCCAAGCGTATTGAAACACGTCTGCCAACTGGACAATGAGCACCAAATAAAAGAGCAACCCAGCAGGGCTGCGTGCTTCAACCGAGACAGCTACGGCAGGTACTACAGCGTCTGACTGCGCACCTTCTGGCTCCGTTGCCGTCGTTTCATCCGGAATTTCTCCGGCCGATGGCGCGCGGGCATCTGCCACAGCTTCTGGTTCGCTTTCCACGTCGAGTACGGCAGCCGCAAAGCTCAAAGAGTAGACGCAAATCATCAGACCAACATGAATCTTGGCATACCTTTCCAGGAAACGTTTGGCATCCCCGGACAACGTAATTCGCGCGGGAATTAACAGCGATGCAAATACCGGGATCATGATGCTGTAGACGGGGTAGTACGCACGTCCCATTCCAACAAGGACAAACTGGGCCGGCGTAAACACAAAAAATACCCAGAACAGGGCACTATGATCCCCACGTCGAGTCGGGGTCATGCTGATGAACTCTCGCAGTGCCCAGAATGCGATCAGGCCAATCAACACGACTGTCGGAACGCGCCCCAGCAGGAACCCTGCTGCCAAGACCGAGTACATCAACCACCACGCCTGAACGCGTTGCTGAAACATGCGAACAATCGCAGGATTGATGGTGCCTTCAGGCTGACGACCTAGGAACCGTCCGACCAGGTACAAGATCGCCAATACCGCAATGATCACACCCAACAAGATCATCACGCGCAAGTCGCCCCAATTCCTTAGCGTCGGCGGCAGGAACATCAACGTCCCCGCACCGTGAACATAATTCTGGGCTTCAACAAACATCTGGCATCATTCGTTTGGGCATCTCAAATGGCCACGTATCCGTCAGTTTCGTAGCGCCGCAGGCTTCACGCCCGCCCCACGATTCCAGCCAATACGAAAATGGGAACTACCGCGTGCAATAGTCGCCAGCGGCAAACTCGCTAGACCTCTTTTAGTCGCTGCACCGCTTCTCGAGCGCGTTGCAGAAAAGTGGCCTTGCTCTCACCATTTTCCAGCCACATCGGTGGACCAATCGTAATACAACTCAACAAGGGAACGGGGATAATCTCGCCGCGAGGCAATACACGGTTCACATTATCGATGTAGACAGGCACGAGTTCCAGGTCGGGACGTTTCTTACTCAGGTAGTACAACCCACTTTTGAACTCTCGCATCTCCGAATCAGGGTTCCGACTGCCCTCAGGGAAGACAATTAACGAGTACTTATCTCCGATCGCTTGGATCATCAACTCTACCGGGCTGCGATGCACTTTGATCTTCTTACGGTCAATCAGTAATGCGTTAAAACTCTCTGCCATATACTTCCGAACAATCCCTTTCTCCCAATAATCCTTGGCGGCTACGGGACGGGTGACTGTCCGTAGCTGCCGTGGCAGGGAGGACCAGAGAATCATCGCATCCAAGTGACTGGTGTGGTTGGCAAAATAGACCCGTTGGCACGTTTCAGGTTGGCAGTCAACCCAGCGCACACTCGAGCCACAAAGCAACTTTGCGACTACCGACAACACGTTGGTTGTGAGGCTCATGGTTCGCTTTGTGCCTGGCGGCTACACAGTGGGCAAGGCAAATCCAAGACTTGTTAGTTTCCGAGAAAAAAATGTGATTATGCGTGTCGTTTCTCGCGCGAGTGCTACCGGCTGGCGGCACTTTTGCCATATTAACACGCCAGACTCACATGCTGTAGAGTGAGTCCACAGCGGTTTTCCAGGTAACGCAAACGTGCGCCCGCGCTGGAGCTTCATGTGAAGATAACATCAACTGGCAAAGTCAACAGGTCGAGTCCCGTATACCGGGAGGATGGAAAACGCGTCTCCTTGTGAACCTCTCAACACCGGTTTCGTCGCAAATCACGATGGCCCAAAATAATCAGCTCCAGGACGGCCCGCCTTAGCCAGTCAACTGCCTGCGCCATCAATCCAACCAACCTGATTGGTTAGCGGGGCACAGTCATGAACCGATGAAAATTGGCTTGCTGCACCACGCACGGCCAGTGCTATTTCCGTTGCAGTAATTTCGTTGCAGGAAAACAGTGAAACAGATCAGTTACCACGACCCACAAAAGAGCTGTCAAGAAAGATAATCATGACGCAGACAATCGGCATTGGCGTAATCGGCATGGGCTGGATGGGACTCGTTCACAGTCGAGCCTACCGCAGCATCGAGGACCGGTTTCCGCAAAGTGGGCTGCAACCGCGACTGGTGATTTGTGCAGATGATGTTGAGGCGCGCGCCCAACAAGGACGCTGCCAAATTGGCTTCAAACAGTCCACGACCCAATGGCAACGCGTGATCGACAATCCAGATGTGCAGATCGTCAATATCACGACCCCTAATGTCTTTCATCTACCAATGGTCGCCGCCGCCGTAGCTGCAGGCAAACACGTCTTTTGTGAAAAACCAGTCGGGTGTTCGCCTCAGGAAACTGCCGCCATCGCGGCAACAGCGCGCGCTGCCGGTGTGTTCAGTGGCGTCGGCTACAATTACCGTTGGGCGCCACTGGTCCAATACGCAAAGCAATTAATCTCCGACGGAAAACTGGGACAGATTACGCATTACCGAGGCCGTTTTCTGGTCGGCTACGGGAGCCATCCCGATTCCGTATTGTCGTGGCGTTTCCAGAAAGAAATCGCGGGAACTGGTGCACTGGGTGACCTGATGTCTCATGTGGTTGACATGGCCCACATGCTGGCTGGGCCGATTGAGAGCATCACATCGCAACAAAACACGTACATTCCCACACGCCCGCAGGCCACGCCAGGTGAAGGAACTCACTTCTCGGTGGATGCGTCCGGTCCGCGCGGCACAGTCACCAATGAAGATTACGTCAGTGCCCTGGCGCGTTTTGCCTCAGGAGCACAGGGGATCTTTGAAGTCTGCCGTATCGTCAACGGACCGCGCTGCGAGATGGCATTTGAGCTCAACGCCACAAAGGGGGCGCTCAAGTGGAATTTTGAACGTATGAACGAAATCGAAATCGCCCTATTCGACGACGCGACAGAGCCCCATCCCGGTAACGCTGTCGTGATTGCCGGCCCAGAACACCCTGGTTACCAACATTTCTACCCGGGCCCTGGGAACAGCATGAGCTATGAAGACCTCAAAACCCTTGAAATGTTCCATTTCCTGCAGCACATCACCAAAAACATCCCTGGGGCCCCAGGTCTGGAAGAAGCGCTTCAAGTCGCCGAAGTACTCGCCGCGATGATGCGGTCCTGGAAGTCTGGCAGCCGACAGGACGTCAAGCCAATCCCATTGAAGCTATGAACAGGGTGGCACGCTGCACCGACTGGAACCTGCCCAGGACAATTAGCGTTAACAGTCTCGCCGGTTGGCGCCAGCATTGATGGCAACAGCACAGCTGGCACTTTTCGGACCGATGCGTTGGCTGGCACAGAAACCTACGGTGAGACAAGCCTCTGCTCTGACAGGACGCTTTACCGGGCAACATGATCGTCCGCCGTAAGCGGGTCAGACACGTGTCGGTGCAGCCAGCTTCAAGCTGGCCCGCTAGGACTTGAACCTAGAATGCCGGAACCAAAATCCGGTGTGTTGCCAATTACACCACGGGCCATCAAAAGAGCATTTCCTGGCCGACCGGTACCTTCCCAGCGACCAATGACGCACCACTTTACGCATTCTCGTTACGATTCACAACCGCGAACGAGAGCTGTTCCAGCTCAATGGCCAAATCAACGCCAACTCTGGTCACATGTGTTGGCGTTGACAGCGTCACTGGAGCAAAATTCAGGATTCCTTCCACACCCGCTTCCACCAGGCGATCCGCAGCCTGTTGCGCGGCAGCCGCGGGCACCGCGACAACAGCCAGCCTGATTTCCCGCTGTCGTATCACCTCGGCGAGATCAGCCACGTCAAACACTGGAATCCCCTCAACCTCACTTCCCACGACACTGTGATCAACATCAAACACCGCCACTACCTCAAAGCCGCGTAAACTGAACCCCTTGTAACGCAACAAGGCGCGTCCCAAATTTCCAACTCCGACCAAAGCAACTGGCCAGGTGTGAGAAGTTCCCAAGATGTTGCGTATCTGATCGATCAGCTCATGACAGCGGTAGCCAATCCCTGGATAGCCAAACTGCCCAAAGTAGGCCAAATCCTTGCGAATCTGAGCGCCCGTAAGGCCTAAAAGCTCTCCCAGCCTGGTTGAACTCGTCGTCTCCAACCCAGCACGTGTCAGCTGTTGCAACTCCCGCAAGTAGAGACTCAAGCGGTTGACGACTGCTTTGGGGACTTCCTCTGGTACGTTCAAAGCCGATTGCCGCGGATTGTCATCAGTCATTTGAACCGCGCCGACTTCGAGAACATTCATTCGCTGTTGGGCACACTCCAATTTCATCTTCCGCGCTCGAAAGATGCGACCCTGGTCCAGCGATGTCAGATCGCTTCACGATGCTGGAGCAAAGACGCAAATCACCTATTACAGAACAACACAACCCTCCCCTTCGACCCACCCGTCGCAAGCGCCCCAGATCTCCCATCCCCACATTCCCCTATGGCCGTGAAATTAGTACCCCTTTGCCAATCAAACCATATCTTTCCCAGGCCTTCCATTTCAAGGGATTCCGTCCATCTGGTCGATGAAAATTTGCAGGTCACAGTAAATAGCAGTGACTTTGCTTTTTGAGAAATTTCCTACAAATCCGCAATCCGCATGCTATGGGTAGATATAGCGGGCAAGCTGTCTCGGAAAAAGTACTCCGATTACATGGCTGCCCGCAATCAATCTGCCGTGCGAAACGAGACTGAGGGAGGCCGGACGATGAAGAGGCTACTAGCTGTTTCCATGATGGCGATCTGTGCGATTGCAATCTCGGCAAACACGACTTACGCCGCCTGGCTCGGCGCAGTGAACTACAAGAACTGCGGCAGCGAAAAAGCGTCCTTCGCCTCAGCCAAAAACTGCTGCTATACGGTAATGAAAACGCGCCGCAAGGTGATGTTCGAAACCCAGAAGTACACCTGTTACAAGACCGTATACGAAAAAGCATACGAGAAGCAGACGGTCAGCTGCGTAAAATACGTTACAGAAACGCATTATCGCGATTGCCAGTACACTGTCTCGAAACCGGTATACGAAAAGCGCGAACGTGTGTGTAAGTACACGGTCTGCAAGCCCGTCTGGGAAACCAAGACCAGAAAAGTCCACTACACCGTCTCGAAACCTGTCTGGGAAACCAAGACCAGAAAAGTCCACTACACCGTCTCGAAACCCGTCTGGGAAACCAAGACCAGGGA
>PAQH01000100.1 GCA_002709225.1 Planctomycetaceae bacterium
CCGGGCCACCTCCCATGCCCCGCCGGTCCGTCCCCCGTGAATCGGTCGCAGGCCTTCCTCCCTAGCGGGCCGGTGGCCAGCCGCAAGGGGCTTTCGCGGCATATCCTCGCCCCTCTCGGGGTTCCGGTATTCCACGGACCCTTTGCCCCCGTCCTCTTGCCGGCCGCCCTCCCGGGGCCGTGCGTGCGACCGATGGGTGACGAACAAGCAAGGCGGCGCGGAAGACTGCCCAGGGCGCCGATGCGGAGGCCCTTCGGGCCACGGGGGTCGGTGGCCGATTGCGGGGGCGATCGGCGGTATGCTCCCTCGGTCTGGGATCGAAACAAGCGCGGGCAAGGGTTTGATGGCAAACAGGTCAATTTCCTTTGGAGCGAATAAACCGCTTATGGGCAAAGGGGTTAGGGGTAATCTGGGAGCACGGGATGCGAGGCGCTTCTGCCAAGGCCGGGGCTGCCCGGCGCACCGGATCGAGAGAGGGATGACCCCATGACCGCTTACGACCAGATCGAACTGTTCGGCCTTACCGAGACCAGCACCGACGAGTTGCCCATCCCGGACGACCTGGAGTTGCAGGGCCGCGCCATGGGGGGACGCCTTCGATTGCCTAATCGGCACCATCCAGAACACCGGGCTCACCTCGGAGGTGGAACCGATGGCCCATGCCTTCGCCACCCTGTTCCAGCGCCGGGCGACCGTCACCGAGGAGGCCACCGATAAGTTGCGCGACAAGATCGCCGCGCTGATCCGGGCGCAGGACGGCAGTGAGGTGGCCGAAGTGGAGTTGGAAACCGCGCAGCGCCAGTTCGAGGCCATGCAGGAAAAGGCCGATGCGCTGCGACTGATGGCCGAGGCCGCCGCCGAAGCCTGCGAGCGCGAGACGGGGGACGCCTACGTGCCCGTCACCGGCAGCCGGACCACGCGGCGGGCGATGGAGACGGGGGCTGTGTTCGAGGCGAAGCACCTGCTTGAGGCCGCCGACCGCGCCGAAGCCGAGCGGTGCACCGTCACCGGGACGTTCGTCGCCGTGGCGGCGCGTCGGACTGGACGGACTATGACCGCGTCTTCGCGCGGCTTGACGCCACCCGCGCGTGTTGCCCGGACATGGTGCTTTGCCACAAGGGATCGAAGGGGGCGGAGCGCATCGCCGCCGCCTGGGCGCGCAACCGGGGCGTGGCGCAGGTGCTGTTCCGCCCAAACTGGAACGCATACGCCAAGGCCGCGCCCTTCCGGGTCAATGACGAGATGCTGCGGACCCGCCTGCGCGGTGTGATCCTCTTCGGCGGGGGCGGGATCGGGCTGAACCTCGCGGAGAAGGCCGAGAGGAAGGGCCTGCACGTCGCGCGGATCGCGGCGGAGGGGCCGGAGGCGGCGCTGGCACAGGCGCGGGCGCGCAAGGCGGCTCAGGGGATGAGGCAGGCCGCTTGAGGGGCGCGCACGGCTTCCTGCCCCACCGGCGAGGCGATGGAGGGGCGGCCCCGGGCGGGGTCGCCCTTCGGTCCGTCTGGGGCCTGCCGAGAGGTGGCGTGCCCCCCTACAAGGCCGTGTGCACCAAATCGGCCCACTTAAGCGGGCACGCGACGAAAATAAGAGAATGCGAGCAGCGCTCGGCGTCGTCTCGAGAAGCGACGAGCGGCCGAACCGAAGCAGCCTAGCGCACTTGGGGCGCGTTGATCTCGGCCTCTAGGTCGACGAGTTCGTTCATGATTGTCTCAAAGGTGATCGGCTCCTCAAAGAACATCTCCCGCATGGCGCGGTAGTCGCTCGCTAGAAGTCTGCGCAGCGGCGCGGGCGGCGTTAGCACCAGCGTTCCGTGGCGCGCCTCCTCGTAGCGGGCCTTGGGATCGCGGAAGAGCCGCGATTTGTGCTCGGCGACGGCGGCGAGCAGATCAGGACGCGCTAGCGCTCGTGCGCGCAGGTCTGAGCGGGCCAGGGCCACAAGATCAGCGTAATGGCGGGATGTCCGGTCCGAGAGGGCCTTCTCGGGCGGGCGATGCGCGAGCTGATGCAGGATCGTTGCCTTCTCCCAAAAGGTCCGCTCGGCGGCGAGGACGCGCACGGTGGTCTGGGCATTCGCGACCACCTCAGGGAAAGTCTCAGCCGCATAGGGGACGATCACGCGATCCTCGGCCGGCAGGTGATCCGAGCGCGAACCGAACTCCAGTTTGACCGACGGCCCGAGATAGCCGCCGCCATAACTGGCGGTGGCCAGACCCGCCGGGAAGCGGAACAGCAGCGTCTGCGGGTCCCGGTCGTCGACGTCGAGGCCGAACGCGTCGCTCCCGAGCCCGCCCGCGAACGCGCCCCGGAGGCGGTCGAGGAGCGGCTCGCCGACATACGCGGCCGTCGCCTCTTCGAGTTCCTTCAGCAGTGCCTTCCGGTGCTTGCCGCTGATGTCCTTCGCTGCGGGGTCGCGACCCTCACAGAAGCCGAGGTCGTGCCTGTCGAGCGACAGGTCGACGTCCTCGGAGAACCGCCCAATCAGCCCGTAGGCCTTCGAAAGCGACGTGCCGCCCTTGAAGATGAAGCCGACTGTGGGGTCTTGCAGCGCGAACAGGCGGCGCAGGGTCCAGCAGACCCAGAAGTCCTTCTCGATGATCGGCCCCGTGACGTTCCGGCGCGCAGCGGTTTCCTCGAAGATCGCCGCGCGCTCGGACGCGGGGGCGCGGGCTAGCGCGTCCATGAAGGCCTTCGCTTCCCGTCCGGGCTCAAGTGGCGGGGTCCACTGCGGCGAGGGACTCGAGCGCAGGGGCCATCCAGGCGGGCACGTCCTTCGCGACGTCCCGGAGGCGGCGGCGCTGCGCGACCGGGATGCGAGTCCGGAGCGCGTCGAGCGTGTCTTGATCGACCCCATCTCGACCGAGATAGCGCAGCGCCTGGACGACCTGCCCCACGGGCGTGCTACCGCCGACAAGATTGCGACGCGCGGCGCGGCGGAACAAGACATCCCGCCCGCCGATCTTCAACGTCCGGGTCGTCCCGTCCGTTAGGTATGTGGGCTTCGCCGGCATCTGCGTCGTGAGGCCGAGCGCGTTGGCCGCACGGGCCGGGGTCGGCCCGATAACATGGCCGTCTCGCCGCGCGATGGCGGCCGCGATGTCGTCGGGCGCGGGCGAGAGCGGCCCGAGCGCCCGGCTGATCTGCGGCTTGTCGTAGATGCCGTGCGCCAGCCTGCGGATCTCGCCGCGCTGCGCTAGGCGGGCGAGCGACTTGTCAAGGGCCGAGCGCCCCATGCCGAGGTCTGCGAAGTCCTTCGGCGTGAACACCGAGCCCCGCCGTTTGACCTTGATCCGTTTCGCAAGCGCGTTCATCTCTGGCCTCCTAGTGTCCGAAATTAGGGTAGGTCTACCGGACTTTCAACTACGCGATTGCGGAGGTTCTGTTAGACACTGTGGGTTGTGTTTACGACGCCCTTCACCCGTCGTGAACCAGACTCTGACACCCGCCCTTTGTTGGCGACTGATTGGCTACAGCCCTCTCCGGGGGCGCCCAGATAATCGAGCTTTCCTTCCTTCCCGGCCCCCGCCGTCCGTCCTCTTCTCCCGTGCTCCGTCCCGTCTGTGATCCCCTGCCCCGCCGTTCTGCTAGTCGTGCGGCTTGGGGGCGGGTAGGCAGTCGCAGGCGGTCCTCCACCTTGGCGGTCGCCTGTCGTTTCGCGGAGAGGGGTCTGGCCGGATCGCGCGGGGGCGTGCTCTGCGGGTCGTTGTGCCTCCTCCCCTTCGGCGAGCACGAATACGGCTTCTACCCCTGCGGGCGCGGACCCTTTGCATTCGCGCCTGCGCCTGCGCCTGCGCTTGTTCGATCCGGCCTTTGTCGTCCCATCGAAACGATGGGAGACCACAAGATGGCCCGCTACAACCTCACCTACGCCCAGAACGGCGAGCAGAAGACCCTCTACACCCGGGTGGGCACGATTTTCGAGAACCATCCGCGAGGATGGCTCGAAGTACCTGAGCGTGAAGCTTGACTTCCCCGTGGAATACGCACCACGGAGCTCGTCGCCTTCGAACCCCGCGCGCGGGACGGCGAAAGCGCCCAGAACGGCGGCGAGACCGGCGACGAGGGCTAAACACCCTCCTCTCCCTTCCTGCCGCGAGCAGCCCGCGAGACGAAATTCGGCAGAGCCGAACCAGGCTCGAGCGCACTCTCCGGATCGAGGCGGCGATCAAACCGCCAAGCAGGCGACTGACCGAAGCGATGATCGCGTGCCGCTCGATTGCGGCTAATCTGGAAGGATCAGATAGTGATCGAGAACGTCTCCGTCGTTCCGCCGCGCCTCCAGACCTCTCCCCGTCGCGCGCCATTCCCCTGCGAAGAGGCGCGCGAGATCATCGATGACTTCCTCTACAGCGAAAGCGTGGCCATGATTGACGGCGATACGATCAAAGGCACCGAGATCGACGGTGTCGATCCCGGAATGCACGAACAATGGCGAAGCTCTGCCCGCTCGGGGTTCCCGGGCGCCAAGGAATTGCGACGCGAAGAGTGCGAGGTCCTTCTTCGAGACGAACAGCGAGATGCGCGCATCGTCGGTCTCGTCAGCGGCCTGTCGAAGGTTGGGTCGGGCGATATCTGCCGCCGCCAGCACCACCGCCGCTTCCCCGCCCGGCCAGTCGTCGCGCATAAGGTTTGCAGCAAGCCGAGTGCCCATGCTGTGCGCCATAATGTCTACCCCGACAATCTCGAAGCGCGCCGTCAGAGACCTGACGAAGCGACCGAACTGAAGTTCTGACCAATCCACCGCATCGGCATCGCGTGGATAGTTTTTCAGGCCACCTACGGATGGCCAGGACCAGACGATCAAAGGCACTTCGAGTGCGAGATCCTTTGCGAAGGCGATCCCGGTTCCCGTCGCGTCGCGAAAGTCGTTCCGGTAGCCGTGCACATAGATCAGAACCCTGCCGCCATTGTCCGCCGCGGCTTCGGCGATCTGCGTGATGCAGGCCTCCGTGGACGTGATCGTTCCCCCGTCCACGAGCGCGATCTGTCCAGCGAACTCGCCAACGGCCGCTGGGCCGGATGGAACGAGTTCGCCGCAATACCACATCCCGGTCTCGCCATCGTCGTTCCCGAACTTGTCTCTCAGGAGAACTTCGTCCGGATCGTAGCGGCGGTCGGTGGCGAAGAAGACCCGAGCCGGTCCTGCGGGTCTCTCGAGGTCCGATCCGCCGTCGGGGGCGAAGCCGATATCCTGCAGGATCGTGCGCACATCGTCGTAGAGACCTTGGACGGCGCTGCCATCCAAGAGCGCGATCTCCCCGGCGGTCGACACCACGACCGCGTCGAGCCTCTCTCCGGAGAACTCCGTCCAAGAGGTTCGTGTAATACCGAACTCTTCCAGTGTTCCCCCCAATTCTTCCGACCGAGCCGCGACGACCACAGCCGCCTCTTCCTCGGCTTGTTCGAGAGCGGCGAGAAACCGGCGCTGTTCACCGGCGCTCAACGCTGTCCACCAAGCGTCTCCGACGACCGTGACCGCAATACGGTTTCTATGATCTATCAAGACCGTCCCACCGGAAAAGGCGGAGAGCATATCGCCTTCGATGCTGTCCTGCGGCCAGAGCGTGGTGTCGGAATCCCCGATCTGAAGAGCATTCTCCACCTCTGCGAATGGCATCTCCACGGGGAAAGCGCCGAGACGTGCAAAGAAACTCCGAGAGACCGGGTCGTTTGCGCGGATCCTGAGGCCCTCAAGGTCTCCGAGTTCCGCAAAGGTCGATTGCGTCAACAGCGCGTCCACCCCGTGCATCCAGAGACCGACGGCCAAGGCGCCGCCCTCCGTAATTTCACTGCGGGCTCTGTCGCCGACGAACCCTTGCTGTGCACGTCGACTGCTCTCGAAGGTCGAAAAGGCGGCAGGCACAGTCAAAAGCGCCGCCCCGCTATCGCCTTCCCCCACCCTGTCGCTAAGAAAGACGAACCCGATTGCCGCCTCCCGCGAAGCGACGATATCGAATGCCTCGTCTCGACCGACCTGCGGAAGTTCCGTTCCCTCTTCGAGGACAAATCCGGCCTCCGACAAGGCTCCTCGCAGCGTATCAAGATAGGCCTCGAATGCCGGCGAGCTTGGGATTTCAGTGAAGAACGACAGGGGCCGTTCCTGCGCTACAAGGGGCAATGCAAACATGACTGCGAAAAACGCTGCGGCAATTCGAGTCATTATCTTGTCTCTCCGTCCTTCTGGTCGGACATGCATTCGATCATCATCACATGGCGAGCCTCGATCAAGATCGGATGCGATAATGCCTGTCGGCCCAGAGATTTTACCTGAAAGCGGCGCTTACGCCATTAGTCGTTCAGGTCGACACAGCGCTCTGCCATGAACTGAGCGGGATGCGTTATGCGCATGAACTGCACCCCGTCTCAGACGGCGTGCAACCCGAGATGCTAGGTTGGCACGCCGCCGCGGTGGTGCTCCGCGCGCTCCATTGCGTATATGGTGTTTGGAAACGGATCTTTGCGCACGGCCCAGCGAAAGACGGGTTTGTTTGCGATGCCGTCACTCTTCCGCTGCTAGGCGAATGCCTGGACATCGGTTCCCCGCTTGCGGCGAGGTTACAAGCCGAATCCGATAATCGGCCTCTATGCTACGTCACCTCTGATCGGCCACATGTGGCTTATACTCCAGTATCCTAGACTTGGGTATCACCGGCTAGCGGTACTTCCTCCTCCCTGTTCCGCCCTAGCCTCCCCTCCCCCACCCTTGGCCTTTCTACTAGAGTCTGTGCTAGCATAGTCTAGCTGATGATATGCTTTGATATGCGAGGCCTTGCTAGGTGTGCCAATTCTATTACAGCGCACTCTACTATGATCTTACCTACGCTGTGTCACTCTTGGCCTGCCTGTCCTGCTATGGTCTACACTGTGTAGCAAAGCAGGACGAAGAGCGAGAACATGCCGGTCATCTCCCTTGCCAACGCCAAAGGCGGAAGCGGAAAATCTACCACGGCGCTGATCTTGGCTTGCGAACTCTCCGAGGAAGCAAGCGTCACCCTCATAGACGCAGACCCTAACCGTGCTCTTGTAGAATGGGCTGAGCTTAGCGGGACACCGAACCCCAAACGGCTATCGGTACGCCCCACAGAAGGTGAGCGAGAAATCCAAGACGAGATTGACCAAGCCGCACAGGAAAGTCAATTTGTAATCGTTGACTTAGAGGGTGCCGCCAGTCGTCTAGCAGCCTTCGCCTTTGCTGAGAGCGATCTTGTAATTGTTCCGAGCCAGGAACAGGCGCAGGACGCGCGCCGCGCTATTGATACCTTGAAGGAAGTACAACGGCAGGGCAGGGCACTTCGACGCGAGATTCCCACTGCGCTGCTTTTTACGCGCACGAAAGTCGCTGTGAAATCACGCACCAACAAGCATGTTGCCGCCGAACTTCGCAGCATTGAAGGACTTAGAGTTTACGAATGTGAAATTGCCGAGCGAGATGCGTATGCAGCGCTGTTCTCAATAGGCGGTGGACTGCGCCAACTCGACCAGAAGCAAGTGAATGGTATCGAGCGCGCTGTAGAAAACGCGCATGCATTCGCTAGGGAAACTATCCGGATCATCAGGGAGAGCAGGGGATGAATGAGCGTAAAGGTTTAGGCCTTGGCGACATGGATGATTTCGCACCACGCCGGGAGCGGAGCAAAGCACCTACCCGTGTCGTGGAACAGGCGACTAGCTGGAAAAGCCGAGAAGCTCCGGCTGAAATTTCTCAGATAAATATTCGTGGCGACAAGAGAGTTCTAGAGCGTTATAAAGCGCTATGCGAAACACATGGACGGCGGACCTATCTAGAAATGCTTGAAATATTGATGGATCGAATGGAGGAGTAGGGGGGAGGCTTTAAGGACTCCCGCGTCTCTCGTACCACTTCCGACAAAAACCCAAAAAAGCTATTTCAGGGTTTTTAGGTTTCTCCTTCACCCACATGCGCCACTCCTGCTCAATATACCGTAAATCCCATCCCGGAGCCACCTCACGCGCCATTTCATAGATATCGGGATCAAGTTGAGGAACTTCTATGGCGTCCTTTGCATCAGGAACAGAACCCCGGCTAACGAAAAGAACGGTTTGGCCCTCGTCATCCATTCTAATAGCGTAGTCTGGAATATGAGAATCACGCTCATCTTCTTCTATGATGGCGCGAATTAACTCACGAAATTTCTTTGGTGCTGAAGAAGACCCACACTTCATACGTAAAAGATCTAGGCCGATACGCCATTCACGTTGTATGCCACAATGTTTCCGCGCAAGTTCATAGAGACGGCGTTCAATAGGCTTACGCAATCTAAAGTAGTCACGGCTGAGCGTTAATACTTCTTTTGCCTTGATTGCATTGAAAACCCAGTCCGAAAGGACCACTTCGATCTCTTGCATACGTCCGTCTCTAGTTTCACGCACGATACGTGAACGCTCTACCAAACCAAAGTTTTCGAAGACTTCCTGACCGCCTGTCGTAATATTGGTGGAAATACGGGTTCCAGCCAAGCGCTCAAGACCTGCGCGTAATAGTTCGTAGTAGCGTCCGGTCGTTTGACGGTTCGTAGCACGTAACATATCGGCGGCCTGAAATCTTACTACCTTCGAAACAGGTCGGTCGTCATTCATTGCTCTTATAATCTGCGAAATACAGTAAATCAGGATGTCGCGATCATAGACTGTAGCTAGTCCCTCGACTGAAGGCGTAACCTTCAAAGTCATTCCCCGATGCTCATAAATGCGGACGCTAGTATCAGGTTTGGTAGAAAGAGCAAAAACGGGATGTTCCATAGATGCCATGTCACCTTTGGGTGCAGCATCAAAGATGTCACAAACAAAAAAATCTGGTTGATCAGGTGTCTGATTGGTCATGCGAGACAAACGTCACTTCAAGGGCTTGGCGAACAAGAACGTCACTTCAGGGGCGAAGTACGGGCGAACGTCACTTCAGGGGCATACCTAAGACAAACGTCACTTTAGGGGCAAGGTCAACACAAACGTCACTTCAGGGGCAGAACATCGTCACTATGAGGACCGAAAACCGTCACTTCAGGGACCTCTAATACTTTTAAGGCGCTGATATCAGACAGAAAAATACGGGTAAACCGGTTCTTAACCCAATCTTAACACATATTAACCCCACCAACTTGGATCAGAGATCCTCGAACCCGGGTTCATGACGGCAAGCCGGAAGTCTTCGAAGTTGCCTTGAATGATCAACGCGTGGTCAAAAACCTTGTGGCAGACACCTCACCCTGTCGATGAAGAGGCGGCACCAAGTCGCATGAGAAGCACAGTCTTTACGGGAGGAGCAATTCTTCTTTAACGTCATGGTGTACTCAGCTTGACAGGTGCACAACGGGAGGAAAGGTCAATTCGGGCGACGATCTCCGCCGTGATACGCTTACTCCGGATCACGGGTGTTCTCCTTTTTTGGATTTTTCTGGCAATCCTGCTAGTGGCTGGCCCCCTGTCCGCCGCGCATGAACTTGTGCAGATCGGCATCGTCATCGCTGCGCCAATCTATCTGACTTGGCGAAACGAAAGACGTCTTACACGAAAGCAGACCAAGCAAACTGCCACCGCTGCCGAACCACTGCAGGGTAAAGTGCAGCCTGCGATCTGCGCAAACAGATGGTCATCAACATCGCAATCCTTCGATCCCTCCGTTTCCCGTAGGGCATCCATTACATCGAGGAAGACTGAGGAATCCCCTAGTGCGCGGCGACGTGGCTGGATCGGTGAAGCCGGAAATGCAGAAGTCGCGGGGCGCAACATCGGCGGAATGGTCTATATTGGCGTCGCCCCTCAGGTGGATGGACAGTTCGGGCGTCAGGCCTGCCGCGCGTGGATCGATCCGTCCCTACCCGTGGCTGGCAAGGTGCGGCGAGAGGTACCGAACATGCCCTATTGGCCGGGCTATGCCGACATCTCTCCCGAGCACCGGGCGATCTACCTTAAGTGGCTCGCAGGCGGGCGGATGCGCTCGGACCTCGACGCCGGTTACATGTTCCTTTTCTTCTACGGGCTCGAGAGACGGTTCATGGTGGATACACCGCCCGATGATGTGAAACGGGTGATCCTGTCGGAGGTGATGCGGCTGAAGGTGCTCTTCGGCGGTAGTTCCTTGGTCCGGCGGTATCTGAGTACCTTCGTGGGCATGGCGCAGGTCATGCTGGGGGAGATCCCGGACGATCCCCTCTCTATCGACGCCAGCGGTGCGGAGGTTCCCCTCCCCCTCGCAGTCGGACTTGGGGCGCGGATTGGACAAGGAGAGGCACTGAGCGCGGACTGGCTGCTCGCATGGTTCCGGAGCCATCCCGAGGCAAGCTTGCGCACCCCTGCCAAACGCGCCCCGCAGGTCTTCGAGGCCACCTTCCGCGCGCTCTTCGACAAACGGTTTCCGGAAGGACTAAAAGTTACGAAGCCCCGTAGGAAACTGCGCCTGACATACGAGGCCGCGTCGAGTGAGTTCACGCAGGAGATCACGCCTGAGCTGGGCGGCGCCCCGGTCCTCGATATCTCGAGTCTGCGCAGGCCCATCGAGATCGCGCAGGAGATCGCGGACGCCGCGATGGAGGCGCTTGATCCCTACAGCCGCCTCCTTGGACGCGACGAGGGGGCCGAGGGCAGCTTACGCGCGCATCTTCTCCTACCGCTAGAGATTCAGGGTCTGTTCCCATGCCCCGAAGCCGATGAACTGGCCACATGGGCACGTGAGCGGATCGCCGCGGGCGGCCTCGTCCCTGTCGGCGACGTAGTCGAGCAGGTCACGGGGAACCGTCCAGCCAAGCCTGGAAAGCGCGATCTGACCGAGACTTCCGACATGCTCGCCCGCCTCGGTATCGGCTTCGCTCCCGATCCGCGCTTCGCGCTGCGTAAGCCAAGGCCTGGGGAGCCCGTCGTCCTCTTCGATCTCGGTGCGCCGTCCGAGGTGCCGGGGGATGCGTCCTCCGCCTATGCCGAGGCGATGCTGCGGATAGCGCTCGGGGCCTTCGTGGCCCATGCGGACGGGCGTATCACCGAGGACGAACGCGCGGCGCTGATCGCGCAGGCGGAGACGGCGGACCTGCCCGAAGCGGAGCGGCGTCACCTGCTGGCCGACCTGCGCTGGTTCCTGACCGTGCCGCCCGACATGACCGTGCTGCGCAGGCGGCTCGGCAGCGCCTCGGAGGCCGAGGCAGGCACCCTGCGCGCCGCCCTCGTCGCCGCCGCCCATTCCGACGGGGCGGTCTCTGGGGATGAGGTGGCGAGCCTCGAGAAGGCCTACCGCGCGCTTGGGCTCGACACGGGGCTCGTCTATTCCGACCTCCACGCCGGGGATGCGGGCGAGCCGGTGGTCCGCGCCGCCCGCCCCGGCGCCCCCGGAGAGGCCATCCCCGGCGACACCGCCGGCTCCGCCCCGCTTGACGCAGCCCGCATCGCCGCGATCCGCTCGGAAACGGCGCGGGTCTCCGACGTTCTCGGCGCGATCTTCTCCGACGAGTCGGACGATGCGGACGAACCTGGGGAGGCACTCTCCCCAGTAGCCCCCGAGACCTCTCCCCTGCCCGGTCTCAACCTCGCCCATGCGCGTCTCGTCAAAACCCTCCTCACGCAGGACCATTGGGAGGAGGAGGCCTTCGACGCGCTGTGCCGTGCGCGTGGCCTGATGCCCTCGGGCGCACTGGAGACGATCAACGAGTGGTCCTTCGAGATCCACGACGAGGCTCTCCTCGACGCCTACGAGGGCTACGACATTGAACCGGGCCTCGCCGCAGCGCTACGTCCGAAACTGGAGAACACCCCATGTCCGACCTGAAGCCGCGCGAGCGCGATGCCATCGTCCAAGCCCTCCGGGCCGGGGTCGTGCCGAAGCAGGGCCTGCGTCACATCCAGGTGGGCCGCGCACGCGAGATCGAGGAGATGGTCCGCGACATCGAACGCATCGCGGATGGCGGCGCGACGATCCGCTTCGTGATCGGGGACTACGGCTCGGGCAAGACCTTCTTCATGAACCTCGTGCGGCTCATCGCGCTGGAGAAGGGCCTCGTCGTGATGGTCGCCGACCTCGCCCCGGACCGGCGCCTTCATGCAACGGGCGGTCAGGCGCGCGGCCTCTACGCCGAGATGGCCCGCAACCTCGCCACCCGCTCGAAGCCGGACGGCGGGGCACTGGCAAGCGTGGTCGAGCGCTTCGTGGGGCAGGCCGCGCAGGAGGCGGAGCAGCGCGGCGTTCCAGCGGGGACCGTCATCCGCGAGCGCCTCGGGCACTTCGAGGGGCTGACCGGAGGCTTCGAGTTCGCCGAGGTCGTGCGGCGCTACTGGGAAGCCGACGAGACCGGCGACGACGATCTCAGACCCGCCGCCCTGCGCTGGCTGCGCGGCGAATACGCGACCCGCACGGATGCGCGCAAGGCACTCGGGGTGCGAGGCATCGTCGACGACGCGAACGTCTACGACCACCTCAAGCTCATGTCCGAGTTCGTCCGCGCCGCCGGTTACAAGGGACTGCTCATCGGGCTCGACGAGATGGTGAACCTCTACAAGCTGACCTCGTCGCAGGCGCGGAGTGCCAACTACGAGCAGATCCTGCGTATCCTCAACGATGTCCTGCAGGGTTCGGCGGCGCACCTCGGCTTCCTCATGGGCGGCACGCCTGAGTTCCTGCTGCACACCCGGCGCGGCCTCTACAGCTACGAGGCGCTCCAGTCGCGGCTGGCCGAGAACACCTTCGCACGCGATGGTCTGGTGGATCTATCCGGGCCGGTACTACGTCTGACAAGCCTCACGCCCGAGGATCTTTTTGTGCTCCTCTCCAACGTCCGCACCGTTATGCAGCCCAAGGATCCCCTGCCCGACGAGGGACTTACCGCCTTCATGGCCCACTGCCAGACCCGCATCGGGGAGGCCTACTTCCGCACGCCGCGCAACACGGTCACGGCCTTTGTGGATCTCCTCTCGGTGCTGGCTCAGAACCCCGGCACCGACTGGCACGACCTGATCGAGCGTATCGAGGTCGCCCCCGAGACCGGCGACGATCTGAGCGACATCGAGGAGCCTCCCGGCGGCACGGACAACGACCTGACTAGCTTCCGCCTATGAGCGCCTTCGACCGGTTGGCCCAACCGATCCGCAAATGGATCAGGGGACGGGGCTGGCGCGAGATGCGCGACATCCAGGTCCGCGCGACCGAGGCGATCCTCGGGAGCGAGGCAGACGTAATCGTTGCCGCCTCCACCGCCGGGGGCAAGACCGAGTCCGCCTTCCTGCCGCTCCTGTCGGACGTGATCGACCGGCCCTCCGACGCGGGCGGCTTCGATTTGCTCTACATCGGACCCCTGAAGGCCCTCATCACGGATCAGGCCGAGCGGCTGACCTCGATCTGCGAGTGGACGGACCTGCCGGTGACGCCGTGGCATGGGGACGTGCCGCAGGGGGTCAAGGGCCGTGCCATCAAGGCCCCGGGGGGCGTGCTGCTCATCACGCCCGAGTCGCTCGAGGCCCTCTTCGTGCGGCGCGGGGCCGAGATCGCGCGTCTCTTCGCAGAGACGCGCGCCGTGGTGCTCGACGAGATGCACACGATGCTCGGCAGCGAGCGGGGCGTCCAGGTCCAGTCCCTCCTGACCCGCATCGAGCTGGCGCGCGGGCACCGCCTGCGCCGCGTCGGCCTGTCCGCCACGCTCGGGGACATGGACCTTGCCCGCGCATGGCTGCACCCGGATGATCCGGGGGCCGTGCTGCTCCTCGTGGCGCAGGGGGGCGGGTCGGAGCTGCGCCTCCAGGTAAAGGGCTTCGTCGCCGGCAAGGAGGGCGCCGAGGCCACCGAGCGGCGCGTGGCGGCGGATCTCTTCACACGCCTGCGCGGCACGAGCAACCTCGTCTTCGCCGGATCGCGCGGCAACGTGGAGACCTTCGCCGATCACCTGCGGCAGCTCTGCGAGACGCAGGCCTTGCCGCAGGAGTTCTTCCCCCATCATGCCAGCCTCTCTCGCGAACACCGCAGCTTTCTGGAGACGCGCCTCAAGAAGGGCAGCCTGCCTACCACGGCGGTTTGCACCTCGACACTGGAACTCGGCATCGACATCGGCGACGTCACCTGCGTGGCGCAGGTCGGCGCGCCCTTCTCGGTCGCGGCGCTGCGCCAGCGCATGGGTCGTTCGGGGCGGCGGGCCGGGGCGCCCGCGATCCTGCGCCAGTATGCTATCGAAAGCGCTGTAGAGGCCGCCGCCACTCTGCCCGACCGCTTGCGACTCGGTCTCGTTCGCGCCATCGCGATGATCGACTTGCTCCTCAAGGACCACTTCGAGCCGCCCGCGACGGGGGCGCTGCACCTCTCCACCCTCGTCCACCAGATCCTGTCGGTGATCGCCGAGCGCGGCGGGACCTCGGCGGCGCGGCTGCACCACGTCTTGTGCCGCGCGGGACCGTTCCGCGCCGTCGATGCCGCGCTCTTCGGGGAAGTCCTGCGCGCCCTTGGTCGCCCCGAGACGGCGCTGATCGAGCAGGCCGCGGATGGTCTCCTGCTCCTCGGACGCGAGGGCGAGAAGATCGTGGAGCATCATTCCTTCTACGCCGTTTTCCAGACCCCCAAGGAATACCGCCTCTTTGAGGGCGGGCACGAGCTTGGCACCCTCCCCGTCGAACAGGTCCTCGCGCCTGGGATGCTGCTCCTCTTCTCCGGGAGGCGCTGGCGGATCATGGAGGTGGACGACCGGGACAAGGTAATCCTGCTGACCCCCTCTCTGGGCGGGAAGGCCCCGGTCTTCGGCAGTGCGCCGGGGATCATCCACGACATGGTTGTCGCGCGGATGTTCGCTCTGCTTGAAGGGCAGGACGTGCCGATCTACCTCGACGAAACCGCCGCAGATCTGCTGGCCGAGGCCCGCGCCGCCTTCCGCCACATGGAACTGGACCGCCGGCCCATCATCGAACGCGGCCCCGGTGCGTGGACCCTCGCCACGCGGGCGGGCACCGCACTGACGGCAACGCTCGCCCTTGCCCTCCAGGCGCGGGGCTTCACTGTCGCGGCCCACGACGGCTTCCTCGAAGCAGATTCCGAGACTAGGGACATCCGCAGCGTTCTCGAAGAGATCCGCGCCGCGCAAGGAGAGCCTGAAGTCCCCGCGGAGGCCACGCTCGCCTTCGAGAAATTCCACCCGAACCTGACGCGGAACCTGCTTCTGTATGATGCTCTTTCCGCGCGCCTCAAGTTCGGAGAAGTTCCGGCTTTGTGCTCCGGTTTACTTTCAAGTTCCGAAGATATGTCGTCATCGAACCTTCAGGATTATTCATAGATATACGGGGAGGGCAGTCAAAGTAACTATGGTGATTTCGCTTTATATATTATCGCTTCTTCATATTAGCATAATCATTGAAGTGGATTTCTATCTATATGCATGATCAAAGCTTAATTTACTCCGCTGTCGGTGTTATCTTTTTCTATCGGCATTCATTTTGATATGTATAATCCGCCTTGGATTTCGGAAAAGCCACGGGATCAGGCCCGATCCAGTTCTCTTGCGATCCTATCGAGGTCGATCAGCTCTCCGGTCGGTAAGCGAAACTTCCCCTTGCCGATCAGCTCCTCTCGCAGGGCTTGTACTTCGCCGAGGACCCATTTCCGCCTCAGCGCGGGGGCCCTGACCGCGTAATGCTTTTCAGCGGTGGCGATGCTTCGGTGACCCAGGAGATCGAGAACCTCGGTCGTACTCCCACCCATCTCCGCGATGTAATCCGTCATGGCCTTGCGCGCGGCGTGTGGACCATGACCGGTCCTCTCCTTGACGAGTTCATAGATTCGGTTCGCACTGTAAGGCCTTTGGAGATCAATCCTGGCGAACAACGGGCTCTGGCTATGCTCCCGATACCGATAGAGATCGACGAATCCTTGCCCTCGAGGTCCCGGAGCGGCCCCTAGCAGGATCAGGTCGTCGAGGAAGGGGGTCAGCTGGTCGGGAAGGCACCCGAACGATCGGTCGACGCCTGTTTTCTGAGACACATACTGCAGAGCCCATCCATCTGGTTTCCGCACAGCATCCCTACCGACCACCATCCCCACGATGTCGGCAACCCGCTCGGGTACAAACGAAAGCAATGCCAGCGTAGCAGCCGTCACGAACAGACGCTGGACCGTCTGCACACCGCCCCGTGTGCTGTAGGCCTCTTCGGAGGCGGCTCGTGCGAGACGGGCGTAATCGAGAGGGGATAGGGGGGACGCCCGAAAATCGAGATGTCGCTTTGAAGGATTCGACGAGGCGGCCAGTTTTGCAGCTCGCAATTCGTTTGAAACGAGTTCTTTCAAACTTTTGTCAACGTTCAATAGAACGCAAAGTCTTGATATATTGCGAACTTTGCATTTAATCGTATTCTTTGATAACTTTCTCTCTAAAATCTCAGCCATGTATGCTGCAAGCGCATCGTTTCCGAGAGTGACCGGTAAGCCACTCCTGCGAGCAGCACCCATTATTTCCCGGAGTTCATACATCATATCGATTTTCGAACTATCAGCATAGTTGCTTGTTTCTATTAATTTTTTCCAGCTGTTCGGTACATCTTTCAACGGTATGGAATACCTTAGTGGCTTGCCTTTACCGGGGCCGCCTTCGAACCTTGATTTTCCCTTGGCTTTCTCCATATCACTTGCAATACCACGTATAACTGGTAGATCTGGATGGTCGGGGTGTGTAGCCTTCAAGGCTGTAGAAAGCCGACTCAAAACTGATCCATTGCCGTCAGCGAATATCATTAGAATATCATTGGAAATAGTCGGGATTTTCCTACGTATTTCTAGGTAGTCCTTAACAAGGGTTTCGTCACGAACCTTACCAGAGGGGAAGACAGAAATTTTCGAGCCGCTCATTTCGTCGCGCTCTTCGTTCTCCCAAGGTGCTGAGTGTTAATCAGATTCTCCCGGTGCTGCGATATCATATCCAATGTCTTCTCTCGGCGCTTTATGAGATCTTGAAAAACATAGTTCTTTTCCGCTGTTTTCGGCTCGTTTCCAAGGATGTCAGCAACATTTCTAATGTTCGCCTCGCAGCAATTTATTAATATAGAAGCTAAGCCGTGGCGGAACATATGGGTCTTCATCCTCATTCCAGCGTCCTCGCTCCAATCCGATAGTATTCTGTTGTACCTTGCTCGGCTAATTCCACAGAACAGCAGGTCGGGATCCACATTGCTGTCGGGAAGAAACCGCGGATCATTCATGATCTCCTGTCTAGGCCCCTTGATGAACCAATCAATGATCTGACGAGGCTTGTTGTAGCGATCGTCTTCCAAGCTCGAGTCGAATTGTTTCTTGGCCTTCATGTTTTCAGGAGATATATGGAATTCGATTCGTCGCTTCCCCTTGGAGAACGAGATGTCTCTGTTGTTTCCCAAGATGGCCAGCGACACTACCGTTCTCCCTCGGAGGGGGATGTTCACGACGATAGCTAATATCGCGGCAACCAAGCAAAGGTTGATTGTTCTCATCTGATCATGATGGCCTTGGTCCTGGAAGCCCTTCCATCGAGATTGCGCTTGAGCCCAGCATATAGAGTGCATGTTTAGGAATAGACATTGACGGTCAGAGTCTGTGACCAAGGAGCGGCAGAACGTCTTGTGAGCATCGGTCATCCCGTCCCGACAATGCTGGTTTAAGGTGCGAAGCAGTTTTCTTGGTGTGAACTTCTCGGGTGACGAACTGGTTGGGTCATGCAGTTCTATCTCTTCCATAAGGTAACTGTTCTTCAGCGTTCCGAACATGGTAATAAGAGCTCTAACGCGGCTCCTGATTGTATTTGCAGATATCTGGTTCCATGGGAATGTTCTTTGGTCCCCTTCATCAACCTGGAGATCACCAATCGCTTCTATGACAACGACGCCGAGCCAGTCGAAACGAGCGAGCTCAAGAAGATTTACCTTCGAGTTGGGGGCGAGTTTTCCGATGACGCACAAGCTATCGAAGAGCCATCCGAGACTTTGCCGATAGATGGTCGTGCTCTCTCCATTTTTGATTCCCGCCTTGATCGTGACATTGCGATTGATACCCTTTGCAGTGGTTCCAGCGACACGCTGGTCCAGATATAATTCCAACTCAGCGGCGACATCGGGAGGGAGAGGATTACTGACACGTTGGTTCGCAAGCGGGACCAAGATGGGGCCGAAAGGGGCAGGGCGGAGATCGTCGGGTAGGTCCGGCCTGAGCTTATCCATGAGCGCGGCGCCCGCCACGAGGGTCCGCCGCCGGTTGCGACCAGCCACCTTGATAACTTCGCGCAACCAGGTTCCCGTCAGGGTGCTGGGCTCCAGTCCGCTCTCGACGGCGGCGTTACGGAGCGTACTGGTGATGGGAGTCAGGGCTTGGTCGCACAAGCCGCGCTTGGCTCCGACGCGCCGGACTTCAATCAGGAACTTATCCCATTGGTCCGTTGTGCGTACCACGGGAATGCACAGGAGCCGCCGGCAGGTCGTTCTCAGGCGGCTCCTCCATGTCCCGCGTGCCTTTCTCTCCTCCTTGGAAGCAGGGGGCGAATGTCGGTCGAGACGCTCGAAGAACGTATCGATGAACTCAAGCGTCATCGGAAGGGCCGAGAGGTCAGAGGTCAGGAGGCCAGGAATATCCGTCTTGGCTACTCGTTTCAGGGACGCTCGATGGTTCGCAACGCCGGTTTTCAAACCCAAGGGATCGTCGAGTGCCTCGACCATCTCGAGGGCGTCTTGGAACGTGAAGGCAGGCTGATCGAACATGTTATTCTCCCGCGATTTCAGGCAGGCAGGTTGGACCGCAAATAACGGTTTTGGCACGTACAATCGGGTCGAGGGCCGGAAATAACACGAACGTCCCCATCTGGTTCGGGTGGAACCAGTAGATACTGTTTCTGTTATTTCCCGCAGGTGTGGATCTGGCACGCATATGCGGATCGCACTCGGCAAATGGCCGGTTTCCGACGCCCAGCATCAGACCACCCGCCCGGAAAATGCCGCCGTTTTCCGCAAGGATCGCAGCGATGCCGGACGGAACCGATAGATTCCACGGGAGCCGAACTGGACGTACGCTTCCGTACCAAGAGCGCCGGCCGCGATCAGTTTTCGCACTGCTGAGGGATCCTGGTATCCCAGCAGCTGCATCGCGTCCGTTGTACTCATGAGGTCATCGAAGAGGGCAGGGTGATCGTGCTCGGTGACCTCCTCGGCGAGTACCTGATTGATGCCCTCGGCCCGGAGGATGGATGCCCAGCTATAGATCAAGCCCGCGCGGCGTCCCTCGTACGGGAGCCCAGACTGGAGAAGCTTCGCTTTCGCTACCTGTGGAGAGACATTCCACCTGCGCTCCTCGAGGTCGCGCAATTTGAGCCCAGGTGAAGACGGCCTCTCTTGGACAACCGTCTTCGGGGCTTTCGGCGGGCAAGTCGGGACGCCTGTCCGTCCCGCAGTATCCAGAATGGCCTTCTTGATAGCTTCCCTATCGCGCGGTTTCCGATGTCTCGATGATGGGCGTTTGCCGCCAGAGAGGGTTGTCATGGTCGTATCCTCGTCTCGGAGGGGAGCCTCCGTCAGATCTTGGAACAATCATCTAAGTCGTTTAGGGTATTAGATCAAGTATCCAAGTTTTGGAGAAGGTCGCCTCACTGCGTCTCGAGGAGCCTCTGTTACCGAAAGGTTCCCAGTTTTGCTTACGCACAGGGGGCTATCGCAGGATCCGATGATCCTGCTACGCAGTGGATGAGTTATCAAAGAGCGGTCGAACATCGTGGATCCAGAACTCGAAGCGCACCTGCAGGCTCTTGATGGCACTGAAGGGCAGGACTGGCTGACGATCGGCCGAACGCTGGCGTCTCTGGAGGCGCACTCGCGGTCCGCTCCTTCAGGCAAGCCATGGCCGGACGTAGTGCGGGAGAGGCTGGAGCAGGCTGGGCATCCGATCTCACCGGGGCATCTCTCGAAGATCCGCCGGGCGCACGCGTTCATGACGGAACACGGTCCCCAACCTCTAGATCTGGAGAAAGCGCCGAAGATCTCTTCGATCGAGGTGGCGGAGCGACTGTTCCGTCTGGATGAAGACGCAGGAACAAAAGCTCTTTCCGACGCCCTGGCACGGGATCCGGTCGCATATGTGGAGCTCAAGCGGCGCTACGACGAAGTTCTGGCCAGCCGCCCCCAGATGAGAAGTCCGCGTCAACTAGCATGGGAAGCTCGAAGATCATCCAGCGGATCCGAGAAGAACGCGGATGCATCCAAGGTCGGGACCGGCAACCTTCCAGAGATCAAGCCGGTACCCGTTCCCCCTTTCCCAGATGATCTGCGTGACAGTACCATGGTCCACATGCAATCGCTCTGGCAGGCCGGGTGGCAGGCGGCAGAGCACGTGTATCTGGATAAGCTGCGGGACGCGCAGCGCCTGATCGAAGAACATGAGACCGAACTCAAGTTCATTCGAGAGGAGCTCGAGTCCCGGGCCCCGAAATGATGAGGCCGTACCTGCGGTAGAGGTACGCCAGCTGCGGGAAAGGTACTGTAGCATCCGGCCCTATAGATGGTACTTATCGAGAAAGCCGTACCAAGCCGCTTTGAGCGGAATGCTCGACGCTGGAAAAATGGTACTATTTGATTGAGGGGGTACCATTCATGGCAGTCCACGACGAAATCGTCGCCCTTTGCACCGAGATGGACGCGGCGGGAGAGCGGATCACATACGACGCGATCCTGGCTCGCAGGGGTGGGGGATCTCGGCGCGACATCGCGAAGGGCGTACGGGCATGGCGGAAAGCCCGCATCGTAGATGCGATCGATGGCATGCACGAAGTGTAAGCGCTCGATTGAAGCCGCCTGCCTGCCTTCGGGCGCAGATCTTATACTCCGTCGTTATTGACGTCGTTAACGACGTCGTATCGGGCGGGGGCAGATATGCGGCATGAGGTGATCGTCGGTGTCGAGCGACGACGGCGCTGGTCCGACGAGCAGAAGCTCGGCGTGCTCATGGAGGTCGGTGTCGCGGGGGCCACCGTGGCAGACGTCGCGCGGCGCCACGACCTGACCCGTCAACACATCTACCAGTGGCGTCGCGAGCTTCGGCGGAAGGGGATATGGCCGAGATCCGATGAGACGGTGTTCCTGCCCGTCGAGCATGTCGCGGAGGAGCCGAGCCGGACTTCCGGTGCGGGGAACGGGGAGGCTCCCCGGTTCGAGATCGTCCTGGGGAATGGCCGGACCCTTCGCTGC
>PAQH01000101.1 GCA_002709225.1 Planctomycetaceae bacterium
ACGGTACCTGAAGTGTTGTTGAGTGGGAATCACGACGCGATTTTGAAGTGGCGACAAGAACAAACGTTACAGCGAACTCGTGAAAGGCGTGCTGATTTGCTCGACCATGATGACGAGCGGGCGACATAGCCTTTTCCGGAGTTGTGACGACGAATACTACCTTTTGCACGGGCCCTGAGCCTGTCAGGACAGAGACGATGAGCCAGCAATTGATGAACCTGGTCGAAGGCAGCTACCGGAAGTCAGAAGTTCCCTTCTTTGAAGTTGGCGATACGGTGGATGTGCACACGCGAATTCTGGAAGGCGAGAAAGAGCGGATTCAAATTTTTTCGGGTACGGTGATTGCCCGCAGCGGCAGCGGGACTCGCGAGATGTTTACGGTCAGGCGTATCGTTGCTGGCGAGGGCGTGGAACGTAAATTTCCCCTGCATTCGCCACGCATTGAGAACGTCGATGTGAAACGCTCTAGTGTAGTGCGACGTGCCAAACTCTACTTTTTGCGTGATCGGATTGGCAAAGCTGTCCGTTTGAAAGAACGTCGACGTGTTTAAGACTATTGCCAACTGTCGGTGCGGGTTCCGCGCGACGGTGTACGCGTCGTGCCCCTGGCAAAGCAACCCCCGGGGTGCGATTTCCGGTTGGAAGGTTCAGTGCGGAGCACGGTTGCGAGCAAGTTCCGAGTGAGAGGACGGTCGCATGAAACTCTCCCTCTCTGTGCGGGTCGCAGAAGCGCTCAGCAAGACCCGTTTGAACGTCCCGTTTGGTGACATTCTGGCACTGGCGGTTGAACACGGCTACCAGGGGATTTGCCTGCGTGCCAGCGCGGGCGGTGTCCAGACGCCGCGCAGTGAGCTATTGGCGATGCGGCGACAAGTCGAGGAGGCGGGCCTCGTGGTTTCCATGGTGACGGCTGATTTTGATGTGCCGTTGAATAATGCCCAAGGCCCCACGAGCCTCAAAGATATTGGTCCCAGCCTGGACGTGGCGGAGGCCCTCGGTTGTGATTTGATTCGGGTATGTCTGAAGCAGCAAAGCGATATCGAGCACGCCCAGCGTGCCGCAGATCTGGCAGCCGCTCGTAATATTCGGTTAGCTAACCAGTGTCACACGACCACCTTGTTTGAGCAGGTTGAACAGTCGGTTGAAGTGTTGGAACAGATTGGGCGTGATAATTTTGGGATTATTTATGAACCCGCCAACCTCCTGCTTTGCGGAGAAGATTACGACGAGGCCGCGATTCGGCGCCTGATGCCCTTCTTGATGAACGCCTATGTGCAAAACCACCGTTTAGACCCCGCCGGACCGGAGTCTCTGGAGACCTGGTGTCTGGGAGATCGTCGGTTTCACCATATCCCCCTGTGGGAGGAGGGCGGCGTTGACTTCCAGCGCGTCGTCGATGGGTTACGGGCCAGTGGCTACGGCGGTTTTTTTACGGTCCACCAGGCATATGCCCATTTAATGGGACCGGCGGAAGCCGCGCGACGGAGCGCCGACTATTTGCGGAGTCTGGGCGGTTTTGACTCCGTTTGCTGAGAGGCGGTAACGGTCTGCGGGCGTTTGAGGCGGCACCACATCGGGGCCAGTTGCGCGTTGGGCTACCTACAGGAGTTACTGCCCGATACTTCGTTGTCGATGCGGCCCGTCGAGACGTGTCGTGTGTGGACCTGTGGTGGGACCGTTGCCTATTGCGAGGCCCTCGGTCGACGCAGGGGTGTCGGCCGGCGCCGCGGCGTCGGTCGTATTGATGATCGCGGTGTCAAGCTTTTGCGCACGCGGTGCGGTTCTCCTGCCGGGTGGGCAAAAGAAACGACCTAGCGGGCTGGCAAGCAGACCCGGCAACATGACCAGGTCACCGATTAATGCCGCCGACAGGAGCGTGAGCATCAGGGTCCCGAAACGTTGGGTGGGTGTAAACGTGCTGAAGGAGAGGACCGAAAACCCGAGGCCGCCGATCAAAGTGGTTTGTGTCATGGCCGCGCCCACCCGACGATAGGCGAGGATCACTGCTTCGTGACGGGGCAGTCCTGAGGTGACACCATTACGGAACCAGGTCAGAAAGTGGATCGTGTCGTCGACAGCGACGCCCATGGCAACGCCGGCGCACATCATGGAGCCGATATCGACCACAATGCCCAAGTGCCCCATCGCCCCAAACACGAGCACGACGGGAAATACATTGGGCAGCATCGATAAGGCCCCACCACTAAGATTGATGGTTCGCAATGGCTTGAACGGCCGTTCCCAGTTACCCAGGAGAAAAACCATCACTCCGGCGATCATGACGAACGCCCAGAAGATACTGATTACCAGGCTGTTGAGGAGTGTGTGCTGGGCCTTGTAGACGATGGGTACAACCCCGGTGTAAGTCACCCTGATCTTCTCCTTCTCAGTCGCGCCGGGTTTCTCGTGACGCTGCTTGGCAGTCAGATTGGTCAATGGAGATTGACTCGTGATGTCGAATTGGTGGCTGCGCACATCGACGAAATGCGCGCTGCGGGCCTGCAATGCGGAGAGGTTGTACAACGGGTGATCGGCGGCGAGCACCAGACAATCAAAACGCGCGGCGAACTCAGCCCATTTCTCGGGTGAGTCTTTCATAAGCTCTACGAATTTGTCGGTTTGGGGATCGTGCCAGAAGAGCGTCTGCTTGGCACGCAGGGTTTGGCGGTAGCCGTTGGCATGCAGGAGCCGGTTGAGTGTCTTTGCAAAGAGGGCACTTTGGCATTCGCCAATACGCCCGGATTTCCAGAGGGCAGCCAGGTCCGCCTGCTCTTTGCCGCCGGGATTCGCCATGCCGAGAATTAGTAGTTTCGAGTTCTGGTAGCCCACCGTACCGGGTTCATCGTCGAGCTTGCGCAGGATTGCTTCGCGGTAACGGCAGGCCAGGACAACCGGTTCAACGACTTTCTTGAGTTCGCTGACAAAGGCGCCGTAATCGACGTCGCTCAAAGCAGCTACCCGAATACTAATCCGCCACAGCTCATGGTCGTCGACGTCATCGACGGCGAGATACTCTTCAGCCAGCAATTGATCCATTGCTTGCTCAATGCGTTGGTCGAAAATGCCGCGAGTTCGCTTGCCCGCGCGATTCGGGAACGGTACATCGGGTAGAAAACTCGCTACCGACATCCCGTTGCCGACAACCTCCTGGCCGTCGTCTCCAAACACTTCACTCACAGCGGCCTGGATGAGTCCCACCACTTCGACGCGTTCTACTGTGTTGAGCCGAAAGAAGAGGTCATGACGCTGTTCGTCCGTCAATGTGCCGGCTTCCCGACGCTGCGTAATTTCTTCACGCGTCGGTTGGATTAGATCTGGGCTGAAGTGGACAATCAGCTCCATAGGGACCAGTTGGCCAATCTGGTCTTCGATCCAAGCGTAGTCCTTAATTACTTTGGCGCTTGGATCAAAGAGTTTGAGCAGCTTGACTGAGGTTTGGACTTTGGTCAGTCCGATGCCGATGGCAACCATTACGAGAACGCAGCCCAAGGTCACGGGCCAGTGCCAGCGGATGACGAAACGTCCAACCATCTCCCAGAATTGAGCGACCCGGCCTTCACTCTCAGCGGCGGTGGACTCTGCGGTGTTCGCCGGTTTACGGAATCGGGGCGGAAAGACCGCCATTGCGGCAGGGAGAAAGGCAAACAGAAAAACGAGACTCGCGAGAACACCGATCGCCGAATAAAGACCAAAGTTGCTGATTGGCAATACGTTGCTGCTGTTCAGGGAAACAAGTCCCAGCGCGGTCGTAACCGCCGCCAGCGTGCACGGCCACCAGGCATGCGACAGGGCGCGTTCCGAGGCGCCGGCGACACCGTGTTCGCGTACCGCATCCCGGTAGTAATTGACAATGTGGACAGCACCTGAAATCCCGAGCACATAGACCAGGGAGGGCATCGACATCAGGATGGCATCAACATTTCCGTTCGTCCAGCCAACGATTCCCAGGCTGACTACGGCGCTCATCGCACCAACCAAGAAGACAGCGGTAGTTACTTGAAAACTGCGGAAGCAGAGGTACGACAGCACGATTCCCAGCCCGATGCTGAGCCCCACCAGCCGCACCAGTGTGATTTGGCCTTCTTCATCGATGGCCACGTTGTCGACCAGCGGCCCGCCGGCCCGCAAGACTGAATCCGCCAACGGTGGATCTTTACCCCAGGGAGTCAGTGGCGGTATGGGTGGTGGCAGGATACCAGACTCGACTGCCAGATCGACGATCTTACCACGCGGTCTGCCGAGAATCCCGCGTCCTAGTACGTTGCGGGGATCTTCCAACCCCGCTTCGCTGAGGGTGACCATGATCCCGGTCAGTTCACCATTGTCCGCGTAGAGTATGCCTTTGAGCCGCTCCAAGGCACGGCGACGGCCCTCAGCAGTCCGTTGCTCGGACTCTTCTCCGAGCGGCTGCAGTTGGTCCGTCAGACGGTTCAGAACGTCCGGACCAGACGTGATCGATTTCAGCACCCGCGCGGTAAGTTTGCGTGGGTCTTCGTAGAACGGGTTACGCTGAGCCGCGGTGGTAGTGGTTTCTGTGGCGGACAGTTCCGCGGGAGCACTTTCTGTGGATGCTGTCTCGATCGACTTGATTTCACCAAAGGTATCAATGTAGCGGCTGGTGACATGCTTGCCACGGATAAGCCGCTGGATGAATCGGTTGGCCCACCCGAGAAAGTTCTCCCGACCCACCCATTGGTGAAGTTCGCCGTTGGGCGTGATGAAATACCACTGGTTGTTACGTCCTTTCAGCCAGCGCTCCTGCCTTCCGCCCCAGTCCTCCAAGTCATCCGGAATGGTATACAGCCCAAGTTGGTCGCCAATTCGCCGGGCCCGTTCGATTTCCAGGCGCAGAGCCTGATCTGCCGTCAGTTTGGTTTCGTCCGTGGTATTGCTGGTCGGTTCGAGAGAGGTGTTGGGCGCAACTTCGCGCTCCAGCTTCTTGACGAATGTGCGAAACCGTTCATCATCCTCAGAACACCCTTGCCAGGAGAGGAGTACAAAGCCCTGATCGGTGACGAAGTATCTTCCGGCCCAGGCAAGGTCTTTGGTTTCCGTGAACCCATCCGGTAACCAGTCCTTCATGTCGTTCTTCATTCCCTGCAGTGCCAGCTTGGCACCGTAGGTACCGAACGGGTATAGGAAGAAGATCAGACAGAGGATCAAGACGGCGCGATTGCCGAAGTAAGGGACGCGGCGTGCCAGAAAAGATGAGTCCATCAGGGAGACTGTGTCCTCTGACAACGGCTGGCTACGAGGCGTCGTACGATCGCGCACTCTGGGAAGGGTTGAGCTGGTCTACCAGCCTCACGGTTAAGTTAACCAGACTAGGGACTTGCGTCCACGTCAAAACACCGGAACTTCGCTCAACAAGATGCGATTGGGCGCCCTATTTTCGTTGTATTTGACACCAATTCACCAAGCCCGCGTGCTAGCAGCTGGGTGGGGTGCGAGGCCTTGGCGTTGATACCGGTTTGGCGGCTAGCTTGAGTCGTGTACGGGCGGGCTTTACGCTGCACGTTCGGCAGGCCGCGGACAAGTGGCCAGAGTCGGGTTTGGTGTGAATATAGGAAGGAAAATCAGCATGTGTTGTCGTCTTGATTGGGTTTTCATCCCGATTATTGCATGGTGCTACTGCTCCACGGCGTTCCCGCTAAGTCTGCCCCGCTGGGTATCAGTCGCGTCCGCCGCCGTCTCCCGAATTGAGATCATTGAACGCAGGCCGTTTGCCGATGGCCAGGAATTCGGGTCGGTCGGCGCCTACGAGTACATCCGTGGCCGGTTGCATTACGCGATCGCGCCCGATCATCCGCGCAATCAGGCGGTGGTCGATTTGCAGCTAGCAACCCAGGGACGTTTGAGGTCGGATCTTTCCAGGGTTGAGTCTGGTCGAATCATGACTGTGCTAGGCGGCGATCCACGAGACGCGCACGGACGCGTTCAATTCGCCGGAGATTTTATCCTGTTGAAACCGGTCGATTTGTCGCGCGGTAACCACCGTTTACTGTACGACGTCAATAATCGTGGAAACCTGTTGATGCTTTCTTACTACAACAATGCTCCGCAGTCGAACCGACCCAGCGGCCCCGCGGCGGCGGGTAACGGTTGGTTGATGCGACAAGGCTACACGTTGTTGTGGAGCGCCTGGAATTGGGATGTTGAGAAGGTCGGCCAGCAACCACTACGGATTTTCTTGCCGGTGGTGATGAATGAGCGAGGCGCCGCGTTGACCGGTCTGGTCAATGCGGAACTTAGTGTGGTTGCGCGGGACGGCCAGACGGTACAGCGATTGGCCTGGGGGGGGAGTCGTTGTTATCCGGCTGATGTGGCAGCTGTCGCGCAAGCCACCTTGTCGGTGCGTAGCGGCCCGGATGCTCCGCGCCGGGTGTTACCTCGACAGGACTGGAAATTTGCGTCCGTGGACGGGCGGGGGAAGCCTCGGTTCGATGCACGGCATGTCTACCTCCCCTCCGGATTTGAACGCGGCAAGTTGTACGAAGTCATTTACCGAGCCAGTGAACCTCGCGTGGTGGGCTTGGGTTTGACTGCGGTGCGAGATGCGATTTCGTTTTTCCGGTTTGAAACTCGCGATGCGGAGGGCCAGCCCAATCCACTGGCTGTCGCCGGATCTCTCGATTCGCAATTTGCATACATTTTCGGTATTTCCCAATCCGGCCGGTTTATCACTCACATGATTTATCAGGGGTTCCATGTCGACGAGGCGGGCCGTCTTGTTATTGACGGGGCGCGGCCGCACGTGGCGGGTGGCGGCAAAGGCGGTTTCAACTATCGTTTTGCGCAGACCACGCACCACGCCAAGCACTTGCAAGGCAACTATTTTCCTGCGGATCACTTTCCGTTTCACTATACTCCCGACGGGCAATGGCAAGTTGACTTGGCGGGACAGCCGGGGCGGCAACAGGGAGACCTGTTCGCGGTTGGAAAACAGCTCGGGAAACTTCCTCGCATCATGATTTCAAATCACGAGGGTGAGTACTGGACCCGTTCGGCGTCTTTGGTTCACACGGACGTGGCTGGTCGGCGCGATGCGCAGTTACACCCTCTGGTTCGCGTTTACATGGTTAACGGTTGCCGGCACGGTGCCCCTGGCCGTGGCAGTCGGAGGTTTGCGCGGGGGTCACAGCATGCATTCAACCAGCTGGACCCACGTCCGGTGGGGCGCGCGCTACTCGTGGCACTCGATGACTGGGTGAGTCGCCAGGTGCTGCCGCCAGCCAGTCGTGTGCCTCGTATCGAGAGGGGAGAATTGGTCACGGCGCAGCAGCACCGCGAAACATTTCCAGCGATTCCCGCCCGCCAGATTGGCGGGTTTGAATACCCCGCACCACGGCACCCAGGCGTGAATTTGAGGCCACCTCGAATCGACTACGGGCCGCGTTTCTGGACAGCCGGTATCCAAGATTTTGTGCCTCCTCGCCAGTTCGGGTCGCGGATGAACACGCTCGTTCCGGCGGTTGATCGTGACGGCAATCCGCAGGGTGGAATACAGCTGCCTCAGTTGTCGGTTCCGCTGGGGACCTACCAGGGCTTCAATCCTCGCCATTCCAGGATTGGAGGTGCAGGGTACTTGAAGGCGTTCGAGTCGTCGTTTTGGCCTTTTGCGACTCTGAAAACAGAGCGACTGCAGCATCACGACCCGCGGAAATCAATCGAGGAACGCTACGCCAGTCACAGCGTGTATGTGGAGCAGATCGGTCGCGCTGCGACTGTCCTGGCGAATGAACGCCTGTTACTTGCCGAAGATGTGACGCAGATCGTCGATTTTGCCCGTCGTCTTCACTGGCCGCCTGTACCGACCAATGGTTGGCCTTTTTGGAAGATCAGCTCGGCCCGGTCGGACACACGGTGAATTCGTTCAGGCGGTGTGTTGGAGGGCGTCGTGAATGACTTCTCCAGCGACATCGGTCAAACGGAAGTCGCGCCCCTGATGGCGATAAGTGAGTTGTTGGTGATCCAGTCCCAAACAGTGAAGGATGGTGGCCTGCAGGTCGTGAATGTGAAGCGGTTGTTCAATCGCGTGATAACCGAAGTCGTCGGTGTTCCCGAGCACGAAGCCAGGCTTGGCTCCACCGCCCGCCATCAGCATAGTAAAACCGAACGGATGATGGTCCCGTCCTTCTTGCCCCGGCGTGTTGCCGCGGCGGACTTCATTCATCGGTGTGCGGCCGAATTCACCACCCCAAATGACTAAGGTGTCTTCCAATAGCCCACGTTGCTTGAGGTCTTGGATGAGTGCGGCAGCGGGTTGGTCGGTCATCTTGCAGTTGGTTTGGAGCCGCTTGTTGAGTTGTGAGTGATCATCCCAGGTGTAGTGGTACAGTTGGATGAATCGAACACCACGTTCGACCATACGGCGTGCCAGCAGGCAATTGCTCCCGAACCAGTTGGTTGTTTTTTGCGTTATGCCATAGTGATCGAGTGTGCGGGTGGTTTCATCAGAGAAATCGATCATCTCGGGCGCGGCAATTTGCATGCGAAAAGCAAGCTCGTAGGCGGCGGTTCGAGAAGCGATGGCTTCGCTGGGACGGTCCTGTAAATGCAGGCTGTTGAGATCGGCGACGGCCGCAATGCGGGCACGTTGGCCTGCCCGGGAAATACCCTGTGGAGAAGTCAGGTGCAGGATGGGTTCCCCGCGGCTGCGAAAAGTGACACCTCGATAGGATGCCGGCAGAAAGGCATTTCCCCAGAGTGCCGTCCCACCGAGATCACCTGGACCGTTGTTCGACAGCAGGACCGCGTAGGCTGGCAGGTTGCGTGACTCGCTGCCGAGTCCGTAGGTGATCCAGGACCCCATACTGGGTAACCCAAACCGCGGCACGCCGCAGTTCAGGACCAGTTGCGCGGGGTGGTGATTGGAGACGTCGGTGGTCATGGAACGGAGCATGCACAGGTCATCCGCGCAGCCCGCCAGGTGGGGCAGGTAATCCGAAAACTCCATGCCGCATTCGCCGTAGCGCTGAAAGTGGCGTGGGGAGGCGAATACGCGGGCGCTGCCTTTGATCAAGGCATCGTCCAGATTGCCGAGTATCGATTCTGGCAAACGCTCGCCGTGGTGTTTTCGCATAACTGGTTTGGGTGTAAACAAATCCAGCTGGCTGGGCGCGCCGGCCATCGTCAGGAAAATTACACGTTTGGCGAGCGGCCGGAAGTGAGGCGGTCGAGGCTGGAGCGGGTCGGCGGGATGTACCTTTTCTCTTTGGGCCTTTCCTCTTTGGGCCTCTCCTCTGGTGTCATCGCTGAGCAGATCTGCCAGAGCGATCGCTCCGATCCCACCCGCACTTTTGTGCAGAAAATGACGGCGAGAAACGTGGTCAGATGGTAGCTGATGGGACATGAGAGTGGTCACTCGCGTGTAATAAACTCGTGCAGATTCAACAACACGCTCGCCAGGCCAACCCACGAAGCGGCGTCGAGCGCCTTGGTCTCTTTCAGGACCATCGTGTCGGTGAGCTGGTCGACGGCCTGAGGGTCTTTTCGCAGTTGGCTGCGAAATTCCTTCAAGTAGAATGCGAGTCGTTGCTGTTCCGGGACGGTTGGACGACGCGCCAGACAGATGGAGTAAGCGAAACGGAGCCGTACCGGGAACTCCCCGGTGGTGCCTTCGACGATGCGTTGCGCGAGAGCTTTGGCCGCATCCAAAAAGGTTGCATCATTCAGTAAGACAAGGGCTTGCAGGGGTGTGTTGGAACGTTCTCGGCGGGTACAGGTTTCATTCGGATTGGGGGCATCGAAGATCGTTGATTGGGCGAAGGGGGCGGTGCGTTGTACAAACGTGTACAGGCTGCGACGGTGACGATGGGCACCGGTACTGACTTGCCAAGGGTGGTTTCCAAAAGCTTCCTTGATGACGCGTTCGGGTTGTGGTGGAAAGACACTGGGCCCCCCCACTACAAACGTGAGCTGACCGCTCGCGGTGAGCGTGATGTCGCGCACGGTTTCGGCGGGCACACGTAACGCGTTTTGTCGCGCCAGCCAACGATTCTCCGGGTCTCGCGTTGCGAGTTCCGGCCGCGGATGAGACGACCGTTGGTAGGCATCCGAACTGACGATCTGGCGGTGCAGTTGCTTGAAGCTCCACTGGCGGCGCATGAATTCTCCGGCCAGCCAGTCCAGCAGGGCGGGATGGGAGGGGCGTTCGCCCTGGACGCCGAAGTCCTCGGTAGTCAGGACCAGCCCATTGCCAAAAAACTGTTGCCAAGCGCGATTGACGGTGACTCGCGCTGGCAGTGGGTTTTGGGGATCCACCAGCCAGCGCGCCAGCCGAAGGCGATCGCGCCGCGGGTTGCCCGTCGACCGGACAGGTTTGAGTGCCCCTTCGCCCACGCTGAGGCACTGCGGTGTGGCGGGAAATACGGTGGGCCCCCGCTCACGAAAGTCGCCAGCCACGTGTAGGTAGCTGCTGCGGGGAACCTGTGTGGCACGCATCGTTGGGGCGCGAGTGGCACGCAAGAATTCCTGCTTCAGTTGAGCGAGATCTCCCCGCAGAGCATCGAGTTTCAGCTGGGAAGCGGCAGCGGGATCAATACCGCCCGTGTGGCCCAGGAAATAATCGAGCAAGTCTTGTTGTTGGCGAAATGTACGCTGCGCGGGTTGGAGTTGGGCAATTTGTGTTCCTTCGAGTTGGCCTTCTCCCAGGCCCCCGCCCCAAATGAGTCCGAGAAGCTCCCATTGGCGATCCCAATGGGCATCCTCCCCAGGGTGCCGCATGGCTTGCAGCAGCCGGAGTTCCCACTTGCGCATCAGGTCATAGAGCGCGGGTTGATGCGGCGCAATCCGCGCTTGTCTTTTCTTCGCGTACTCAGGGTAGGTGCGTTGGTAGGTTGCGCGTTCTCGCGGGAGCGGGGCGTCGATATTGACTTCGTCAGCACCATCGAGAAATGCGTAGAGTTGGTAGAACTCACGTTGACTCACCGGGTCGTACTTGTGGTCATGGCAGCGTGCACAGCCGATGGTCATGCCGAGCCAGATTGTGCTGACCATTTCGGTGCGGTCGACAACCTGCAGTACGCGGAACTCCTCCAGGTCGGCGCCTCCTTCGCGGTTGCTGAGGGTTTGCCGGAGGAACCCGGTAGCCAACTTTTGGTCCTGCGTGGCATCGGGTAGTAAGTCGCCTGCCAATTGGCGAATCGTGAATTGATCAAACGGCAGATCTTGGTTGAGGGCGCCTACGAGCCAGTCGCGGTACCGCCAGGCGACTGGGCGTCGCTGGTCCGTCAGGTACCCGTCACTGTCGGCGTAGTGACACAGGTCGAGCCAGGGGCGCGCCCAGCGTTCGCCATATGCCGGCGAAGCGAGCAGGCGATCTACCGCACGCGCTGCTCGGTCCGGGGCCACGGCAATCACGAATCGCTGACTTTCTTCCGGTGTTGGCAGGAGACCGACAAGGTCCAAATGAAGGCGTTTGATGAGTGTCGCGGCGGCGGCCACCGGCGAGGGGACTACCTGTTCGTGCTGCAGTTTGGCCAGCAGGAACTGATCGATGGGCGAAGCGACGGGGCGCGTCGATTGTGGCCAGTCGCGGAGTCGTGCGCGAATGGGTTGGAAAGACCAGTGCGCTGCGCTTGCCGGAGCGTCGTCCGCACCCCGAGCGGCAACGAAGTGCGATAGCAGCAGACCGCAGACCAAGACAATACACGGAGCAGGTGGCGTGGGAAGCATGCGCATGGGATCGGTCGTGTTGAGGTGGTCGGAAGCCCATTGCCCCGCAAGTCTGGAAAAGAGCCGGCGGGCCGTCCGATGCGGTTTGGCCCGGGGCCAACGCCAAGCTTGTATTATGGCCGGCAAAGGCTCTCAGATCCAAGCCGACGGGTCACATTGTCGTCGACGAGGGCAGGGGACAGGAAGGCCTCCTAGGAGAGCGCATTCTGGGCAGCCGGCCAGTTTGCCCCTATGCTAGACTGGTCCAGGTCGTGAACGGCTGGCAGCTTTGCTGAGCGGGATGTTGACGTCTGCTCCGACGGCGGCGAGGGTCCTCACCAACAATCGAAAAAATGGTCGGCGCACTGTGATACTTCGTTTACTCATCCTATTTACGTTGGTTCCGCTGGTCGAGTTGTGGCTGTTTCTGCAGCTCGCCGAATGGACTTCGATCCAGTTTACCATTCTGCTTGTGGTTTTTACCGGCGTTCTGGGGACCGTCATGACGCGTTCGCAGGGTTTGCGGGCACTTCAAAACCTCAAGCAACAAATCGCCACACGGCGCGGTGTTACCGATGCCATTTTGGATGCGGTGATGATTCTCGTCGCGGGCATACTACTGGTCACCCCCGGCGTGCTGACGGACGCATTCGGTTTCTCGCTGTTGGTGCCATGGTGTCGACGTTGGTATCGGGCGCTGGCGGCTGCTCGTATTGCACGCCGTTTTCAAGTTGACGAGATGCCTCGTCAAGGTGGTGGGTTGGGAGCGAATTCACGCGTGATTGACTCTTACGTGGTACCGCGGCAGGAAGAGTTGGACCAACAGGGATAGAGAGGCTTGATGTCGTCATGGCTGTCTCTTCCGCTTGCGCTCGGCCGCCTTGTGACACGGGCTTTGCAATCCGTTGTTATCCTCGCGATTATCAGCGGGCGCGGGATGAGTTTTGCGCTGCGTCCCAACGGTGCGAAGGCCGATTGGCGGAGTATGAGTTGCCGGGCCGCGGGGCCCGTGGCGAGCGGTTGGTCATTGATGTGGCGCGCATTGGCCCACGGACGGCTTCGCGCAGGGTCCTGGTTTCCAGCGGCCTACACGGTGTCGAGGGATTCATGGGGTCGGCGATTCAGCAAGCGTGGTTGCAGTCGATCACCTCCCAACGGCGCGAGTTTCTGGAAGACAACGCACTGGAAGTGGTGCTCATCCATGCGCTCAACCCGTATGGATTTTCCTGGGGACGCCGTGTCGACACCGACAACATTGATCTCAATCGCAATTTTCTGTTGCCGGCTGAGGCCTACGCGGGCGCACCACAGGGATACCGGGAATTGGCCCCTTTTCTCAATCCGACAGGCCTGCCTGGACACTGGGACTGTTATCGGCTCACAGCCGTCCGCTGGATCTTGCGGCGAGGGATTTCCGCCCTGAAGGAAGCGATTGCCGGTGGACAGTATGAGTTCCCTCGCGGCTTGTTTTTCGGCGGCCTGCAGCCGGCGGCGACCGCGCGCGTGGTGCGCCAGCAGAGCGCTGACTGGGTGGGGACAGCGGCCCGTGTCATACATCTCGATTTGCACAGCGGGTTGGGTCGGTGGGGGCATTGCCGTTTGCTGATGCCGGTGGATGAAACGCGATTGCGACCGTGGTGCGCCGAGTTATTCGGCGTTTCACTGCTGGATGGGGCGGGGGCTGAGAGGCGGGTAAGCTATCCTGTTCGGGGGACATTGATCGGATGGTTCAACCAGTTTTCCGGTGACTGCGATTATCGAGGCTTGGTTGCCGAATTCGGAACGTATTCCCCGATTCGTGTATTGGGAGCTCTGCGGGCTGAGAATCGTGTTTACCATGCGGCCCGGGAGCCACGCGACCAGGGGCGGGCCGTCCGCGACGAGTTGTTGGAGTGTTTTTGCCCTGGTAGCCGGTATTGGCGCAGTAGCGTGGTACGCCAGGGTCTGGAGTTGATCGACAGTGCGCTTACCGGCTGCGTGGACGATGCTCGACAGACGAGCCCGATCCGCGTAGAGTGAATCGGCGTGGCGACCGTCGGCGGAATGAACCGAGGTGGTGGGTTTCGTGGTGGCACGTCTCGGTGTTCCGTGGTAACCAGCGTACCTGCGCAGCGTACCTGCGCAGTGGCGCCAGGGATTGGGTTCGTTTTTCCGGCCCGAGTGTTTCGATTTCAGGATTTTGGCACCAAGATGATCTGTGTACGGCCGCTTACCTTACTTATGTCGCTGTGTCTGACCTGGTTCGTCGGGATGGCCACATCGTTTTCGGCTGCTGCAGACGATGAGTTTTTTGAACGTCGAGTCCGTCCAGTACTGGCCGCACACTGTATTTCCTGTCATGGTGCTCGGCAGCAAAAAGGTGGACTGCGACTCGATTCCCGCGCAGCGCTTTTGCGAGGTGGCGACCGCGGTGTCGCGGCCCGACCCGGTCTGCCGAAGGAGAGCCTATTGGTGCAGGCGGTGACTTACCAGGGCGAATTGAAGATGCCTCCGGATGGGCCGTTACCGCCCGACGCGGTGGCGGCGCTCCAGCGCTGGATCCAGGAGGGGGCGGTTTGGCCCGCGGTGGACGGTGAACGTCTTTCCGCGGATTCCGCGGTTCGTTGGCACTGGGCTTTTCAGCAGGTACGTTCAACGGTTCCGCCCCGGGAGGTTGCCGGAGACTGGTCGCGTAGTCCGATCGATCGGTTTGTGCAGTGGCGACAACAGGGGCGCGGTCTGCAGCCTTCACAACACGCTGAGCCCCGGACGCTGGTGCGACGGCTGTCGTTCGACCTGTTAGGCCTGCCGCCCACTCCCGCGCAAGTCGAAGACCTGGTGAACGATCCGCGTCCCGATCGGCTGTCGCGACTTGTTGACCGCTGGCTGGCTTCTCCGCAATACGGTGAACGCTGGGCCCGGCACTGGCTCGATGTGGCTCGCTATGCCGACAACAAGGGCTACGTATTTTTCGAAGACCAGTCGTTTCCCTGGGCCTACACCTACCGCGACTACGTCGTCGACGCGTTTAATCGGGATCTACCCTACGACCAATTTGTGCGGCAGCAATTGGCGGCCGATCAACTCGATTTGGGGTCGGACCGCCGGCCGCTGACGGCGATGGGGTTTCTGACGCTCGGTGGTCATTTCATGAATAACATCCACGACATTGTCGATGACCGTATCGACGTGGTAACGCGTGGTTTATTGGGGCTGACAGTGACCTGTTCGAGATGCCACGACCACAAATACGATCCAATTTCCCAGGCCGATTACTACTCACTTTACGGCGTTTTCCGCAGTTCCTACGAACCGACCACGCCCCCTTTATTTGAACCACCTCCGCAAACCGCGGAGTATGAAAAATTCAAGGCGGAAATGGAGAGTCGGGACCAGCAATTGCGGGAATTTGTCGAGCGCAAGCACCGCGATCTGGTAACCACGACGCGGCAGCGCATGGACGAGTACCTGATCGCGGTGCACAAAACACGCGGGCAGCCACCGACAGACAATTTCATGTTGCTTACCGACACCGGGGCAATCAACCCCGCCATGTTGCTGCGCTGGCAGTCATACCTCGGAAAAACAATTCAACACGCCCATCCCGTTTGGCATCCTTGGCAGGCGCTCTCCGAATTGCCGGAGGCGGAGTTTTCTAGTGCGGCGGCCGCGCTGCTGGCAGGCTGGAGGGGTGCCCCGGGCGGGACGTCGGTCAACCCGCTTGTCCTGGCAGTGCTCGCCCCCACGCCCGCGTCGATGGAGGGAGTCGCCAGGTCGTATGGTCGCTTGTTCAAACAGATCAACGAGCAGTGGCAGAACGAATTAGAGCAGGCGATGGCCGCGGAGCGGCCACTACCTGCTGCTCTGCCCGAACCGCATGCGGAGCAAGTCCGTCACGAGCTTTATGGAAAGCACTCGCCGGTGATGGTTCCGCCCATCTTTGGTTGGGGATTTATCACGTTATTTCCTGATCGCGGCACTCAAGGGGAATACAAGAAACGCCTCAAGGCTGTCGAGGAATGGTCTCGAAAAGGAGAAGGTGCTCCTCCCCGAGCGATGGTGCTGTTGGACCGGGAACGCCCTTTCCAGCCACGGATTTTCCAGCGTGGAAACCCCCATCGTGTGGGAAAGCCGGTGCCGCGTCGATTCCTGGAGTTTCTGGCACCAGACGGCCAGACATTCAAACAGGGGAGTGGGCGGAAAGAACTCGCCGAAGCGATCGTCGCCAAGAGCAACCCTCTGACGGCCCGGGTGCTGGTCAACCGAATGTGGCAGCACCACTTTGGCCAGGGGTTGGTCACCACGGCAAGTGACTTTGGCACGCGTAGCACGCCGCCATCCCACCCGGAGTTGTTGGACTTCTTGGCGACACAATTCGTGCGCGGTGGTTGGTCGATCAAGCGGTTGCATCGTCAGATTCTCAGTTCCGCGACTTATTTGCAGGCGAGCGATGACCGGCCAGCAGCCGCGCAGCTAGACCCAGAGAATCGGTTGCTATGGAAGATGAATCGTCGTCGTTTGGGTTTTGAAGCGACCCGGGACTCGCTCATTGCCGTGTCCAGCGGCCTCGATTTGCGGATGGGTGGCCCTGCGATCGAGTTGTTAAAGCCAGGATTTGTTCCCCGTCGAACGCTTTACGGGTTTATCAACCGCATGGATGTAGACCCGTTGTTGACGACTTTTGATTTCCCAAACCCAGCAGCGACAAGTGGTCAGCGAGAGACAACCACGGTGGCCCCGCAATCACTTTATTTGATGAATAACGCGTTTGTGGAGGAGGTGGCCCGTCGCCTGGTGCAACGTGTGGAAGTGGTTGATGCCTCGTTGATTAAGGAACGATTGCAGCGCCTTTACGCCTTACTGTTTTCGCGCGCAGCGAGTTCTCAGGAGATTCAACTGGCCGAGGAGTTCCTGGGAGAGGATGTGAGTCTCGAACAATGGACGCGTTATGCGCAGGCATTACTGATGGGTAACGAATTTGTCTTTCTGGACTGAATGACGGCGAGGTGTGTCGATGAACGAGTCCGCAACCAACCGACATCTGCTGAACGCACCGGTGACCTGGACACGGCGAGAACTGCTCCGCCGCAGCGGTACTGGATTGGGTGCTTTGGCCCTGTCGACGATGTTGGCGGAAGAGAAGGGCGTCGGATCCCCGCGTGACGCGCTGCAGCCGCGTGCGCCACACTTCGCAGCACCGGCCCGGCAGGTGGTTCACCTCTTTATGAACGGTGGCCCCTCCCAAGTCGATACGTTTGATCCCAAGCCAGCGTTGGCGAAGTGGCACGGTCGTTCGTTGGAGTCGGCAAACCTTCGCACCGAGCGACGGACAGGGGGGGCGATGCGGTCACCCTACCTGTTTCGGCCCCGAGGGGAATCTGGCATCGAAGTGAGTGACCTGTTCGCGCAAACGGCCCGGCACATCGACGACATGGCGATTATTCGTTCGATGCACGCCGAGGTCCCTAATCACGAACCCTCGTTGATGTTGATGAATTGCGGTGATGGAAATTTGCCACGCCCTTCGATGGGGGCCTGGGTCAATTATGGGTTGGGGAGCGAAAACCGCAGCCTTCCTGGTTTCATTGCCATGTGTCCGGGGGGCTATCCCATCGTAGCGACTCGCAACTGGCGATCGGCATTTCTGCCAGGCGCCTACCAGGGGACCTACATTGATACCAAACACACCGAGCTGGAGAAGTTGATCGCTAATATCCGCAATGGCGGCCAATCACGTAGCGAACAGGCAAAGCAAATGCGTCTGTTGCGCGCCCTGAATGAATTGCACTTGCGGAAACGTCAGGACGATGCGGCGCTCGATGCGAGGATACAGACGTTTGAGCTTGCATTCCGTATGCAGAGCGAGGCTTCCGAGGCGTTTGATTTGGGCAGAGAAACCCAGTCCGCACGAGAGCTTTACGGGGACTCACTGCATGGGCGCCAGCTGCTGATCACGCGGCGTTTATTGGAACGGGGAGTTCGCTTCATCCAAGTCTGGTCAGGTGCCGGCCAGCCATGGGACACGCACGATGGATTGGAGAAGCGGCATCGTGAACTGGCTGGTCAATGGGATGGTCCCATCAGCGCATTTCTGACGGATCTCAAACAACGCGGATTGTTTGAAAGCACGCTCGTGTTGTGGGGTGGTGAATTTGGTCGGACTCCAACCGCTGAAATGCCAGCGCTCAATGGTCGTGACCACAATCACTACGGCTTCACTTGCTGGTTGGCCGGCGGTGGAGTCAGGGGGGGCACGGTCTACGGAGCGACCGATGAGTTTGGGTTTCGGGCTACGGAAAATCCGGTCCACGTCCACGATCTGCACGCCACTATGCTGCATCTGCTGGGTTTTGATCACAAACGTCTCACCTACCGTTATGCGGGTCGTGATTTTCGCTTGACCGATGTCGGTGGTCGCGTGATTTACGAGTTGCTTGGCTAGCCGACCGCTGCCTGGCGTATTTGCCGGAACCGAACTTGCCGGAGCATCGGGCCGTGGCCGAAACATCAGGTTGAGACGGGGCGCACGGGTTCCCGGTCGGGAAGTGCCTGCAGGTGGACTGGCAATCCGGACGCGATCGATTCGCGGGCCGCCTGGCAAAGTCGGACCGACCAGCGTCCATCCTCGCCATCGCAGAAGACGGGGGTTTGGTTTTGAATCGAATGCACCACGGACTCGATTTCATCCGCGAGTTCACGTAATTCGCCCGGATGGCCGGTGAGGGGCACTTCACAGATCCGGTTTCCCAGCCCGTATCTCAAGTCGTAGACGGATTCGTCGCTGCGTGCGTCCGCGGCGCCCCAAGTGGCCTGTATGGTTCCCTGGCTGCCGCTGATTTTGGCACTCTGATGGTGTCCGAAAGACGAGAGTGTCTGTGAAACCACAGCATAACTACCATCGGCAAAAGTGACGATTGCGGAAAAGTGATCGGACATATCAAGTGCAGCATCGCCGGCTGAATTTGCCTGGGCGAACACGGATACCGGCTCGCCGGCCGACGAAAGGTACCAGCGAGCCAGATCAAAGAAGTGAATCGGTTCTTCCAGTATCCAGTTGCCAACGCGCTGCTGATCATGACGCCAACCCGTCGACCCGGGGCGATAGGGAAACCGCGCCAGTTCAATTAGGACGTGGCGTGGTTGTCCGATTTCTCCTGCATCAATCAGTGCTTTGACGCGGCCCCAGAGCGGTGAGAGACGGAGTTCATGGCCGACCGCCAGAATTTTTTGAGATGCGTGAGCCAGCGCAACCAGCTGGTCGCACTGGTCGACTTGCAGGGACAATGGTTTTTCCATCAATAAGTGTTTGTTGGCCTGTAATACGGCAAACCCCATTTCAAAGTGGAGGTGATTGGGAACGACGACAGCGACCAATTCGATGTCTTCGCGCTCCGTAATGCGGCGCCAATCGCTATAGATGTCGGTATCTGGATGTGCTCGCCGGGCGGCGTCTCGGCTGGCGGCCGACTGGGCTGCGACAGCCGCCAGCGAAGTCAGTGACGAGGCGTCGATGCTGCGGGCGTAGTGCTGGCCGAACAAGCCGTATCCGATCAGTCCTATTTTCAGGGGCGGGGTCTGGACCACCTTTCGTTCTCCAGAGGTTAGCGAGAAGAATACGAATTGTTGGTATGCGATTGTTGCTTAGGCGACGCTGCTCGTGCCACTATGATGGGTCGCAGTTGGTATGATACTCGTGTTCTGTTCGACCGACACCGAGGATCGCAGGGAGGAATTGATGTACGGTGATATCCAACAGGGCCTGGCCGAGACGTTGAAGGAAATTCGCTCGGAAGGACTCTACAAGGCTGAACGGGTGATTACGACGGCCCAGGGTGCGCAGATCGAGGTCGCTGGGGGGCAGCAGGTACTCAATTTTTGCGCCAACAATTACCTCGGTCTGGCCGAGCATCCCGAAGTCGTTGCCGCGGCACATGCCGCGCTTGATCGCTGGGGTTATGGCCTGTCATCAGTGCGTTTTATTTGTGGGACGCAGCAGATTCACCGTGACTTGGAGGCGAGCCTCAGTGCGTTTCTAGGCACCGAGGACACGATTCTTTACACGTCCTGTTTTGATGCCAACGGTGGATTGTTTGAGACGCTTCTCTCCGACCAGGACGCTGTTATTTCCGATGCGCTCAATCACGCCAGCATCATCGACGGAATTCGTCTGTGTAAAGCGCGACGTTTTCGTTACGACAACAACGACATGCAAGATCTCGAAGCAAAATTGCGCGAGGCGCAGGGGGCCCGGCGTCGGCTGATTGCGACGGATGGCGTATTTTCGATGGATGGTTCATTGGCGAACTTGCCGGCAATTTGCGAGTTGGCGGACCGCTATCAAGCGCTGGTCATGGTGGGCCGACTCATATCCCGCTGCTACGCCAAACAGAACCTCAGGTACAACCAACGATCTCTTCAGATTCAATTATACTTTCAGATCGAGACATCAATGGA
>PAQH01000102.1 GCA_002709225.1 Planctomycetaceae bacterium
CATTTGCAAATCGATTTGACGAAAGGGGAGTACCCCGGAGAGGATTCGAACCTCCGACCTACGGTTTAGGAAACCGTTGCTCTATCCGACTGAGCTACCGGGGCAAAATAGGCCAGCTCACATCTCATTACCATACTTACATACGATTGTGTGGCCTTTTGTGCGTCCTTGTAGGGGACGACGTATAGCGCCCAATACCATCTAGTGTAGCGACTGACCTGCGCCATCGTCACTCCGGGGCGCTGACCGGTCTGATAACCTCACCGAAGAAGCGGACAACCGTCTTGGGCGGGCTACGGCGTGCCACAGCCAATCAGGCAGGATACAATAATTGCCCGTGATCGGTCTCTTCTCGGATCCCTTCTTAGTCGGAGCGTCTCTCGTGCGCCGTGCCTGCCAACTTCGTTGCCTGATCTTTTCGCTGCTGCTGCTCCTGCAAACCATGACGCCCGTCGCGGCCTGGTGGGACGCGGGCCATTTCATCGTGGCTTTGATCGCGTATCAGAAAATGGACCCAGAAACCCGTGCACAAGTGGTACACCTGCTCCGCCAGCACCCACAACAGGAACGCTACTTTGCCCCGCCCAAAGACTTGCAAGGTGGAGCCGAACAGCGTGACCGTTGGGTCTTTGCCCAGGCAGGTGTCTGGGCTGACCGGATTCGTCGCACGGAGTGGGATCGTCCGACCTGGCATTACGTCAACCTACCCCTGTTCCTGTCGGATGCCGACAAGCAGAAGCTGAACGCCAACCTGCCAGTCAACCGAAACAGCGAATTGCCGAGTGACGCCGATCTGGACACCGCTAGTCTGAATGTGATTCAGGCCATCAAACTCTGCCGAAAAACGTTGCAGCAAGAAGATGCCACCGACCTGCAAAAATCGCTCTCCGTCGCCTGGCTGTTTCATCTCGTCGGCGATGTCCATCAACCGTGTCACTCCACGGCCTTATTTACGCCAGCACGTTTCCAGAAAGGTGACCGCGGAGGAAACGGGATTCCCCTGGTCCGCATCCGTAATCTGCACCAGGCGTGGGACAGCGCGCTGGGCAACTCGCGCAAACTCACACGCCAGGTTCAGAACCGGGCCACAGAAATCGTTCGTGATGAAAAAGCCGCCGCGAAGGCCCAAGCAACGGTAGCGTTGCTGGACCCTTCCCAGTGGGTCGCCGAAAGCCAGCAACTGGCGACGCAAGTCGCCTACCACGAGAAAATCCTCACGGCCGTACGTGGCGCCGAGCAAACACCTGACGCCAAGCTGAAAAAGATCGCCTTACCAGAGACCTATTACCGTGAATTGGCCGGTCACGCCCGACAGCGGGCCGCCCAAGCCGGCTTCCGGCTGGCACGTTTGCTGCAAGAAGACCTGTAAACTGAAGTGCCAGGCGGCACCGTCATGCCCGTCGACAACAAAGCGTGACGGACACCTTGACTGCACAACACCTGAATCACACCGCAGCTGCGCATGAAGCGTCACCATCATCTGCGTGGCGACCGCCACAGTTGTGGCAATTTATGTCGGGTGGCCAACAACGCAGAAGCAAGTACGAGCCAAACCATGCTAACCCCATCAGCAGAAGTCCGGAGGCCTGATGTCCGGTTGACATCATCGACGACCCCTTCCCACGAGCCACAGAGAAACCCGGGAACAGTTCGTGAAAACAGGCCTCCACGGCCCCGAGCCGCTGGATTCTAAGACCCGAAACAACCACAGCGAATGTTGTCGTTTTCCAGGTTTGACAGATTGTGACAATCAGAGGAGTGCCTTCGGCACCACCGGCAGCACGTCAGGTCGATACACCGGTCAAAGACCACAATGCGGCAACCCAGGGGAACGGAAATGGGTGCAACGAATCACCAAAACCAACACGCGTAGCAACAGGCCATCACGATGTCCACTGAAACCAGGGACAACGCCATGCCGATTCTCGGGCGCGCCACCTGGGTCCGCTACCAGGTCCTGGCAACCCTCTGCCTGGCGGCGGCGATCGCCTACACCGGCCGCAGCTGTCTGGGGGTGTCCGCAGCCGTCGTCCGCGCGGAACTGGGGCTCTCGCTGGCACAAATGGCGACCGCCATGAGCGCCTTTTTCTGGGGTTACGCGTTGTGGCAGATCCCTGCTGGTTTGCTCGGGCAACGCATCGGACCCCGCCGCGCCCTCTCCCTGTACGCCACCCTGTGGTCACTCTGCTGCCTGGCGTTCACCCTGACCAGCGGGTTCTGGTCCCTGATCGTGGTCCAAACGATCTTCGGGATGGCACAGGCAGGTATTTTTCCCTGCTCAGCGGCCATTCTGGCGACTTGGCTGCCCACCTCGCGCCGGGCGTTGGCCAGTGGCCTGCTGGGAAGTTTCATGTCACTGGGAGGTGCGCTGGGTAGCTTCCTGACGGGCCTGGCCATCAGCGGATTTGCCTGGAAGGGGTTGGAGATAGCGCCAATTTCCTGGCAGTCGGTCTTCATCCTGTTCGCCCTGCCGGGCTTGCTCTGGGCAGTCTGTTTCGGCTACTGGTTTCGTGATGATCCGCGCAGCCATCGCAGCGTCAATTCAGCTGAACTCAGCTGCATCGGCGACAAGCAGGAAGTCCGCTCAACGGCCACACCTGATTGCATCGGTTGGATCATGATGCTGCTACGGCTCGACATCTGGATGCTGTTCAGTCAGCAGTTCTTTCGCGCCGCCGGATACATCTTTTTCGCCACCTGGTTCCCCACCTTTCTCAAAGAGACGCGGGGGGTCAGTACCGCCATGTCGGGCGCGCTGACCGCGCTGCCCCTATTGGCCGTAGTCGTGGGCGGGATGTGCGGTGGCGCCTGGATTGATTTCCTCTACAACCGCACGGGTAGCCTGCGGATTAGCCGTCAGCTGCCCCCCATATTTTCGCTGGCCAGCTGTGGAGCCTGTATTTTCCTGGCCTACTTCATCAACGGTGCCATCTCCGCCGTCGTACTCATCAGCTGGGGCATTTTCCTGGCCCAGCTGGGTGGTCCCTCCGCCTACGTTGTGATGATTGATAAGGCGGGACCTAATACGGCCCCCTTGTTCGGCGCCATGAACATGGCGGGCAACCTGGGTGCTGCAATCTGTCCGAGTGTGGTCGGCTGGCTGGTCGCCTTGTCGGACAACTGGAACCTGGTGCTGTTCCTGTTCGCGGGGATCTACCTGGCAGCTTCCCTCTGCTGGATCTTTCTCGACCCACGTGGCACATTCACCGAAGAAATGCCACGCCCCATCGATGGAGGCGTAACATGACCCCGCGACCAACAAAGCAACCACGCACCAGCGGAAATCCGGCCACGGGCCTCGCTCTCCGGCGATTCTGGCTACGATCTCCGTGCGTAGCGCTGGTACTGTTGCTGATCGGGGTGCCGAACGCCAACGCCGAAGCCCCCCGGGGGCAAGTGCTCCGTCGTACGTATGATTTTCAAGCCGCCGGCCGGCAAATGGAGTACGCCTTGTACGTCCCCAGACGCCCTGCCCCCGCCAGCGGCGCTCCCCTGATCGTCGCGTTACATGGCTTTCTCAGCAATCCACAGCAAATCGTTCGCTACCCCGGTTTCACCGCAGCCGCCGAGAAACACGGCTACTTGATCGTCGCCCCAATGGGTTACAACACGCGCGGCTGGTACGGCAGCCAGGGCGCTGACAACCGACTGCCCGGGGCCGGCTTGCGTACAGACCCGCGGAACCTGGGGGCACTGAGTGAACGCGATGTGATGAATGTCCTGGCCTTGGTGCGCCGGGAATTTCGCATCGACCCCAACCGCATCTACCTGCTGGGCCATTCGATGGGAGGCGGCGGCGCCGTCTACCTGGCCACCAAATATCCGCGGATCTGGGCAGCGACCGCCACGATCGCGCCAGCCCTGATGGGGAAAACCCACCCTCTGGAAAACGCCAGGCACATCCCCTCTCTGGTGATTCAAGGCGATCGCGATATCCTCGTCCCCGTGGCCGGCACGCGCCGCCTGATCCGGCAAATGGAATCCCTAAAAATCACGCACCAGTACATCGAAGTCCGGGGCGGCGACCACCTCTTCATCGCCTTTCGCTACTTCCGCGAGATTTTCGCGTTCTTCAATCGCTCACCGCGACAACTGGTCGAAGCGCCTCCCGAACCGGCCGCCGGCGGCAGCGAATGATCGCCACAGCAAACACAGCGTCAGGTAAGCTCGGCCAACGCCGTCTTGAGTGTCGTGAGCAACTTATCGACATCGTCCGGCGTGTTGTAACCATGCAAGGCGATCCGCATCCGCCCCGCCTGACACATTACGTGAATGTTGTTGGCGCGCAGGCGGGTTTGCAGTTGCTCTGCTTGGGGATGGCGAAAGGCGACGATCCCCGCCAGCGTCGCCTGGTCCAGCGGCGTGAGCAATTCAACCGGTAATTCCGCCAAACCCTGACAGCAGGTCTCAACCAGCGGCCGCGCCGCACGTTCGATCTGTTCCACGCCGACACTTTCCAGATACGTCAGCGCCGCCTGGAGCGCATAGACGGCCATGAAATTCGGCATGCCCACCGTGAAGCCGGGCGCGCCAGGCCGGTTATCCACCTGCTGGAAACGGTCCGGGCCAAAGGCATCCGGCTGGTTAAACCAGCCACCCGCTGGCACGACCCAATCCTGAGCCCGGGCTGCCGGAATCCCGACCAGCCCGCCGCCGTGGCTGGATAAAATCCACTTGTGGGTACTGCTGATCACCAGATCCACGCCCGTCAGATCGAGCGGGACGCGACCCAGCGCCTGGGTAACATCAACTGCCAGCAGCGCATCGGAACGCTCGCGCACCAATGCCACCAGTTCTGACAACGGCACCATGAAACCGTTGTAGAAACTGACCAGGGAAGTAGTCACCAGACGCGTTCGCGGTCCCAACAGCGCGGCCAGGTCTTCCAGCTGCAATGCCCAGTTACGCGCCTGCCAGAGCCGGACCGTGGCAGCACAATCGCCCTGGAGCCAAGGCGTCGCGCCAGCGGGGAAATCAAGGTCATTGATGATCACCTCATCACCCGATTGCAACTTGAGCGCCATGGCGGCCAAGTTGTACGCTTCGGACGAACAGGAACAGATGCCGACTTCGTCCGCGGATAGGCCGAACATGCGACCCACCGAACTCCGTGCCGCGTCCCACTGCGCGAAGTGCAACTCCCGCCCATCCATGCCAAGCTGTTTGTCCTGGAAATACTGCCCGATGGCTTCGCCCACGGGCCGTGGTGGAATGCCTTCGGCCGCGGTATTCAGATACGCCATCGCTTCCAATCCAGGAAAATCCTGATGGCGTGACTCGGCACTTAACATCGGCGATCTCCATAACTAAAGAGGATGCGGTAATACGCAGCAGTCGGCATGTCAAACCGCAGCACGGCGCAACGATAACATCACCAGTCGTGGGCACGCGTAGTTCGCGGGCTGTGGTAGAAATGCGCGACGGTCTGGACCTGACCGGCGGCTACATCCATCACAAAACACCGCCAGACCGGTCCGCTACAGCGCAGGGGATCCTACCACGAATCAGCGTAACAAGATTTCCCGACAGAATCTGCTCGCCCGCACCGAGTTTGCGAAAACGCACCCGGGCAAACGCGCAGCCGAGGCGCCTTGTGGCCCCCGTCGGGCGCGGTACAAGGGCCATTGAAATCTGCAGACCGAATCGCGCAAAGCGGGCAAACAGACTGGCCGCGACCGCAGACCTGGATGCGTCACTACAGCGGGGGCGACTCAGGGCCGTAAATCAGCAGTCCCACCAGGAAACACTGGCGCTCTCAACAGCCAACGCAACGTCCCAGACCGACGCACCAGCTGTTGCCAAGACCTACCAGGAATTACTCGACTTCCGCGGTCTGCTCTTCTTTCAAGCTCACCGCGGACGTTTCGACCGCCTCTTCCTGTGGCTTCTCATCCGCCGGCGCGGCCGGCTCTTCTTTGGCTTGCTCGGCCAGTGCGTTTTCTACTTCACTCTTAACTTGCCGGGCAACCTGCGCCACCAGTTGTTGTTCCACCTTGGCAATTGACTGATTGACTTTGGCAACCGATTGGCTGACAACCTTCTCCGCGTCACTACCCAATTGCGCAATCGCCGCTGCCACTTTGTTGTCGGCGGCAGCCTGAATCTGCACCAATTGGCGTTCCACCCGTTCATCAACCCGCTTGGACACGGTGGCGATCCGCTCATCGGCTGCCACACGCATCTGAGCGATGTGGGCTGTCACCTTCTCATCGAGCTTCCGCGATTCGGCGGCGATTTGTTGTAGTGCCTGGCGATGCAGGTCAGCGATCCTGGCTTCAACTTCCCTAGAGAGTTTCTCGGCCTCGGTCGCCAACTGCTGTTTCAGTTTGTCATCGATCCGTTGAGCAGCCTGACTGACATCCTCCGTAACCTGCTGACCCAACTCCGCGGAAAGTTCGGAACTGATTTCCGCCTTGCGGCGCTCCCACAACCGTCGGAAGATCCCCGCGGAAGTCGTATCTGCCCACAACATCACAGTCAACGTCGCCATTATCGTTACGGGCAACATAAAACGCATGACATCCGCTCCTCGAAAGCAACAAGTCGATGAACAAACCAGTCAGAACCACTTTACCAATCGTAACAAACTATCGGCGCTTCGTATCCTTCCGGTTACCCCTTAAATATGCACACATCCTGTTTTAACGTCCAGCCCTTTCCGTTTGGGAGACTTTTGCCGACGATCCTGCATCGGGCTCGAAAACCCTGTCTCCGTGGGGCTGACGGTAGCCACGGAGGGGTAATGTGTACCATCTTAGCTGAAAAAAACCGTTTCAGCTGAAAAAACCGGTTCGGCTGAAAAAACCGGCAGCAGGTGTTACACTCTGACCGGTCTGCGGATGTATGGCTTTCACAGCTTCGTCAGGAAACACGCCAAATAATGTCGATCAGTTACCAGGTGCGCCGCTTTTTCCCCTTGTTCCTGGTGGCAACCTGTATCCTGGCCGTCGCCTGGGTCATTAGTTTCGGCACGCTCCCCAAAGCCGACTTTGCATTCGCCAATGGGGATCAGATCAAGACGGTCGACCCTGCCAAGGCGACCGGAGCCCCCGAAGGCCGCATCATCAACGCCCTGTTTGAGGGGCTGCTGCGGCAATTGCCCGTAGACCAACCACCGGACCAAACTGGCAGCATACCGCTGAAGCCAACCACTCGGGGGGTGGCAGAATCCTATACGGTCTCGGAGGATGGCCTGACTTATACCTTTCTGCTGCGCGAGACCGCAGCTTGGTCCAATGGCCGTCGCTTGACAGCCGATGATTTCGTCTGGTCCTGGAGACGCACGTTGCACCCCGAAACGGGGTCCAAGTATTCCTATCAGCTCTACTACATACAAGGTGCCCAAGCCTACAACGAATCACGTCTCGAAGTCGATCAGCCAGTCGAAATCGAACTCGACGATCGACGCCCACATCCATCCGGTCAAAACCAGCTGTTTCCCCGTGGCACCATGCTGTACGGGCTCCTGCGAGAAATACGCGACGTCGCGACGGTAACCACCAGCGACAGCGCGCAAGGCGGTACGGAGGAGACAACCGCCAGCGGGCCGCGTCAAATCTACGTGGTCGACGTCAAGCCCACGGAAAACGGTCGTGTGCAATGGAACGTGCCGGGCCGTCTGCAGGCATTCAGCCCGCATCCGGAACTCGCCAAAACGACTGCAGGGGAAGCAGTTCAGCGCGTGCACCACGTACTGCCCGACTTTTCCCGCACCGTCCACATTCGCGCCCCCAATCCACAAACACTGGTAGTCACACTCAACAATCGCACACCCTTCTTTCCTGACCTGGTCGCCTTCTATCCGCTGTACCCGGTCTGTCGAGAATGTGTCGAAACACATGGCACTCCGGCCTGGACACTACCGGAAAATCTCGTCAGCAACGGCCCCTACCAGCTGGAGTTTCGCCGTATTCGTGACCGCGTCCGGCTGAAAAAGAGTCAAACCTATTGGGACGCCGCTAACGTCGAACTGGAAACAATCGATGCAATGGCGGTCAAATCAGAAACCACCAGTTTGAATATGTTCATGAACGGACAACTCGACTGGGCCACGACGGTGCCCAACCCAGTCATTCCAGAACTGATGAAACGCAATGATTTTCTCTCGGCCCCCATGCTGACCGTCTATTTTTATCGCCTCAACGTCGATCGTCCTCCACTGGACAAGGCGTTCGTTCGGGAAGCCCTCAACCTGGCTATCGACAAACGTCGGATTGTCGAAAAAGTGACCTCTGCGGGCCAGCAACCGGCGCAGAGTTTCGTACCACCCGGGATCCGTGGATACCGGTCCGCCTTCTGCGGTGAGTACAACCCCGCACGCGCCCGGAAGTTGCTGGCGGAAGCCGGTTTTCCGAACGGTTCAGGGATTCCCAAGATTCAAATTGTTTACAACACCAGCGAAGCGCACCGGGACATCGCACAAGTCATCAGCGAAGACTGGAATGTCAACCTCGGCATTCAGACCGAATTGCGAAACTTGGAGTGGGGCACCTTTCTGGATACGCTTTCCGAGGGGGATTACATGGTAGCCCGCAGCGGATGGATAGGCGATTACCCCGACCCCAATACGTTTCTTGACATGTTCGTGACCGACGGTGCCAACAACGAAACCAACTGGAGTAACGTGCGGTATGACGAGTTGATTCAGGCGGCGCAGGCAGAAACGGATCCAGCGGCACGTATGGAGATCCTGCACCAGGCAGAACGCGTGTTGATGCAAGAATTACCGATCGTTCCTATCTACTTCTATGTTTCGATCAACATGGTCAATCCACAAATCAAGGGTTTTTCTGCGAATATCCAGGACATCCATCCACTACACATCCTGAGTCGCCAGAAATGATCGCATCTTCTTCAAAGGTCTCTCCCTCGTGATTGGGTTTCTGTTGAAGCGTTTGGGCTGGATGGCGCTCACCCTGTGGGTTGTCTTTACGACCAGTTTTTTCTTGATGCGGGCGGTTCCCGGCGGACCGTTTGATTCTGAAAAGAAGCTACCAGCGGCGATCAAACGGAATATCGAAAAACGCTACCAGATGGATCGCCCGCTAATCCAGCAATACTGGAATCACTTGTGGGCTACCATGCGTTGTGACTTTGGCCCCAGCTATAAACTCGAAGACTACACCGTCAACGATGTCATCGCGCAAGGTTTTCCGGTATCGGCGTCACTGGGGATCCTGGCCATGACCTTCGCTCTCTCCCTGGGACTGGTTTCAGGAGTGGTCTCGGCGGTACTGCGCAATTCCGTGTACGACGTCGGTTTTATGGTCGCAGCCACCATCGGAATTGCCGTACCGAACTTTGTATTAGCCAGCCTGATGATCGTGTTGTTTGTCTTCTTCTGGCCTGTTTTCCCGGCCGCTGGCTGGGGTGAGTTACGACAGATCATACTCCCGGCGCTCTGCTTGGGCGCTCCCTTTGCAGGCTACATTTCCCGTCTGACGCGTACGGGCATGCTGGAAGTTCTCGGCCTGGACTACATTCGCACAGCCTATGCAAAAGGTTTAACCACCCGCGAAGTGGTCATTCGCCACGCGCTGCGTGGGGCGATCCTCCCGGTCGTCTCCTACCTGGGTCCCGCCACCGCCGGAATTCTGACCGGCTCGCTGGTGCTCGAGCAAATCTTTGCCTTGCCGGGGATGGGCAGCCATTTCATTGAAGCAGCCACTCAGCGCGACTACACCTTGGCAATGGGAATGGTCATGGTCTACACCTTCTTGTTATTTGTCATGAACACACTGGTCGATTTGTCGTACAGTATGATCGATCCCCGGGTCGAGGTGGAGTGACGCATGGTTGCCCCCGATTCACACCACGACCAGACGCCTGCGGGCGCGCCGCGGCTAACGGGTAACCCCGCGCAGCCGACGAGGAAAATCCGTGATCTGGACGCGTACGTGGGTTACATCGAAGAAGCCAGCCGCCAACAGGGCATCTCGCACTGGCAGGATGCCCGCCGCCGACTGAAAAAGAACCCGGTGGCTATGGTCTCGCTGTGTTACCTGGTGGGAGTCTCAGTGGTGGCGCTACTCACCCCGCTGCTGCCACTGCAATCGCCCCAATCCATCGGGATCTCTTCGTCACCCCAGTCGCAAGATCGAAAATTACAGGCACCCTCTTGGGAAAAAGTAAACTTCGACCTCGAAAAACCGCTGGCGGTTTATGATCAACGTATCGCCAGGCTGCGCCAGCAGATCGCCGAGAGCCGCGGCGCAGAACAAACTGAGCTCCAGCAGCAATTGCAGGTACTCGAGAAGTCGCATCCCTTTCTTAAACTCTGGAATGAACCGGGAGTCATCACACGAGGAATGATCCGTTGCCGTCTGGCTCTGTTTGGTGATAAGTGTATCCCTTCCATCTGCGGCACAGACATTCTCGGTCGTGATGTGCTATCCCGTGTGTTATGGGGTTCGCGCGTTTCCCTGGCTGTGGGCCTGGTCGCCACCCTGGTATCTCTGATGATCGGCGTAACCTATGGAGCTATTTCCGGGTATTTGGGTGGCTGGGTCGACGCTCTGATGATGCGGATTGTGGATGTGATCTACTCGGTACCGTTTATTTTCGTAGTGATCTTCCTGATCACGATCCTCAACGAAGATTCGATCCGCAGTCGGCTCGACAAGTACGGCGTCGATCAGATCATGATCTTTTTTCTCGTCATTGGTGCTTTGTACTGGCTGACGATGGCCCGGGTCGTTCGTGGGCAGGTGCTCTCCTTGAAAAACGAAGCCTTTATCGATGCGGCCCGGACCATTGGTGCTTCGCGCTGGCGGATTATCCAACGACACTTGCTCCCCAATGTGATGGGCATTGTGATTGTCTATCTGACACTCACGATTCCCGCGGTGATGCGGTTCGAAGCCTTTCTGTCATTCCTGGGACTGGGCGTCTCACCACCTGATGTATCTTGGGGCCTGCTCGTCAACGAAGGACTGACTGTCATCACACCGGTCAAAATCTACTATTGGCTAGTCACCTTCTCAGGACTGGCTCTGGCGCTCACGCTGTTTGCCCTCAGCTTTCTCGGCGATGGTCTGCGTGACGCACTCGATCCGCGCATGAAGAACCGCGACTAGTAGTCCGTGAAAGGTGATCGCAGCATGTCTCCTGCCTTATTGGAAGTCGATCGGCTGGTTGTTGAATTCACCACCGATAACGGTGTCGTGCAGGCAGTCAACGATATCTCGTTCGAACTCCACCAAGGGCAAACCCTGGGGATCGTGGGCGAATCCGGGTCGGGAAAATCGGTCGCCAATCTGGCGGTCATGGGCCTGGTACCACAACCGCCTGGCCGGATTGTCTCCGGAGACATCTCGTTTCGAGGGCGCGACCTGCGGAGCCTCACGAGTCGAGACTGGTCGGCGATCCGAGGCAAACAAATCTCAATGATCTTTCAGGACCCGATGACCGCCTTGAATCCCTACATGACGATTGCGGATCAGCTGCGGGAAGTCACGCAGCGGCATCTGGGACATCGACGTCGCGTGGCGATTGACCATGCCGTAGAGATGCTGGAACGCGTCGGCATCCCCGCAGCCGGGCAACGTGTGTTCGATTATCCGCATCAATTTTCGGGGGGCATGCGGCAACGTGTCATGATCGCCATGGCGCTCTCCTGTAAACCCGACATATTGATCGCGGATGAACCAACCACGGCCTTGGATGTCACGATCCAGGCGCAAATCTTGGATCTGATGAAAGAACTCCAACGTGATGTGGGAACCGCCATCATTTTCATCACCCATGACCTGGGAGTCGTCGCCAACATCTGTCAAGAAGTGATGGTGATGTATGCTGGACGCATTGTGGAACACGCGCCAGTTGGCCCTCTGTTCCAGCAACCGCTCCACCCTTACACGCTGGGACTACTGAAGTCGGGGCCACGCTGGGACCAACGCATCACGGGTGAGCTGGATGCCATCGACGGACAACCTCCCGATCTCTCCCGGTTACCCGCCGGATGTGCCTTTGCCGCCCGCTGCCCCTACGTCCAGGATCGGTGTCAAAAGGAGCTGCCCCCACTGGTGTTTCACGAAACTACGCCGAGCGGACGGCGTGGGCAGGCCTGTTTTCACGATTTGACGACCTCTCTGCATAATGCGTGCGAGGAGCTGGAACAATGACCGAGCACGTCAGGCAGCCGGCAGAAACGCCGCTCCTCCAAGTCAGCGATCTCAAAGTCCATTTTGTCACAAACTCCGGGTGGTTCTCGCCAGGCAGCGCGATCCGCGCCGTCGATGGTGTCTCCTTTACGCTCCGTGCGGGACAGACCCTGGGACTGGTCGGCGAGTCGGGTTGCGGAAAATCGACGACAGCCAGAGCGATTCTGAACCTGGTTCCTCCTACAGCGGGATCGATCGAGATCGCGGGAACTCGGACAAGCGGTCTTTCAGCAAAAGCGATGCGCCCGCATCGACGTGACGTCCAGATGATTTTTCAGGATCCGTTCGCATCGCTCAATCCGCGGATGACAGTCGGCCGAATCATCGCCGAACCGATGGAGATTTTCCGACTGCACAACAACCGCCAACGGCCATTGGAAGTCATGCGACTGATGGACCTGGTGGGACTCAATCCAAGCACGCTCAATCGCTACCCACATGAATTTTCGGGAGGACAGAGACAACGTATCGGCATTGCCCGCGCGTTGGCGGTCGAACCCCGTTTACTGGTTTGCGACGAGGCTGTCTCCGCACTGGATGTTTCCATTCAAGCCCAGGTCATCAATCTCCTCAAAGAACTGCAACAACAACTCGGATTAGCCTACCTGTTTATCTCACACGACTTGGCCGTTGTCCGCCATATCGCCGACCAGGTGGGCGTCATGTACCTCGGGCGGATCGTGGAAATGGCCGCCGCGGAAACGCTATATCAAGCCCCGCGACACCCCTACACCCAGGCGTTACTCTCTGCTGCACCGGTACCCGATCCCGTGCGTGAGCAACAGCATCAACGCATTGCCCTGCGTGGTGAAGTCCCTTCCCCCGACCGTGAATATCCCGGCTGTCCTTTTGCGGAGCGTTGCCACCGCGTGGAAGACGCTTGCCATCACACCCCACCACGACTGGAAGGGAAAGCCCACCAGGTTGCCTGCTTGCTGGAGACCGACGCTCGGTCTTGAAGCTGGCGCGGGTACCGCGCTCGCCAGCCCGGAACAGAGGCCCAACTTGGGGCAGCAAGCCAGGCAGTCTAAGATAGTGGACCCACGGCGCTGAGCAGGCAGCGCGGGGGCAGCAGCGACCTGATCTGCTCAAACGGAAGGCGCGGAAAATGGGGGCAGCCTTGTGACACGTTATGTCTTCGTACTCCCACTGGGATTTCTGGTCACTATCACCTGCCTGGTAGCCGCTCAGAACTTCGGCCGCCGCTGGCGAAATCGACCGTTACCCGATCGGAGCGAGTTCCCCATCTGGGAAAACGACCCGGAGTTCGCCAACGACGTATTTACTTTCGCCCGGATTCGCTACGAGCCTCACTATTTCCGAGGCTGGAATGGCGACTACCCGGAAGCCGACTGGAACATCTCCTATCGTTTGCAACAATTGACCTCACTGAAGGTCAATCCGAACCCGGTGTCCCTCTACCTTACCGACCCCAATCTGCCGCGTTACCCCTTCATCTTCATCATTGCCCCGCGGTCGGTCATTTTCACCGACGCCGAAGCCCAGGCCCTTCGTCAGTATCTGCTCAACGGTGGATTCTTGATGGTCGACGAGTTCTGGGGGAACGAACAGTGGAACCATTTCTACCAGCAACTGAAACGTGTGTTCCCCGAACGCGAACCACAAGAGCTCTCCCTGGACCATGAGATTTTCCACAACGTCTATGATTTTCAGGAAAAACCGCAGGCGGTCGCGATCCACTTCTGGCGACAAGGTTACTCCTACCATCCTGTACCGGGCATTGAAGACGACCCGGCGCCCCATTTCTACGGCATCTTTGACGACCAGGGCCAGATGATGGTGCTGCTGTGTTACAACAACGACCTGGTCGATGGGTGGGAACGCGAGACCGAAGAAATCGAGTACTTTCGCCAGTATTCCGAACGCTGCTCATTCCCGATGGGTATCAATATCATCACCTACGCCATGACGCATTGACCGCCGCCCGGTATCGCCGCTCCAGACACCGCCGCTCCAGACACCAGGAGACCTCCGTTGCCCGGAATCACCAACGCCGGCTACGCGTTCCGTGTTGCGCTCATTATCACCCTGGGGCCGATGGCCAACTGGGCGCACAAAGTAACGCCCGCGAAGGCACAAACTATCCAGGTCAAGCAGGGGCGGTTGTCCGCAACCTTTCGAGACAACCGCCTTTCACCGGGACAGCTCAGCGGCATCGACGCGTTGTTTCACACGCAACGGGCACCTGCCTTCGACGCCTTTGACCCAGAGCAGAAAAACGCGTCCGCGGGACTGAACTTCGAACACATCATTTCAGGTCACCGCAACCCACACAACAAATTCGCTCCACGACAAGGTCGCTACACGCTTCACACGGTAGTACCCGGGCGCTCGGTCACCCTCGTCCGACGCGCCGAAGATAGTCCTTGGAAAATGGACAGCCGGCTGACCTTCACCGTCGTGGATCCGCATTACGTCGACTTTGACTTCGAGTGCATCCCCCGGGACGCCAGCCTGTTCGGCAGTCGCCGCTACGGGATTTTTTTCTTCGCCAACTACATGCATGATGTGGAAAACGCGGCGTTGCATTTTCGCGGGCAGACCTCCGCCACCAGCGACGAATCCTGGATTACCGCGACAGCGCCAAAATCCCATGCCGACTGGAACCGAGGCGGAAACTACCGCAGCCTCCCCGCAAGCGATCTGGCTTATGACACCGATCTGGGGTTTCGACTCAATAGCTGGTCCTACGACTGGCCACGATTCACCCAGCCTTTCTATTTTGGCCGCGCCGCAAACAACATGACCATGATCTTGATGTTCGACCGTCTGCACTCAGAGCAAGACGAGATTCGATTCAGCCTCTACAAGTTCAAACTTCCCAGACACATGCGACCTGCCTGGGATTTCCAATACGTCATCCATCAGATCCAAACAGACCAGACGTATGGATTTCGCGGGCGGCTCGTCTGGAAACCTTTTGTCAGTCCGGACGACTGCCAGCAGGAGTACCACCGGTGGTCTGCCGGACATGCTAAACAGACCACCGGACAGCGTCAGCAGAGGGTCCAAGGATTACGGAACATTGGCGCCACCGTATTCTTGCGCAATGGGAGGGTCAACGAAGTCAGCGCCAATCGGACGAGCATCACCGACGCCCAGATCCCATTGCTCGCCGGCTTTATAAAGATGACCGACCTGTCGTTGGAAGCAACTCGAGTCAGCGATGTGGGCGCCGTCCATCTACGCCATCTGCAGCAACTTGAGTGGCTCAACCTCTACCGCACTCAAATCGGTGACCGGGGCTTGCGCTCGGTGGGGCAATTACGCAGCCTGACACACCTGCCGATCGGCGCAACGCGAGTCACCGACGCGGGTTTGACGCACCTGCGGAACCTGAAACAACTGGTCTATTTGGGTCTCCGGGCAAACCCCATCACGGATGCGGGAGTTCGCCAGTTGTCAGAGCTGACGCAACTGGAGGGACTGCATCTGGGTGAAACCCGAGTAGGCGACAACGGCATTCGCACTCTGGGAAAGCTGCGACAGTTGCAAAAACTCTGGCTTGATCAGACCAGCGTATCCGATCGAGCGATCGATACCCTGGTCCAATTCCAAAACTTACGCGAACTCCACATCAGTCAAACCAAGATCACCGCAACGGGCAAAAGTCGTCTGCGGAAGCAGCTACCGAAATGTCGCCTGTTTGACTCGTCAGATTGATGCGCACCACTGCGGCAACCCACCGATTGGGATCAGGCTGATCAATGCGCTATACTGCCGGCTCTCGTCCGCACACGATGTGGCGGCGGCCCGTGCACCTTCAGCCCCCAGAGAGCCGATGAAAATCTCCAACATCAAGGTCATTGTTACCTGCCCCGGTCGCAACTTCACGGTAGTGAAAGTGGAAACCGATGAGGGTATCTATGGGGTCGGAGAAGGCACGCTCAATGGCAGCGAACTAGCGGTCGCCACGGCACTCAAACACGCATCTGAACTACTGATCGGTCTGGATCCACACCGCATTGAAGACATCTGGCACTTGATGTACCACCACGCCTACTGGCGACGCGGACCGATTCAGATGGCCGCCATCAGCGCCATTGACATGGCCCTGTGGGATATCAAAGGCAAGGTAGCAAAACTACCTGTCTATCAGCTGCTCGGTGGCAAAGCGCGTGAAGGCTGTCTGGTCTACGGCCACGCCAGTGGAGGTACCCACGAACAAGTAGTCGACTCGGTACGTGGTTTCCAACATCGCGGCTACAAGGTCATTCGCGTGCAACACGGCGGCTACGGCGGGCCGGGCGCGGCGCGCACGCTGCCGCCACACCGACCTGGCATTCCTGGCTTCAAGATCTTTGAACCGGTCCCCTACCTGTTGGACACACCACGGATGTTTGCGCACCTCCGCGCAGAGCTGGGTGACGAAGTCGAACTCTGCCACGATGTGCACGAACAACTCACACCCCAACAGGCAGCAGACCTGGCCCGTAACTTACAGGACTTTCGCCTCTTCTTTCTCGAGGATCCAGTCCGGCCAGATCACAAGGACAGCTTCAAATTAGTTCGCGAGGCATCGACCACTCCTCTGGCGATGGGCGAATTGTTTGTGTCACGCTGGGATTGCCTGCCGCTGTTCGTCAATCAGTGGATCGACTACATCCGCATCAAACCGCAACACGTCGGTGGCATCACAGAAGCCAAAAAGATCTTCACGCTGGCCGAACCCTACCAGGTCAAAAGCGCCTCCCACGGCGCTCGCGACATCGGCCCCATCGGACAAGCGGCATCGATACACGTCAACCTCACGATTCCTAATTTTGGCGTCCAGGAATGGAGCGACTTTGGTCAGCAGGAAAAAGAGGTATTCGGCGACGGCTGCTTTTATCACGATGGCTATGCGTTCCCCCAGGAGAAACCCGGCCTGGGCATCGACATCAATGAAGCCGCCGCCGCCCGTTTCCCCTACCGCAAAGCGTACATGCCGCTGGTACGCCGTGAAGACGGCACCATGCACGTCTATTGAACAGGACAGTCTGTGGGAGCTGCCAAGTGCGGATTTCCCGCAGGCCCTGCACCTGCCGTGCAGGCTGCCGAGCGCCAACTTGACCGAATCAAGTGGTTCCCCTGGAAAACGCGTGTGTCACTCGCCAACCTCACGCCAGGAGAGCAAATCTGGTATGCTGGTCAATTATGAAAGCACTCCTGTTCGCCTGCCTGTTCGCTTGCCTGCCCACGGTCACCCGTGCCCAGTGGTCCGTATTCGATCCCCTTTCCGACGTCCCTCCACCGGCGACCGACGACCCCCAATGGGCTGCTCCCGTCGACGCATATGTGCATGCGAAATTGCGCGAAGCGAAACTTGCGCCGGCGCCCGTCACGAGCCGCACTGCCTGGATTCGACGCGTGAGCTACGACCTGATTGGTTTGCCACCAGCTCCTCACGATGTGCAGACTTTTCTAGCCGATAAGCGGCCCGACGCGGCGGCGATGGAAGAGGTCGTGGATCGCCTGCTCGCCTCGCCTCGGTACGGCGAACGCTGGGGCCGGCATTGGCTCGACGTCGTCCGCTACGCCGATTCCGATGGATTCGCGATCGACGCCGAGAGACTTTCGTTGTGGCGTTATCGCGATTACGTTATCCGTGTCTTCAACGAAGACCAACCCTTCGATGCGTTTATTCGCAACCAGATCGCCGGTGATGAACTGGACTCCGGCGATGCCGGAAAAGTCGCCATCAGTTTTTACCGTCTGGGGCCCTGGGAAGCAGACAACATGGTCGGCCCTCAGCGCTGGCAAGACTACCTGAACGATGTCACCTCCGCGGTGGGAAGTGTCTTTCTGGGGTTAACCGTCGGCTGTGCCCGCTGCCATGACCATAAGTTCGACCCAGTGCTACAGAAAGATTTTTACCAGTTGCAAGCCTTCTTTGCCCCCGTCAAACACGCCTCTTTTTCGGCCGGCTATCTGCCGGGAGAACTGAACCCGGACATCCAGCTGCGACGTGACAAAACCGTCGGTGCGCGTCTCGACAAGATCAATGCACTGCGTGCGGCGCTGCGAAAAAAAATCGCCGAAGCACGCAAAGTCCCGCTCGCTGAAATCACCAAGGAGAAGTTAGACGAAGCGATCAAGGAAAAGAAACCGCCGGTGACCGAAGCAGCCGTTAATGAAATCCAGGCGCTCCAGTCCGGAGACAGTCTCAAACCGGAACAACGTTTCGAAGCACGCGTCGTGGCCATCCGCAATCCCACCGAAAAAGAGAAAAACCCCGACACCTTCATTCTGGAGAACGGCGATGTCTTTAGCCCTGCAGACAAAGTCATGCCGGGCTTCCTCTCCAACTTGCCCACCTGGTCGGAAGAACTCGTCAAACAGGCCAGCGACTCAGGCAACGGTTCCAGTGGCCGTCGGAAGCTGCTCGCCCGGTGGCTGACCAGTGACGCCAACCCGATTACCCCCCGTGTCCTGGTCAACCGGATTTGGCACTACCACTTCGGCGCCGGCCTGGTTGCCACACCCAATGATTTTGGCATCAACGGATCGGGGATCAGCCACCGCAATTTGCTGGATTATTTGGTCCGTCAATTACGTTCTCACCAATGGCGACTTAAGCCACTCCACAAGGAACTCGTGCTGTCACGGACCTATCGAACCGCAACGCTCCATCCGGAGGCGCGGCACTGCGCAGTGGTAGATCCCGACAATCGCCTACTGTGGCGAGCCAACCACCGACGACTGGAGTCCGAGACCGTACGCGATGCGATACTCGCGGTAAGCGGACGGCTGCGGTTCGAAATGGGAGGGCCCGGTTACTACGACAAGTTGCCCCCGGGCATGGCGACAAGCTATTTCCAATTCACTTGGAAAGCAGATCCCGAAGATCAACGACGACGGCGATCCGTCTACATGTTTGTCCGTCGCAATCTGCTGCTGCCGCTGCTGGACACTTTCGATGCGGCCGACCCGAACCAGCCGTGTGAACAACGCAGCCACTCGGTGACGGCTGCACAGGCGTTGTCGCTCTTCAACGGCCAGTTTGCCAATGAAAACAGCCTGCATATGGCCAACCGGCTACTCCAGGAAGAAAGCGACGAACCCCAACGCATCGACCGTCTTTTCTGGCTCACAGTTTCCCGCGCGCCTACGAAAGCAGAAAAACAAAGCTGCCGCGCCTTTCTCGAATCAAAACGGCAAGCCTACGGCGCAGCTACAGCGACAGGCCAAACCGACGATCACGCCCAATCCGCCTGGCGCGATTTATGCCTGGCACTCCTCAATACCAACGAATTTCTTTATCTCGATTAGGTCGAAAACAATTCATTACAGATACAAACTTCTGCGGATACAAACACTGTACTAATCACCCTCGAAACTCCCGTAATCGCCAACAACATCCCACCGCACGACACCGCTCCAGACCCCACACGCTCGCTTTTTTCGGAAAGTCACGCCATGCCCGCCCCGACAACCACACCAGACGCTGACCGCCGACAGTTCTTACAGCAGTCGGGACTGGGACTGGGAAGCGTCGCTCTCAGCTGGATGTTGCAGCGCGACCTGGCCAGTGCCAGTGAGACGCCACAGCTCGCCAACCCGCTGGCACCCAAACCACCACACTTTGCAGCCCGCGCCAAATCAGTCATTTTTCTGATGATGAATGGCGGACCAAGCCAGATCGATACCTTCGACCCCAAACCGGCGCTCGAGAAAGTCGATGGCAAATTGTTTGCCCGTGAAAACGTCAAGACAGCGCAAGTCAGTGGTAAACGCTATTTCGTCCGCTCGCCATTTCGCTTTTACCAACATGGTGAATGTGGAATGCCGGTCAGTGAACTCTTCCAGGAAACCGCCGCGCACGTCGACAAGATTGCCTTTCTGCGTTCGGGATACTGTGACAGCGACAATCATCCGGCTGCGGTTTTCCAGTACAACACGGGCTATCCCGTCCAAGGCAACCCCTCGATCGGTTCCTGGATTGTCTACGGCCTGGGAACTGAAAACGAAAACTTGCCTTCTTATGTCGTGCTCCGCGATGGTAAACCGTTCGGTGGAAATACCTCCTGGGCGAATGGCTACCTCCCAGCCCTCTACCAGGGGCTTCAATTTCGCGCTGGTAAGAACCCGGTACTGAATCTGAAAGGTCCCGCCGGAATTTCCCGCAACCAACAACAACAGACCTTGAACCTGGTGCAAAGTCTGAATCGCAAACACCTCGAGGACCGGACTGAGTTTTCCGACCTGTCGGCGCGCATCGCCGCGTACGAACTCGCCTTTCGCATGCAGCAAGAGATTCCGGTGGCGACCGACATCCAACGCGAAACTTCGGCGACGCACAAACTGTACGGGCTGGAGGATGATGCGACCAAAACCTTTGGCACACGTTGCCTGCTCGCTCGGCGTCTCGTCGAGCGGGGTGTCCGTTTCGTGCAAGTCTGGTCCGGTGGCTGGGACTCGCACGACAACGTTCTCGATGGTCATAAGAACGCAGCGAGCAAGGTCGACCGGCCGATCGCCGGTTTGCTAACGGACCTCGATCAGCGTGGCTTGTTAGACGAAACTCTCGTCGTCTGGGGTGGCGAATTTGGTCGCACCGCCGACACCACTGAAGCGGCATTCAACAAGAACAAACCGGGACGCGACCACAATCCTAAAGCCACACTGATGTGGTTCGCGGGCGGCGGTGTGCGAGCCGGCAGCGTTCTTGGCGCAACTGACGAAGTCGGAGATCGCTCTGTTGAGCAGCGGCACCACTTGCGCGATGTCCACGCAACATTGCTGCACCTGCTGGGCTTGGACCAGGAACTCCTCACCTACTATCACGGTGGTAGGTACAAACGCCTGACGGACAACGGTGGCGACGTGATCCAGGGCCTACTCGCGTGAGCTCTGGTCCAGTCCGCGTTTCGCGAAGCGTCCCGTACAAATGTCGTGGCAAAACCCTCGTGGACACCGGCGCCGACGACGGAGTAATCCGGCAAGTGGCACAGCAGAGGATCCATTCGCATGAATTACCGCCCGCTCTCACGCCGCATGTTACTGCGTGGCCTCGGTGTCAGTATGGCACTGCCATGGATGGAATCGTTACCCGTTTGGGGTGAGCAACCGTCAGCCAAAGATCACCACAATACACCGCCGATAAGAATGGCGGTCCTGTTTGCCGGCAACGGTTTTCACAAAAACGAATGGTGGGCCAAGGGCAGCGGCAAGCAGATGGAGTTGGGCAAAGTGCTGCAACCGCTCAATGCATTTCGAGAAAAGCTACTGTTCATCCGGGGTCTCTACAATGAAGAGGCAACCAAAGGCAACATCCATAGTTCGCAAACCGGCAACCTGCTTTCCGGCGCACCGCTTTTCTCCGGAGGAAAGATCCGCTCGGGTACCAGCATGGATCAGTTGGTGGCGCAGCGCATCGGACAGCAGACCAAGGTGCCTAGCCTGGTGCTGGCTTGCGAGAAGTCGATTGCTTCGGTGCATCGCGAATACTCGATGCTCTATAGTTCCCACATCTCCTGGAATTCACCCACCACCCCCACGCCACTCGAACTCTATCCAGCCCTGGCATTCGATCGGCTCTTCAAGGATGACGCCACCATCAAGGGCAATCGCAGTGTACTGGATGCGGTACTGGCCGAAGCACAAACATTACGCAACCGCATCAGCTACATCGACCGTAACAAACTCGACGAATACCTCAATTCGGTGCGTGAAGTCGAATCCCGCATTCAACGCGCCGGGCAGGAACGACGGATCGAGGGGTGGCGTCCCACGATCACTGGCCCCAACATCCCGCGTCCTGCCGACGGACTACCCCAGAATATCGACGAGCATATGCGTCTGATGTGCGATATTGTGGCACTCGCCTTCCAGACAGACACCACCCGTGTCTGTACGCTGAAACTCAACAACGACCACTCTTCCCTGCGATTCCCGCATCTCGGGGTCGACTACATGATTCACCATTTGCTCTCGCACACGGATAGTGACGACTGGCTTAGAGTGAACCAGTTTTTCACACAGCAGCTCGCCTATCTAGCCAGCAAACTGGCGGCGGTACAGGAAGGTGAACGCACGGCTCTGGACAATTCAATGCTGATGCTCTGTTCGAGCATGGTGCATGGCAACCACGATGCCAACCAGTTGCCCGTCGTCATTCTGGGCGGTGCAGGTGGTAAACTCGAAACCGGGCGGACACTGGATTTCCTGAACAAGCCAGACCGCAAAATGTGCAGTCTCTATCTGTCCATGATGGACAAGATGAACGTCAAACTGGACCGTTTTGGAGATTCCCGGCAACGTCTGGCGGGAATCTAGTCACGCTCGTTCAGATGATTGACCACCAAAATCGCATCGATGGCGGAAACCGCATCGTCACCATTTACATCTAGAAATGGGGGCGGCGAATCCGTCGGCAACTCCGCCCCGGCGCCAAATCGATTGAGATAGGAGACCACTCGAATCGCGTCACCGGGCGCAACCACTCGGTCATCATTGACGTCCAACGGATCGAGGGGGTTCTGATACGCTGGTCCGCTGTGCACATAACCAAGCAAAGTCAATTGCAAACTGCCGTGTGAGGGATCGTTGGATTCAATGGTTAGCAGACCTTCGCGGCGCCCCACCTGGTCAGTGTCGGTCTCCACGATCCATTCGGTCGTGGCGCCCGGCAAGAGAAAAACGCCGGGAGGAACCTGTGTTTGGAAAGGAGGTGAGACTCGGCCCTCATCCAGATACCATGGTGCCTCCCCCTCGTTGGTCAAAGTCAATGTTTCCTCGGCGCCCGTTGAGTGTAGCGGTAGGGGTCCAAAATCGATCGTGTCACCATCGTCAAGTTCCTGGCCTTGATGGGCTGCGCAGAGGGCAGGCTGTGTGTCATAGTGCACTTCAATCCGGGCCACCGCGGTCTGAGCCGACGCCGATGATGTATCATCACCAACAAAAACCAGATTCGCTCGGTCGTAGGGCGCCCCGAACGCGGAATAGTCCCGCAACGGCCCAGTCAACAGAAATCGCTGGTCCTGTAACAATGTGTAGCGGTCGCGATCAATGTAGAGATCGTAGACGCCCTCCACCGTCACATCCGTGACCGCTTCCTCGGCATGGACGAACAAGGGAGCGTCATCCTGTGCCCAGACGCGATCAGTCCAGAACCCAAGCTCGATCCCAACCAGATCTTGCGACAGCGCGATAATACTCAACCCCGCGCGATCCACGCTCTCGTGGGATTCGGCAAGCAAACGCATCTGGAAACGCAGATGGAAACCAGCCATCCGATCCAAGGCACCCAAGTCAGGATGGGCGGTGGCAAAGTAACCCGCCTTTTCGCTGCGGTCGGCGGTCGAATCCAACTCGACGCCCACTTCATTCATCTGCTGGGTGGTCGACGCCCCCACGAGTGGATCGGTCAAATACAGCCAGCCTTGCTGGTCCGGTGTCGTACCCAAATCGGCGTCGTACAACGTTGTCAGCAGGCAGCGCGACTCTAGCATTTCAACACACAGACTTCGCTGTTCCCCGACAGTCATTGCACGCACCTCGTTAGATTTACCCTTCCAGTGAAAGCATAAGTGAAAGCATAATTGGAACCTGCTATGAAGCTAGTGCCACGTTACTCCAGGTACGGTAGGATGCAGCCTATAGCGGGCCGCGACCAATGCGTCAGTGGCGACTCTTCTTTGCCAGCGTCTAGGACACAACACCCGCATGACCGTCGAACTTCAGAAAACAAGTTCAGCGGCATCCACTGCCGCTGCCGGGCGGTCGACTGATGACGCACAGGGACGCGGCTTTCCCTGCGAACGATGTGGCGGCAACCTGACGTTCCATCGTGGCCCGCAGAGCGTCCCTTGTCCGTTTTGCGACCATGTCCAGGAAATACAGATTGACACGAATGCAACCATTGTCGAGCAAGACCACACGGCCACACTGGAACAGCTTGTCAATCAGAACAACGGGCAAGATGACGGCTTGCCACGGTCGCTGATCTGGTGGGGCAGATGGCATTGGCGCCGCGGTCTATTTCACGAATGAACGACGGGAACCTCCAACCTTTTTCCACAATAGAGTAAGCCCGGCGAACATGCCCGACTCCCGCAACCACAATCTCCTCTGCGGCGCACTGGCCCTGCATAACGACCTAGTTCGTGGTGATCAACTTAATGACGCGCTGGACACCTGGGTGGAAACACCAACCCAGTCACTGGTAGACATTCTCCTTGCGCAACAGGCGATCGACGATACGGCGCACCAATTGCTGGGAAATCTGGTCCAGCGACACCTTTCCGTCCACGGTGGAACGGCCGAAAACAGCCTCGAGGCGCTCGCGATCGAAGTGCGGTTTAGCGACCCTCTGATTAGCCTGCGTCAACGCGCCGACCACCACCAGGCCGCCGGTGATGAGCCGCCTACCCGCATCGTCGATCCCGAACAGACCGTCGCCGCACCTGGGGTCAGCGTCAGCTTCGCAGAACCCATCACCACGCCTGGGGATCGGTTCAATGTCTTGCGACTGCACGGCAAGGGAGGGATCGGCAAAGTCTCGGTCGCACAAGACACCGAACTACATCGGGAAGTCGCCTTCAAGGAACTCCAACAGCGGTTTGCCGACGACACCAACAGCCGCGGCCGGTTCTTGCGCGAGGCCGAAATCACGGGCAATCTGGAGCATCCGGGAATTGTGCCCGTGTATGGGCGCGGTGAATATCCAGACGGTCGCCCTTACTACGCGATGCGTCTGATTCAAGGAGAACGGCTGCAAGATGCGGCCGATCGCTTCCACCAGGAGTCTGGCAGTTGGTCAGCGCGGACATTTCGGCAGTTACTGGCCCATTTCCTGGATGTCTGTCATGTCATCGAGTACGCGCACAGCCGCCACGTCTTGCACCGGGACGTCAAGCCGACCAACATCATGTTGGGTAAGTTCGGGGAAACACTGGTAGTGGACTGGGGAGCCGCCAAGGCGATTGGCACCGATGAGGATCTTGGCGCCGGTACGGAATCAGTCCTGCTGCCCGCGGCGGATCGTGACACCGCGGCTACCGAAATGGGAAGCACCATCGGTACGCCTTCATACATGAGTCCCGAACAGGCGCGGGGTGACCACACCGAAGTCGGGCCCGCTAGTGACGTCTATAACCTGGGCGCCACGCTCTATTACCTGCTGGCTGGCGGAGCGCCGATCCGGGGCACCGATCTCACCCGAATCGTCCAACAAGTCCAAACCGGTGATTTTCCAGAGCCACGCGAGGTAAACCCACAGATCCCCGGCGCGCTGAATGCCATCTGCTTGAAGGCCATGGCGTTGGAACCTAGGAACCGTTATACGTCGGCTGCGTTGCTGGCCGATGACGTCGAACGGTACCTGGCGGACGAAACCACCACCGTGTACCACGAACCGGTGCTGGCAAGCTGGCAACGCTGGATGCGAAGACACCCGGCAGTGACCGCCACGGGCGCCGCCACGCTGGTGCTGGGATTGGCCAGTGCGATCACCCTGACGAGTGTCGTTGCCAGCAGCAACCGACTGCTGGCAACCAAGAACAGCGAACTGGAAACCGCCAACCGGGCCGAACGAACCGCGTGGATCGAAACCGACCAGAGGCGCCAAGAAGCCGAGCAGGCACAAATCCAAGCACAACGCGCCCAAGAAGTCGCAGAGAACGCACGCCAGAAGTCGCAGGCAATACTCACCTTCCTTAAGGATGACATCCTCGCCGCGGCGCGGCCCGACGATGGCGCGGGTGGGCTGGGCGTCAACACCACGATCCGGGCAGCACTGGACGCGGCCGAGCCGCAGATCGCCCCAGATTTCAACAACGCGCCCGACGTCGAATTGGCCATGCGAGACATCCTGGGAACCAGCTATACCAAACTGGGCGAGGCGACCAAGGCGGTCTCCCAACTGCAAACTGCCCACACACTGGCCGTCCGCGAGTTCGGAAAACAACATCCGACCACCTTGTCGATCCTCAGTCACCTGGCAACAGCGCAACAGGCGGCCGGCCAGCTCGAGATCGCGTTACCACTCCACCAACAAGTACTGCAAACGCAAAGAGACCAACTCGGCCCTCAGCATCGCTTAACGCTCAAAGCGATGAACGACCTGGCGGTTGCCTACGATGACGCAGGTCAACCGGCCGAAGCGATCAAACTGCACGAGCAGGTGTTGCAAGCATACAAAACGATCCTCGGCCCCAGCGACCGCGAGACGATCGCCAGCATGGGAAACCTGGGAGTGGTCTACCGCTCAGTGGGACGCCTTACTGAGGCCCTGCATATACACGAAGAGGCCGTCCGACTGGCCCAACAAGAGTGGGGCCTCCGCGACCTCGGCACCATAACCGCCATGCAATATCTGGCCGTCGATTACGCCGACGCCGAGCGGTTCCCCGAAGCCGTCACCCTGTATCGACAAGTCCTAGCACACCGCCAGGAACTATTGGGAACAGATCACCCCCGTACCCTCGGGGTCATGAACAATCTGGCAGAAGCCTATCGGCTCAGCGGCAAACTAGCAGACGCGATCCCACTCTGGGAGGCCGCCTTCAAGCAATTTCAAAGGAAGCTGGGGCCCGCTCACCCCAACACGCTGGCCACCCTCAACAACCTGGCAACCGGGTATCGATCCAGCGGTCGCGCCAGCGAAGCACTGATGTTGTTTGAAACAAATCTGGGTCAACTGCGCAACAAGTTGGGAGCCGACCACCCCAACACACTCGGCGCCATGAATAACCTGGCTTCGACCTACCGTTCCGCTGGGCGATTACAGGACGCCGCCAGCATGTTCCAGCAGGCCCGACAGGGGCTAGAGGCCAAACTCGGTCCCCAACATCCCAACACGTTGCTGGTAATGTTCAACTTGGGCAATACGCTGCTGGCGGGCAAACAGTACCGCCAAGCCTTGGCACTCTTTACACAAGTCCGAGAAGCAGCCTCAGAACCGTGGGGGCCAGAACACCGGGTTACGCTGGCCGCCTGGAAAGGCGAAGCCAATGTCCACGACGCACAAAAACGTTGGGCTGAGGCACTGGCCATCTACGCGAGGTTGCTGCCCCTCCAGGAAAGCAGGCTGGGCGCACAAAACCCGGCAACCCAGACTATCCGCCTGGCCGCAGCCAGGCTCTACCTGGTCACCGGGCAGGCCGAACAGGGATTCCCCCTGGTGGCACAGTGGGTCGAAATCCAGCGCGAGCAAATGGCGCAGCAACCGCTTCACTTCGCCCGCCAGCTGGCGCCAGTCTGTCACGATCTATTGCAGGCCAAACAGTTTTCGCAGGCGGCCGGGTATCTCCGTGAATGTCTGCAACTGCACCAGCAGCACCTGCCCCAGGCATGGGTTACCGCGGACGTACAAAGTATGCTGGGTGCCGCCCTGCTGGGTCAGGGACAACGGCTCCTGGATTCCGATCGCGCCGCGGCGGTCAAGCAATTTGAGGCGGCCGAACCACTCCTGTTGGAAAGTGTGGCCGCTCTGGAAAAATCCCTGGAATCCCCCCACCCGCCCGCCACGCACCGTGTGACGACAGCCATCCGGCGGCTGATCGCGCTCTACCAGTCGTGGGAGAAACCGGCAGCGGTCGCCGCGTGGCGTGCCAGACTGCCCCAGCCGGCAGAAGTTCCGCCTGGGCCGCGTCCCTGATCGGGCAGTCGCGATGCACCACCACGACCTGGTTGTGCTCTGCGGAACGCTCGCCTGCACGGGTGGCCAGGCAAGCTAGTCCGGCTGCCGGTCGCGTGCCAGCGTGCGCCTCACCAGATGCCACAACGCCACAATCGCCACGCAGAGGACCCCCACAAACGCCAAGAATACGTGCCGCAAGTCGCGAATCACACCTTCATCCCGCAACCAGCCCACCACCAGGTAAGGCCAGGAACCCAGCAGGCCGGCAATCACGTTCAACAACCCGATCGCAGTCGAGCGGGCTGCCGGATCGACCACTTCAAAGGTGGTGGCCCAGAGGTTGGAGAGGTAGAGCCAGAACCCGACACCACACAGCAACAAGGCAAGCTGAATCATTGCCTGCGAATCGACCAAGGCGATCACCAGGACTGATGGCGCGGTGACTGTCAGGCCCAGAATCTGCACACCAAAGCGTCCCCCGATCCAGTGCCGCGTCCAGCGGTCAGCCAGCCAACCGCCGACAAACAATCCAATCACTGTGCCAATCTGGGGCGCCAGTGTCGATAATAGACCTGCCTCGGCCAGCTTCACGCCGTAGTGCTCATAAAAGTGCCGCGGCAAAAAGTACCCGAGCTGTTGCCACACGTTACTGGCCAGCAGGTAGGCCACCGCCAGCAGCAGAAAACTCGGCACCGACAACACCGCCAGTAGCGTTCTGGCCAACGACTGCTGCACCAGGTCGACAACCGGCGCCGTAGTGGCGACCTGTGTCCGCTGCGGCTCGCGCAGATACCCAGCTAACACGCCGAGCACCACCAGACCCATGCCGCCGAAGCAGAACATCGCCTGGCGCCAACCCCATTGGTCGGCGACGTAACCGCCCACCAAGCCGGCCACGATGACCGAAAACGGACTGGAGAGTAAATAGACACTCACAGCCCGTGAACGGTTGCGCTGCGTGAAGCAGTCCGCCATGATCCCGGCGATCGCTGGCACGTTGGCCGCCTGCGTAATCGCCAGCAGAATCCGCAGCGCCAGCAAATCCCAGAATCCCTGTGCCAGTCCCATCCCCATGAATGCGGCCGTGCTCAACAACAACGACCAGATCAACACCGCACGGCGCCGATAGCGGTCACTCAAATAGCCAACGAATAGTGCAGCAAAGGCATAAAAGAACTGAAATGCCCAAGCCAGAGAATTGAGTTGCAGTTCGCTCAGTCCCAGCTCGTCACGGATGGGCGGCTGAATGTAGTTGAGGACATAGCGGTGTGTATAGAGGGTGAAGTAATTGACAAACAGCAGGCTCAGAATGAACCAGCGGTCGTGCGTTCCGCGGTCGTCCAGCCGTCCGTCGGATGTGACTGTGAGTGAGGACATGACGCTTCCATTAGATGGCGGACAACCGCCTGGGCCGAGTAATCGCGGGCGGGCGATCAGAACGCCAAGCGGTCTATTTTGCGGGCGCGGGGTCCGGGGGCAAACAAGGTCGTAGCGCCGGGTCGCCCAGCGTGACATACAGCAACCGGTTCTGAGGAATCCGCCGCAGCTGGAGCTGGTCGGCCGGTATCACGAACCGGCCTGTGCGGAAACCCCGCATGGCGATAATCGCGTTGAGTAACCGCTGATGCGACTCGCCGATCGTCTGCCCTTGCAGCCAGCCTTCCAGGAGGGGGAACAAGTGCGGAAAGCCGGCGCTCAATCGCATGTGCCCGAAAAACACCGTGGCACCTTGATCGATGGCGCGCAGCGCAAAGGACTGCCGGTCCTCGACGCGATAGCCGCCGGGCGCCTGCTTGAGGGCAGCCAGATCCGACCGCGCCGGTGAGACGGCAAAGCAGGAACCACTCAACATTAACTTGCCAGCCAGATCTCCAGGGAGGCCCTCCAGATCGACACCACACGACATACCCGGAATCCCGTGGCCATGCATCACCACCAGCGATGCCTGGCCCAGCGCCTGGGAAACCGGCGCCGGAAAACTGCGGACAAAACGCTGGCCCTCGGTAGCGCGGAGATTCCAGATTTGTTGACCCTTCAACTCCACAGCCCCCCGTGACCGGTTCCCGTAGACGGCCACAATCGGCGTCGGTACCTGCCAGCGGGCAAACCACTTTCGCAGCACGGCCGCTTTCTGGAGCGAACGCAATTCAGAGGCCGTGCGGACCTGGCTGAGCGCCAGTGGCCGGAGTTCTGCGGGCCGGCGCGACTGATGCTCAATCGAACGTTGGATGAGTGCCGCAAACGGTTTGGCAGCGGACGCGAGCAGCACGCCGGGAAACAGATCCAGCTGAGGGTCTTCGTCAAGCGTTGCGGCCACTTCCCAGATCGCCAGCAGCGTGTTTTCGCGAAACGACTCCAGACGGGGCGCGATGGCCAGGAAACGGACATCCAGGTTCTGTAATTTCTGCCGCAGCTCGGCGCGCTGAGCTGGCTCGGCAGGTAACCGAGTGAGATCATCGAATGTCAGAATCGTCCCTCCCCGCGCCGCCGCCAGGCGCGCCAGCGGGATTCGGAAGGCCGGATCCTGATGGTCGGTGAGGATCACGTAGGCGCTGCCCGTTACCACATGCGGTTGCGTCTTGAGAATAAATGCAGAAGTCCGTGCCGTCTGACGATCGGGGAGCGCCTGGCGATCGACCCGCAAGAACTGGTCCACCGCGAGAATTGGTAAATCTCCAACCCGCTCAGGCACCGCGGTACCTGCCACGTCTGCGGCATGGAGCGTCGCAGCAATCGATGACAACCCAAGCAAACCCAACCACCAGACCCTCTGAGACACACTTCCTGCCCGTACCACATTCGTCTCCACGGATCGCTCCTCTTATCAAGGATATCGATGTCTCTTGGCCCCAGGGCCCAGTTCAGTGACCCAGTAAATCGTTATACTAGTTTCGCTGCGGAACGCAGCTCCCTCGGCGAATCACCTGAGGAAGATGGAGTCCGCCGCTGCACCGCTTATCGTAGGCCCTGCATTGACGATCTTCAAACATTCCCTTGCAAACCAGAGGAAATGCCTCGTGACCACCCGACGCACGTTACTCGCTGGTAGCCTGGCCAGCGCTGCCACGCTCTCCCTGTCACCAAGCAGCGCCGCGCGCGCCACGACTGCCGAGCCGGCGCTAGACATCATCGACTGTCACACGCACTTCTACGACCCTACCCGTCCTGACGGTATTCCCCGGCCCCGCAAAGACTCTCCCTTGTACCGCACGGTCCTGCCCAAACACCTGCGGGCAGAACCCCAGTACAAACCGGTCACCGGCACGGTCATCGTTGAGGCCAGTGAGCGGCTGGAAGACAATCAATGGCTGCTCGATCTGGCACGCGATGATCCCTTCGTAGTGGGCATTGTGGGACGCCTCGATCCCACCAGTTCCGACTACGCGAAACACCTCAAGCGGTTTGCCGCCAACCCGTTGTTCCGGGGTATTCGCGTCAACGACCAGGTGGTCACCAAGGTACTGGCGGCTGACAAAGCGGCTGCTTTCAAGTTGCTGGGCACACACGACCTGGAGCTGGATGTGATCGGCGGCCCGACCAGCCCACTGGTGGTCGACCGCCTGGCCAAGCTGCTGCCCGACTTGCGACTGATCATCAACCATATCGCCAACGTTCCGATCACCAAGGACCCACCGCCGGCCAATTGGGTCGGGGCGATGCGGGCGGCGGCCCGACACCCCAACGTCTACTGCAAAGTCTCGGCGCTGGTCTGGGGAGCTGCCCAGGGCGGTCGCAAACCGCCCAGCGATCTGGACTTTTATCGCCCCTACCTGGACATCGTCTTCGACGCCTGGGGAGAAGATCGGGTGATCTACGGGAGCGACTGGCCCGTCTCGGCCCTAGCAGCCGATTACCGCACTCAACAAAAACTAATTCTCGATTACGTCGCGGAACGCGGCCTGGCAGCCACGCGCAAATTCTGTTCACTCAACGCCCAGGTGGCCTACAAGTGGGTAGAACGGAAAGGGCGAAAGAAAACCTGAAAATCACACCACTGGTGTACGTCAGCAAGAGACAGCCTGCTTCTGCCCTGGACACGTTTTCGCTTCCGGAGGCTATAATAGGGCGAGTCCGTTGCTGTGGTGTCATTGGTCAAACTACCTGCAAGTCCGCGGCGTAATGGAGTGCCATCTTGTACAGCCAACGTCTTGTACAACCAAAAAGGAATTTCCCATGAAGCGCGTTCTGGGTTTACTGTTGCTGGCAAGTTGGCTGGGGTGCGGCTCCGCGGACAATGCGGAAAACACGGCCAATCAAGTCGACCCGGACGCCGGTGTCGAAACGCTGACAACGCCTGGCTCCGCTAGCGAAGCGTCAGCGGAGAACGAAATGGATGCCGACCAGGCCAAGATGCTGGAAGGCCTGGTCGAGTCCCTCCAGAAAGCGGAAGCCGAAGGGAACCGGCGGGACGCCGGCGGTATTGACTTCGCCGGCGGCAACGCGAACGATGCGGAGAACTCATTCGCAGAGACCGGTCCCTCCTTGAGCGAACGGCTCGACGGAGCGCTGGAGCAGGCATCGTATCTGGGGAAAAGATCACTCGCCGGCAAAGGCCCTTTCAATGCCGTACTGCGGGCATTCACGAAAGCGGCGGGGCTGACGCCACCGACCACGGATGAAACGGCAGATCCGGAAGACGGCGACGGAGAGGTAGTCGTCGAGAGCGAAAGCGAAGAAGTTGACGAATCGCCGTGAGCACCGCCCGCAAGAGGTAACGCGGAACGTTTGTCGAGAGTCGGCTCACAGCCATAGAACTTACCTAGCGTTGTGACCCCATAGCACTGCTCAGGGCGGCTCGACTCAACACACTACCACGCGGCGGCTGGCCTCAATCACAAACGGCTGTTCAACGACGGGGCCTGGGCCGAGATGGTACCGACCCTCACACCTGGCCCGCTTCCCCCCTCACGATTATCCACGCGCCCCGGCTTCCCAACACTGATGTATGAGTTCGTACAGCCAAACGAAATTGGCCAGTGCTGCCAGGTACAACATACAGAGGTTGACCGATAACTTTCGCTGCGCGAGACATTGAACCAGGCTGATAAACAACACCGCCGCGGAAAAGACGAATGCCAGTAGCAGTCCGCTCAGCGACGTAATGTCAGGTTGCCAGACACTCGCGGCGAGCAACGATGCCAACACCAGCGTATGCACGAAGATAATCACGGCAAATAACCAGCCCCAATGGTAGCCGGTCCGCCGTACACTGCAGACACCACCGACTAGCAGGGGAACCGCCAATGCCAACAGCGGCCCGCCACGCGTCCAACCGGTCACGTCGCGAAAGTCCATTGCCGCGACCGCGATCCGCACCACTACCAACAGGCCACTCCATACCACCGCCCAGCAGGTGCACCGTATGACCGCCCAGACAACGCCAGAGAGACGTGGCGTTTGTCGAACCGACTCCAGACTATCATGACGTTCAGGCAACGGATTTGGTCCAGAAGATAATAATGGGCTCGCCTCGTGGCCGGCGAGCAAGCAGCCCAACTACTTGTACCCCAGAGCTGCACCGTAGCATATTACGCCAAGTCAGAGGACCGCTACTCGATGAAAAACAAACTCGCCCTGGTCTGCCTGTTAGTGTTACTCAACGGGCTACTGCTGCACTGGCCGCGACCACTCGATGTGGCAGTACCGGCGCTCACGCAAGCCGGTCAGACCTGGCCCGTCGCTTCGACCCATTTCGTGTCCGTAATCAACCAGTTGGCACACCAAAATGTGACACCTGACGCCAACTTCGCCGCGGGGCTGCTCGAGACAATCCGTATTTCCAATGTCAGCGAAGATACCCGTTTCAAAGAAGCCACTGAAAAACTGCTCGGAATCAGGGTATTCCAGGGCGAGCGGCAACTGCCTGAGTTTCCCAGGGCCTACCAGGCGCGGTCCGAACTGGGCCCCTGGACCACGAAACAACTACCCGTTCCCGCTCAATGGCTCAACGACCATCGACGAATACTCGAGGAAATCCAGTCTCTTTGCCTACGCGACCAATTCCGTGCTGCCTACTACAGCCCGCAGGGAGAGATGATGAAGGTGCACTTGGCGACCTGCACCGCAGCTCGTCAAATCGCGGACATCTACGTGGCGCGTGTGTATCACGCGATCGGTGAAGCGCGACTGGACGATGCACAACACGACCTCCTGACTCTGTTCCGGCTGAGCCGGCTCTTGGCACAAGGGTATTTCTCCGTCGAAGCGCTGACTGCCTACCATATTCACTCTCTGGCCTGCCAGGGCACCACGCAATGGCTCTCCCACCCGCAACTCGCGCCCGCCCAACTTTCCAGATTTGAAACACAACTGGCAAGTATTGCCGAACACCAGGTGCCTATCCAAGTGTTTGACATCGGTGAGCGATTCACCTTGATCGGACTGCTGCAGTCGATCCATCGCCGTGGATTCGTGGAGATGGCACCCCTCGGTAGCAACGTGACGTTGGCTCCTGTATTCAATGCGTTACTTACGTTTGCGGACTGGAATCAGATCCTGCAACGCACCAGCCAACGTTTCGACAAGCTCGTCAAAATCCTAATGATCGAAGACCCCCAGGAGCGCCGGACCGCCGTCACGACCTATCAACAACAAACCCAACAAGTATACGACTCTTTCTCCCAACGAAACGCCAACGCACAAACGCTTCAAATCAACAAACGCGTGGAAGAGCTGCTCTCCGTCAGATTATTTCCGACGGTTTTTCAGACCTTCAACGCGTTTCTCCAGGTCAGGATGTCGCGTGACGCCGTGGAGACTTGTATCGCGCTCAAGAAATACCAACTGGCAACAGGTGATTATCCCGACCGCCTCGATGTCTTGGCCAGCGATGAGCAACCGATCCCCGACGACATCTATTCGGGACAATCGCTCCGTTACATTCGTATGACAGACGGAGCGGTGGTTTATAGCGTCGGCCGATCCCGGACCGACCATGGTGGCTGGGGTTATTCCAAAGCGGCGCCTGCGCGTGACGACGTGGTATTTCGCATCGGTTCGGACGATCGTCTCGATCCGGCTGGTACAGCGGGTAGCCTGCTGGATATTCCGGGAAGTCTGGAATTCAGCGGCACTTGGCAGGGCAGACTAACGGCCGTTTCGCTGCAAGGGTGGGACATCACCGATACCGATCTATCGGCCTTCAACACCTTGCCCCACCTGCAGTCCCTGAAACTCAGTGGAACGCAGGTCAGCACAACAGGCTTGTCACATCTGACCAACTTGCCACAACTGCAAATACTCGAACTGGACTCCTGTCCGCAACTCAGCGACAGCGCGCTTGTGCAGGTTGCCAAGATCCGGTCATTGAAGACTCTCAACCTGCGAGATACTCCCATCACCGACGCCGGTGTGGAATATCTCACGTCACTGAAGAAGCTGCGTACACTTTCCATCGGAAACAGCCAGATCACCGAGGCGGGCGTGGCAAAACTGCAGCAGGCTTTGCCCAACTGTACCGTGACACCGTGAAATGACACCGTGAAATGACACCACAAGACAGCTCGCTGTGTCGGAACACGCGGCAATGCGACAGCGCAGGACCCGCCTCCTCATCATTTACCGGCACGTGACTAGCCGACCCGGTGGTCGCCGAGCAACTCCCAGTCAAATTCCACGCCGTGACCAGGGCGCTGCGGCGCGACGGCGCGGCCCTCATGGATCGTCAGCGGCCGACGCAAGTACGGTTTGAGACTGAACCCGTGCACCTCGAGGTAGGACGCATTGGGCACCGCCGCCAGCAAGTGCACATGCAGATCGTGAACGCCGTGCGAAGTCACCGGTAACCGAGAGTCCTCCGCCAGCCGGGCCACCTGGAGCCAGGCCGTAATCCCCCCAATATTCGACACATCAGGCTCGGGATAAGAGACTCCCCCCGCCTCGATCAGCTGCCGAAACTCAGACACGCTGCGCAGATTCTCGCCGCTAGCGATCGGCACACCACCTGAGTCGAGGATGCGCCGGTGCCCCGCATAATCATCCGGTAGCGTCGGCTCTTCCAACCAGAATACGTCATACCTGGCCAGTTCCCGGGCGGCCGCAATGGCCTGCTCAACCGACCAACGCATATTCGCGTCGACCATCAAGGGAACATCGGGGCCCAACAAGGTGCGCATCGCCGCCACCCGCTGAACATCCTCCGTGAGGTCGTCGCGACCCACCTTCATTTTGATCGCACGGAAACCCTGGGTGAGGTGCCTTTCTGTTTGCGCCAGCAGGCGTTCCAGCGGCCATTGTAAATCAATACCACCCGCGTACGCCTCAACATGAGGGTCGCTCCCGCCCAGGAACTCCCAGAGTGGCTGGCTGGCGCGTTGCGCCTGCAGGTCCCAGAGCGCAATATCGACTGCCGAGATGGCAAACGCGGCGATCCCGCCCCGTCCCACATAATGCAGTCC
>PAQH01000103.1 GCA_002709225.1 Planctomycetaceae bacterium
AATCCATGTAGCGTTCATTGGTGAGGATCGCTGTCAGGGTGTCGCGAATCCTTTGGTTCGGCAGTCGCTGGCTACCACAGTATTCGGCGATCGAGACGGTACTGGGCGTGTGGAGACGGCTTGAAGATTCCGCGAGGGGAACCAGTGAAAACAGCACTTCAGACGGTCCTGATTTTCTGGTCCCTTTTTGCTTCCATGGTGGTCGCGGTCGAACCGAACGTGGCGCCGGCCAGGCTCAGGTTTTTTGAAGCACGTATTCGACCGGTGTTGGTCAAGCACTGCTACCAATGTCACTCGGGCCGGGCGAAAGAAGTCAAAGGAGGTCTGCGACTTGACTTCCGCGGCGGCTTGTTAAAAGGTGGCGATAGTGGTGCGGCTGTTTCGGTCGGCAAGCCGCAGGAGAGTTTATTGCTTAAGGCGCTCATGTACGCCGGTCCCAAAATGCCTCCCAGCGGACCGCTCGATGAGAAAGTGGTCGCCGATTTCCGCAAGTGGATCGTTGACGGCGCCGTTGATCCGCGTGATCGGCCGATGGTGCGGCCAGCGGGGGAAACGGTAGATAGAGAGTCTGGTGAAAACCACTGGGCGTTTCAGCCTCTCTTTCGGGCTGACGTGCCGAAAGACGGAGACGGTTGGGCACGCAACGCAATTGATCATTTTATTGCCGCGCGGCAGGCTGAGGCGGGTGTTAAGCCGAGTCCGGAACCATCGCCAGGCACCCTGCTCCGCCGACTGCATCTGGGACTGACCGGGTTGCCACCGATACCCGCCGAAGTGATCGATGTGACTGGCGACTACAACGATGCCGCGTACGAGGCGGCTGTGGACCGACTGCTTGAAAGCCCGCATTTTGGTCCGCACTGGGCAAGTATGTGGCTGGATGTGGCGCGGTTTGCCGAAAGCAGTGGGTTCGAGATGGATCACGATCGGCCAGAGGCCTGGCGTTACCGTGAGTTCGTGATCCGTGCCATGAACAACGACCTGCCGTATGACGAATTCGTGCAGTTGCAAATCGCTGGCGATCACTTAAAGCCCGACGACATCGATGCCGTTACCGCGACAGGGTTCGTGGTAGCCGGAGTCAAGAATCTCATTCAATCGCGCAAGGAATACATCCGTGACCGTTATGACAAACTCGACGACATGGTGAGCACGGTCAGCACGGGGCTGCTTGGACTCACGGTGGGATGTGCCCGTTGTCACGATCACAAGTTCGATCCGATTTCGCAGCGGGATTACTACCATGTCGCTGCAGCGTTTGCGTCGACACTGAGCCAGGTACGTGAATTGCAACAGGATGAGAGTACAGTCAAGTTGTTTTCGGCTGGCGAAGCCCCGCATAATCGTATTGAAATGGTGACGGTAACCGAGCGGTCAAATGACTGGCCGAGCATTCCAGCCGTCGTGCGTTTTCTTCCCCGCGGCAATTCGGCGCACCCTCAGGAAACGATGACCGTTGGCTTTCCGGCTGTATTGCCGGGTGGTCGAACGCCCTCGAAATGGGCGGCCGAGCGCGTGCCGGGACGCCTGGCCCTGGCACGCTGGATTACTGACGCGCAGGAGGGCGCCGGGCAATTGCTCGCACGCGTCATTGTCAACCGTCTCTGGGCACAACACTTTGGCCAAGGTTTGGTGGCGACTCCCAGTGACTTCGGGACGCGCGGGGGTACACCGACACATCCGCAACTGCTTGACTGGCTGGCGGGTGAGTTGATCCGTAATGGTTGGCGGCTCAAACCGTTGCACAAACTGATTGTGATGAGTGCCACCTACCGGCAAGGTTACGGTGCGAGCGACGACAGGCAGTCTGCGCACAACGCGCAGCTCGATCCCACGAATCAGTTGCGTTGGCGCCGTCAGCCACTGCGGTTGCGCGCGGAAGCGATCCGTGACAATTTACTCGCGGTCAGTGGCCAGCTTGACTTGAATGGGCTCACCGTCGGTTCGCTCGATGAAAATACACGAAATCGCAGTATCTACCTGAGAGTGAAGCGTTCCCGTTTGCAGCCGCTGCTCCAGCTCTTCGACGCTCCTGATGCCTTGCAGGGGATTGGGCGGCGACAAACGACGACAACCGCTCCGCAAGGATTGATGTTGCTCAACCATCCGCTCGTAAATCAGTGCGCCGAGGCATTCGCAGCACGCCTGACGGCTGAAAATCCCACCGACATCAGGACGCTTGTCGATCGAGGCTTCTTATGGTCGCTGGGACGGCCTGCCTCTGAAGAGGAAGTGGAAGTCTGCGCGGAGGTTTTGAAACCCGGTACCGCCGAAGCGACCCGGGATTTTTGTCAAATGTTGCTTTGCCTGAATGAGTTCATCTACGTGGAGTAAGTCTGAACCGTTATGAATACCCAGCTCTCTCGACGCGAAGTTCTGGCACGGACTGGTTTCGGATGCGGGTCGATCGCGCTCGGTTCTCTGCTGAACCCAGGGGATGCCAGCGCCGCGAATGTTGGCTTCAGCCCGCAACATCCGTTGCGTCCACGGCTGGGGCACTTTCACGGCGTGAAGAACGTGATCTGGATTGTCATGAATGGTGGTTCCAGTCAGGTTGATACGTGGGATTACAAGCCGGAGCTGCAGAAACGAAACGGCGAAACGCTGGAAGGTGCTGATCCGCGGACTGGTTTCTTCAAGACCAGTGGGAAATTGCTGGCGTCCCCCTTCCAGTTTGCCCAGTACGGAGAAAGTGGTACGTGGGCGTCGGAGATTTTTCCACATACATGCCAGCATGTGGATGATATGGCCTTTGTACATTCGTGCTATTCACGGTCCAATAATCACAGCCCGGCGCTGTTTGAAATGAACACAGGGATGTCCCGCATGGGTTTTCCGTGTGTCGGGTCGTGGTTGACATATGGCTTGGGTTCAGAGAATGACAACCTGCCCGGTTTTGTCGTCATGACGGATGCCCAGGGACGCGGCCTCCCCAAGAATCACGCACAGAATTGGGGAAGCGGTTTTCTGCCCGGTGTTTTTCAGGGCACTCGCGTTAAAGAACGGGGCAGTCCGGTCGACAACCTATTACCTGTGGCAAGCATGACACCGGCCAGACAGCGAAAGATGCTTGACGTCGCCAATCGGCTGAACCGACGACATCAGCAACAGTTCCCCGATCAGCCTGAGCTGGAAGCACGGATTGAAGCCCTGGAGCTTGCTTTCCGAATGCAGGTTGCGGCTCCAGGAATATTGTCCGTCAAAGGCGAAACGGCTCAGACGCAGGCGATGTACGGCATGGGCCATCCTCAGGCCAAATTCTTCGGCCGGCAGTGCCTGATCGCGCGCAAACTGGTGGAGTCTGGAGTTCGCTTCGTGCAGATCTACAGCGGAGGCACGGGGAATTCGCAGAGTTGGGACGGGCACAGCGACATTGACCGAAACCATCGGCAGTTTGCCGCGGAGATCGACCAGGGTGTAGGGGCCCTGCTCACGGATCTGAAGCAGCGAGGCATGCTGCGGGACACACTGATTGTCTGCGGTGGCGAGTTCGGCCGGACTTCAGACTCGCAAGGCGACGGAGCCGGACGAGATCACAACCCGAATGCATTTACCTGGTGGTTCGCGGGTGGTGGCATCAAGGGTGGGACGCATTTCGGAGAAACGGATGAGTTCGGTTACAAGTCGGTCAAGAATCGTAGACATCTGCACGATCTACACGCCACGATCCTGCACCTTTGCGGATTGAATCACGAAGCACTGACCTACCGTTTTAACGGTCGCGACTTCCGTCTCACCGACGTGGAAGGTGAAGTGATTCGGGACATCCTGGTGTAGCGGGCTCGCTGCCGTGTTGCCGCGGGCACTATTACGGGCCTATTTCGGTGATTCGGCGGAGCCGGCGAGGGAATGGTAGTATGTGCGCGCAGGGAGCACACGGGCTCGCTGTTTACCACCCGGCAGTGGTGGTCGCTGCAACGAACACGATTTGAGATTGTTTCTGCAGTGGTACCGGGCACCTCACAGTGCAGCTAGAACCAGGGTGGGCGGCAGGTAACACCAGGCCCGCTGGTTGGCGGCGGTGATGGCAGTGCTACTCAAACCAATAGGAGAAAATCCGGCCACTGCGAAGTGTGAATCGCAAGGTGACAGCTTGCCCCGTCAGACCGGCGAAATCACCCTCCTGCCATTTCAACTCGTACCGTGGAGAGTCTTCCAGTACGCCGTGCGACGTTGCCACCACTTCGCTGTTGGCGTTGAGGGCGTCGACACGCAGCATGCCTCCCCGTGAATTGACGTTGACATACAATTTCTCACTTGGAATCAGGAAAGGTTTTGTGGTGATATAGCCACCCCGTTCGTCGGCATTGAGCGAGATGAAACCATCGCGTCTCAGCACCGCCAGACAGACGCCGCCGATGTCGGGGTCGGGGTGAAAATCGTCTTCGACCGTCCAGTAACCGTCCGTCCAGGAGCCGTCAGCCGTCGTCCAGTCACCGTTGGGACCAACCCATTTCCAGCCTCCGCGATATTTGCCACCCCAGTAATAGAACCAGAGTTCGTCTCCTCGCAATATCGGTGCCGAAGGTGGCATGATCTGGGTCAGGTCGTACGCGCCACTGCCAACGCGAGAGGGGCCGATAAATGGGCGGCGGTCCCCCAGTCGTTTCCACTTCTTCAAGTCGCGACTACACGCTAGTTGGACAAGCTGAAACCCTTCTGTGTTGGGATACCTGGGCTCCTTGCCAACGGCGTGATACATCGCCGGCATGCCGATGAACATACCCTCGTACCCGAAGATCCCCATATTGTAGACGTCTACGTTGTAGACCGCCGGATTCGGTTTGTAGTACAGGGGCTGCAGCGTCGTGTCCGCTACTCGCTTGGCGATGTTCTCATGACCAAGCCGCTGATCCGTTTTGTCGGCGTGGAATCTTAGTTCGGGTTTCGTCCACTGTTTCAAGTCCGCGCTGGTTGTGATGAACACGGAGCGCCCGTGCGGCCCGCCATGTTTGACCGTGGCGATAAACAGATGCCGCTGAGGGTCGAAGGAAAAGTTGGATTCGTCGCCGCTATTGACACTCGGGATGTCGAGCATTTTCCAGGTCTGGCCGTCTGCGGAAACGGCGAATCCACGGTTCGGCAGGAACGCCTTATATCGTTGTCCCGGGTCCGGATCACTCGCATCGTAAACGACTTTGTGGACCGGTAGATTTGGCTTTCCAATCCGCTGCCAATGGAGACCATCCTGGGAATGAAAACAGGTGCTGTCGAGCAACCAGATCTTGAAAACTTGTTGTCGCGGATCAAAAACAGGTGCCGAGCGAATGATCGCGTTGACACCATTGGCCTTGGTTTGCGCATCGAGGCCATGCCAACGGGGTCGGATTACCGCCCCCTTCTTTTGGGGCGAATGCATCGCCCGCCGCAAATTCTCGATCCGTGCAATACCCACGTCATCAAGGAAGAGTTGCCGTTGCCCGACCGGAATTTGAGCCCCCGGGTCAGCGTTGCAGACGGGGCCCGCGCAAAAACTGATTGTGACGCCGACAACCTGTAGCAAGATAGCCACGCGGAAGTGATGTTTGGTATGCATTGTGCCGGGCTTTCGCTCGCTTCAGTTGATAAGAATTGGCAGGTATGGCAGGCGTACCTGTGCGCCCGCACGATGTCCATCATGCTACCCGATACGCCCGGCGCGTGCCGGTGTTGGTCATGGCGTTGCTGTAATTTCAGACGCGAGCGGAGACCGGAGTTAACACAACATTCAGAGGAGCGGCGCCCAGTTCTGCGACGGACTCTCGTCGATTCGCCAATGGCGGATGCACGGGGGCGATCTGAGCTGGCTTGATTCAGGATTTTCTGACCAGTAATCGTTTTACAAGATATGCCGATAGTATTCCTGCGATGCCGGTCAAATGCTGCAACATGTGACGCGGCCGCGGCACAACCGTGGGCTGGTACGCAGGGGATTATCGAAGAGCACATTCGTCGAGGACGCCCTTTACCAAGCCACTGGGCAGACTTGCGGTGGGATGTGTTGCAGTTGTAGTCTGGGGACTGACAGTTGCGAGGTTTCCGGCATCTAGCAACCGAATAACAAGTTCAGGGGGAGAACACCAGGATGCTCAGTAAGAGATCTCAAATTGTGTTTTTCGCGTTGGTCGCGACACTTCTGACCGTAGCATGGGCACGAGAGAATGTGCCTGGACCAGGTGACACGGTTGTTCGCGAAGCCAGGGCTCATATGCTTCGGTATGTCACATTGGCAAACCAAGAGAAAACGGAGGTTATTGCGCGAGAGATTTACGAAACTCCGATTCTTATGATTCCGTTCGACAACGCTCAGCACCGGGTGCAGGATTCCACAGAAGAGTTTCGGAAGGAGTTCGACGAGCATTTAGCGCAACTGAAAAAGCAGAACTGGAAGCAGTTCAAGATCCAGCGACTGGATGTTCGATCGGTGGGAAAGGATCTGGCATTCGTTGACATGCACTTTGTCTGGCTCAAGGTCGATGGGAAACCGATTGGTCCAGACCATCGTGTTGCCAGTTATGTTCTGGCAAAGAAAAGTAACGGGTGGCGGATTATTGCAGTGATGGGTAATCGGCAGGTTTGAACCATTGCTGGCACCAGCCGTTTTGTTACGTTCAGTCTGACGCTGTCTGGTTACAGGTATTGAAGAGGTGCGCGGCTCCGTGATTGATCGCAACACTCCTTCGACGACGCGCCCTCCCACGACTCGCGGTGTGCGCCGTGGGCTGGAGGCAGGCGCCCTGGCATTGGCGTGCTCAGTTTTTCTAGTAGCTAACGTGCGAGCCAGCCAGCCGTCGAAGAGAACTGTCGCCGGCGATCCTTCCCCCCAGCAGTTCCGTTCGCTGATTACCCCGGATGGTATCCAATTCGGTCTCAGGCAGGGGCCGGACAAAGCTCTCGCGCCAGCCGCGTTCCTGTTTGGTAGTTTGCTGACCGAAGTATTGACCAGCGAGCACTGTCGCATCTTGCTAACAGCGGGGTACGTATGCGTGGCGTTGGACGCTCCGGGACATGGGTTGGATCGCGCTACCAGCGAGCCACCGGAACTGAGATCCTGGCGACATCGCCTGGCAGCGGGCCGAAACTTCGTGTCGGCGGTTAACACCAAGCTGTCAAGCATCCTGGACTACCTGGTTGCCGAGCGGATCGCGGATCCGGCACTGGTGATCGCGGTTGGTGGATCACGCGGTGGGTTCTTGGCGTTTCATTTCGCGGGTAGCGATCCTCGTGTCCGTGGTGTCGCGGGTTTGGCACCCGTCACCGAATTGCGTGCTTTGGACGATTTTCGTGGCATGCATGACCACAAATTAACCGCCTCTCTCTCGCCCATTTGTCATGCGGCACGGCTGGTCGGCCGCCACGTATTGGTGATCATCGGTGATCGAGATAACCGCGTTGGTACGGACCACGCCACCGCCTTAGCACGGCAGATATCCAAAGATGCGGAAGGTGCTCGCATCGATCTACATGTGCTTGCCGAACCACGCGGCCATCATCACCCGGCAGCCACTGACGAACTGTTGCGGACATGGGCTACGAAATGCTTGCGCGAAGACACAACACGTTAACGGAGTGCCACGTCGATGAATGCCCCAGGCCTTGTTGGAACACCGCTGCCTGTCAAGCGCGCGAAGGTCTTTGCAGGTTTGGATTGCCTGCTGATCACCGCCGGTTTCTTGTTGCTGCTCGCGGTCAATACCACGCATGCCATCGTGGTGCTAAAGGTGGGAGAAGCGGGCCGGGTCGATCCCTTTACACACTTGAATGGGCGTCAGATCGCCCGCAACAGTTCAGGTGTGTGGTTTCTCGTCTATCGCGGAGAAGGTCCGCGAGGCGCCACGCTGTTTCTGGCCGTCTCCAAAGGCGCTACGCCGGAGTTTTCTGGTGACTTTCATCCCGCGATCCCGTTGGTTGCCGACGCGAACGGTGGTGTGCTTCCTGCTGGTGGGGGAGCGGTTGCGAACGCGGGTATTGTGATTGACGATCGTGACACACTGCACCTGGTCTGGGAAAGTGACGATGAACGTCGCGTCTGGTACGGCGCTTGTCCAGTGGGCGGGCGCGAGCCATTGAAGCACATTCGTCAAACGGGAAATTGGACGGGAATTGTGGGCCATGCGGCCCCGCACATTTTGAGTGGTCCGAATCAGGACTCTCGCTTTGGCGACATGGCATGGGGTCCGCACGGTAACGTGTGGATTCTCTGGTCTGAGGAGGTTACAGTTGGTCCTGGTGCGACCTATACGATCGACCTGAAGCATCGCTTGCGACAGGTGCCGCTGGGACGCACGGGGCATGAGCTGTGGATGGCCAGAGTGACCGCGGCCGACTGTACCCGCAAAAGACTCAGCCTGCCTGGACCTGCTCGACGGGCGGTGATGGATCTGGACGCAGCGGGCAGTTTGCATCTGGTCTTTGCCGGCCGGCACCTCTACTACCTCCGCCATGCAGATTTTCCAGCGCGTTTCGATCAGGCTGCGGAGTTGACCAAGACGCACCCGTTTCCGCTCTGGCAAGGTACCAGCTATACGAACTACAGCGTCGTAGGATGGGGGGAGCGGGCACTGGTGGTGTTCGAACGGATCGGGAATATTCCGCTTTACGGCTATTTCGACGGAACGAATTGGCAGTTCGAATCACTCAATCCAACGGCGGAAGTCTACCGGAACCCGATCCTTTGTAAGGATCAACGCGGCAGCGCCCAGGTCTTTTGGGCCAATATCAGCCGAGGCCATACCTTTTATGCGCGCTGGCTGGGAACTCGGTTCAGCGCGCCTTACAGCGCGCGGACGGTCATTGACGGTTTGGAGGCGAATGACCAGGCGAGTGACACCGGCCCGACCCTCAGCCGATTTCACACCGTCCAGCGGCAAACACGCCCAGGAAACCCGATTGGCATGGCCCTGGTCGGTAACAGTCCCACGAAGCCCGTGTACTTTGACCACTTGATCGAATCTGACTTTAAAGTCGCGCCGGGACGCAAAGTTCTCTTCCTCGATATGGCGGAGATCCAGTCGATGGAGGGACTGATCGAGTCGTTTCATCCTATGAAGAAACATCCTGGCAATCCATTGTTGCGTACGGGCCCGGTAGGCAGCTGGGACTCCCAACGTGCACATGCTTATGGAGACGTCATCTTCGACGGAAGGAAGTTTCAGATGTGGTACTCAGGCTGGTCACGGCCTGATAGCCCGTTGCTGCCGGGAACCGCTGGCCACCACGTGGGTTATGCGGAGAGTCACGATGGTATCCATTGGGTGAAGCCGCCTCTGGGGCAGTTCGCAGTTAATGGTTCAAAGGCGAACAACATTGTCGACCTGGGCGAGGGTAAGGGGCATGCCTACATGCCGATGGTCGTACGTGATACCAGGGAATCCGACCCGGCGCGGCGTTACAAGATGATTGTCGAACAGACCGGTCGCAATACGTTGCACTTCTCTCCTGATGGGATCCATTGGAGTGATGGCATCGTAGTCCGACAGCATCGCTGGTCCGACCAACGCAGCTTTTTCTATGACACGTTGGAAACGGATCCGCACAAGCGGTGGAAGGTTTATAGCCATGGGCGCGCCAGACCTCCGATAGGTCTCCGCAAGATCTGTCGCGACTGGAGTGAGGACTTGATCCACTGGACCTCCGACCCACGCAATCCGGTGGCGCACCCCCGCGCAAGTACCGCCGCTGAATATCATCTGATTTCAGTGTGGATCGATGCCGGAATGTACCTGGGGCTGGTCGACTGCTGGCAACGAACACAGGTACAGCCCCAGTATCTAATGGGAAGCCGCGACGGGGTGAACTTCTTTCATGTGTTCGACGGCCAAGCGGCGATCGAGCTGGGAGCACCAGGCAGCTGGGACGCCGCCTGGGTCGCGCCGGTCAACGTACCGTTGATGCGAGGTGACGAAATGTGGGTTTATTACTCCGGGGGTCCGGTCACGATCGGTGGGCAGGTAGACCGGTGGAACGACGTGCGCATGCAGACCGGGTTGGCCACCATTCGTCGGGATGGGTTTGTCAGCCTGGACGTGGCAGAAGGCCGTGCGAACGGATCGTTTACGACCATTCCCTGGCAACACACAGGGGGAGAGCTGTCGCTGGAGCTGAACGCCGATGGGTTAAACCCAATGGGTGGTGGGCGAATCCGGGTCGAGCTATTGTCAGGCGATCGGGTATTGGCAACCAGCCTCATGATCGCCACCAGCGGTGTCCGTATTCCCGTCACTTGGCCAGCAGGCAGGCGTTTACCCTGGCGGCCTGGGTTCCTTCGCCTCCGCTTTCATCTGGCAGGCAGCGCGCAGCTCTACAGCTTCACTTTTCAAGCAGCGGGTCGCTGACCAAAGGCGACGTCAATGTGTAGCCGCCGTTCCTGTGCCTAGCGGAAAAAAAGAGTTGCGGCGAGAATTTCACATTGATGTTGTGATGTCACCTGACCCGACATGCGCCCAGGTCAGGTGGGAAAGGGAATTCCGAAAGTCCTCGCCAGCAAGACTGCTTGCCGATGGTGTCGTTGGACAATGCCTGCTGTAGTTTAGTAATACCGATAATCGGTGTTTCCTTGCCGGTTGTGTTCTCAGCGGTTTTGGTGCACCTCAGCGAGCCTTCAGATAACCTGTGTGAGGGAGTGTGATGCTGACGGGATGCAGGGTGGATTGTTTTTTTGGAGTGGGTTGCGAGCACAATGTGACGAGTCAGATCCACCGAGCGCTGGTTGCCGTTGTTCCGGCTTAGTGCCGGCCACAATATTAATGGAGAGAAATGGACTCACTACCCAGCAAAAAGTCGTCCGGCTGTAACGCCGCGACATCTGTGAAACATTGCGATGTTGTTTCCATGACTGCCCCGCGTCGCGGTCATTTCCCGCTGGAAACCTGCAACCGGAAATGTACTACAATTGTGTCGTGGCGCGATGTAGCTGCAGATACCGCTGACTACAGGGAGTTCCCATCGTGAACCATCCATCGAGGCTAATCCACTGCTGGCCTCTCTTCCAGGCCATCGCACTCGCCTGCACCAGCACCCTTACTGGAGCGCCGCCGCGGCAGGCTGACAAACCGTATCGGGTGATTCTTAACTGCGATGGACACAGTGTCTTTGCGGATGCGAACGGAGACGTGGCGGCCTATGTTGACAATGTATTCGCCCCGCTAGTGGACTCTCACGTCGACGCGCTGTTCTGGAACGATGGTGCCGGCGGGAACACGGCCAATTACGACAGCCGGGTTCTGGAACGCACAGGCCGCCGCAGCGGGAACGTCGATGTCACTCTCGATCGCTGGATTCGTGAGGGCAATGACCCGCCCGAGATCATCGTTCGCGAGGGGCACCGCCGGGGAATCGATGTGTTCTACAGTTTGCGTGTTAATGACATTCACGACTCATTTCTGCCCAACGAATTCGCGAGCTTCAAGGCCAAACACCCTGAGTGGCTGCTGGGTGTCGCGAAGATCAAGGCCCCTGGCGACCGTCATGTGCTGACACCGGAAGTTCCTGATGATGTGTATTCCTCGGAGTTTCTCAGTTCCCTCAACTTCGCGATCCCCGAGGTTCGCGATCTGAAGGTCCGCACAATTCGGGACGTCGCAGAACGTTATGATTTTGACGGTATCGAACTCGACTTGATGCGTTTTCCTCGTCTGTTTCGAGCGTTTCTTGAGTTTCGTAACGCCGCCGTATTGACCGATTTCGTCCGTACCGTGCGTCAGACGTTGCGTGAACGAGGTGACCAACGCGGGCGTCCCTTCAAGCTGGCCGTTCGTGTTGATGAAAACCTGGTAGCTTGTCGACTCGACGGATTTGACGTCCGGACCTGGGTTGACGAGGGGCTGATCGACCTGCTGATCGTTGGTGATTACGCTTTTCCCGAAGGACGCGACGTGCGTGATTTTGATCGGCTCACCCGGGATACTTCCGTCCAGCTCTATGTCTGCGTTGCCCATCCCAACAAGATGATTGGTGGAAAGACGTTCCTGCAGGGTGATTCGTCGTCGGTACTCCGCGGCCTGGCGGCCAACTACTGGCACAACGGAGCAGATGGTGTCTATCTGTTCAATTGGTTTCCACACACGAAGTCCTATCAACGGTCCTTGCTACGTCAGGTGGGAGATCGCCAGCAGTTGGTTTCTCTGGACAAAATTTTCCCGGCCGACTGCTCCGAGTACGGGCCGGGCCTGACCCGTAAAGGGCCCTCAAGTCCCCGTTACCACAACTGGCTGTTCGCCACCCTGCCCGTGGCGCTGCACCCAGTGCAGCAGAAAGAGTCCCTGACGCTGATTCCCGTCGACGTGGCAGACCGCGGTGACGGCGCGGGCACAAAGCCGGCCCTGCGATTGTGGCTGGAATTCAAGAACCTGGTTCCTGGCGATCGGGTCGCTTTTCAGATCAATGGACACCAGCTACCGCCAACAGATTCACCTGACAATAACGGGCTACTGCGGTTCACCCTGTCGTCGCGGCAACTCAAAGTAGGGCGTAACCAGGTTGGCGTTCGCCTCGTCGAGCGCAGTCAGGCCGCGGACGCTCCGCTCCTGCTTACCGCAGTTGAAATCCACGTTGATTACCCCTGAGTTTTCAGGCTCGTGGGATTCTTGGCATCAAACACACCGAGGCGGCGAGTCGGGAGAGTGTTGCCGCATCTGCTGACTGCCGAAGTGGAATCGTAAGCAACCGACTATCCGTATGACTGGCGAAATGGCACGCTGTCTAGCGGGCCGACGTATGAACCACCATCAGCGAATCGACCAATACTGATCCATATCCGCTGGTGCGAAACTGAACCTGATCGACCGCGCCCGTTTTCAAGGGGAAGTGGATCGTATGATCCTTGTTCAGGGTAAGTGTTGCCTTGTCGCCGCTGGGTTCCACTTCGATGAGAAGCGTGTTCCATTGCCCGACGTCAGCGACCAATTTGCTTTGTTGCCAACGTTCTTTGTCACGGAAGTGAATCTTGCCATCTTTGCCGATCAAGATTGCCCACGGCGTTGTCTTCTTTTCTGAATCCCCAAATGCAAGTGTAAGTCCGGCCCGGAGAAATAACGCAACTCCAGTGCGGATGACCCCCGACGTCTGCCGGGGAAGTGTGATGATGGGATGGGCCGAGACATCCCACTGATTGTTATGCGTGAACTGTTCCAAGTAGAGTGCCCGACTGCCGTCGTAAGGTGGTATGCCGTGAGTCGTCTCGTCGACGACGTAGGTCGTATCCCCTTCCCACTGATCATTGCCGTGATTTCCATAGCTCCAGAACTGCCTCGCCGGGTCGTCGCCGATGTCGTATTTTTCGAAGGAGTCACGCAGCAGAACTGTTGCGCCGTCGCCCAGTAGGTTTGTCCACTTTGTCGAACCTCGCACAACTCGCTGCCTGTGGTAGGCGGCGGTGACCCTGATTTGTTGTGTGACGTTCAGCGGTCGCTCGCTGAGAATCAAGCTGGCCGGTCGCCGCAGTCCTCCGGCGAGTGCCGCGTTATGGATCCGTAATGCCAAAACTGGTGCAATGTCTGGTGCTAAGTGCTCAGCGATTTGGACGCCAAAAGGCTCGTCCCAAATGGCTTGCATGGTTTTGCCTTCTGACTCGACCGTGTGTTCGCCGACTTGTGTTCCGTTGAGATAGAGCCAAGCCTGTTCGTCGGTCATCCCAAAGTGCAGGTAGGCAAAACGTGGTAGTTTCGACGGCATTCTCGGGAGCTGGACACGGTACCAGGCGAAACCGACGTAGCCTTTTCCATCTGTTCCACCAAAGCCTTGACCTTCCCAGCCAATTCCCATCTGGTCGGAACGCATCGTCGCCCAAGCTGCATCGTCGAAGCGTGTGGCGAACCAGCCATTCGTGATGCCCTCATCATGGGTGTCGGTCGCGAAACGCCACTCCGGACCGAGCGGTATTACGGTGGTGCTAGCCAAGGATTCTGATTGTTGCTGCGTTCCCTGGCGGCCAATCAGTTGGGCTCGTCCGGTCCGATCAAGCACGTCTGCGTTGCGCATCGTATTGGCGGCGCAGACGATGTCGTAGCCACTGCCGATGCTGATTCCGTGCCGCTTCTTGCCTTCCGCTCGGATCGTATTGCCGGTGATCGAAATCTGCCGATGGCCGAAGTCTTTGCGGTAGAGACCCCGGTTAACACCCGTTAACCAAATGCCGTCACGGCGTCCTTCTGCACCGTCGTCAATCAAGATCGAATTTCCTGAGATGGCGATATTTTGGCAGGAAAGAAAGAGGGCAATACCGGCATTCCAACAGTTTTTCGTCGTGTTGCCGGTAATCGTGCAGTCGTAACACCACTCCAGGTCCAGGCCGACATCCTTCGCCCCATCGACGATGTTGCCGGTCATCACCACTCGACGCGCTCCAGTTCCCCAGATCGCTCCAGAGCCGCCATGGAAGACATAGTTATTCGCGAAGATGAGATCTTCACAGTGCATGCTGGTGAAACTTGACTGCCCCCAGAATTGGATGCCATGATTCCTCATCTCTCGCAGGCGGTTTCCGCTAACGTGCACGCGTTTGCAATTGTCGATTTCGAGTCCCTGGAACAGTTTTTTCAGCACACAATTCTCAATGCGAACATCCTGGCAGCCGTCAAGCCAGATGCCGTTGTGCCGGAAGTCATCCAACTGAACGCGGTCGATTTCGATGTCCCGCTTGCCTCGTGCCAGCAGTAGTACCGGTTCCATGCTTCCCTTGCCGGTGATCCAGTTGTCGAACGGTTCGGTTCCCGTCAAACGCAGGTCGGATACGCGACACCCAGTGCCAATGTGGAACGCTGCTTTACTGTCTTTTCCGGCGACGAACCGGATCACACTGGATCGGCCCGCTCCGTGCAGCCAGGTTGCGTCGGGCAGGACGATGGTCCCGATTTGATAAACGCCTTCCGGAACATAGATATTGCGACTGGAACGCAGGGCGGCAACAAACGCATCGGTGTCGTCGGTTTTGTCGTCACCCTTGGCGCCGAAATCACGCACGCTCACAGGGGCGGCTGCGGCTCGAAACGTTGGTCCAAGTAGGGCGAGAATGAGCAGCGTCATTGCACACGGTTGCATTACGGACTCCGGTTGCTGTGCCACATGCCTGTCAAGATTTGGCCAACATCACTTGCTTGGGCGTGCAGCTTGTTTCGGTTGCTGGGGGATTTTCATGACTCCGAAGCGGATTACTTTGTCGGCGTAAAGCGGATCATAGTAGTGTCCACCTTGTTGGTAATCGGCGTTCCACTGACGCGTACCGTCGTCTTTGATCCGGTGGAGAAATGGTGAGAGATAGAGACGCTCTTTGTGCCAGCGGCCGGACTGGCCCGCTGGTATCTCGGTACCGCGCCCGTAGAGCATCAATCCGCCTTCGCCGCGGACCTCAAATTGGGGGCTGATCTGTCGATACTCGTGGCTTACGTTGATTAACTTATGCCCCAGTTCATGCGCAATCGTACGACCGCCGTTTCCATTTTGCTGACAGAGTGTAATGACACCACGGATTCGGTGGGGAATTCGGGTTTCGAACAAATACGCGGGCAGGGACAGGCCGCCGGTTGGAATGGATTTGATTCGCGGTCGATCTTTCACGGTGCGATCGTAGTAGGCCATGCGCACCTGCTTCAGGTAGAGCAGATAGATCGTTCGATGATTCTCGGGGTGAGGTTCGATGATACTCCCAAAGACGTGCGTTGCTTCTTTTGTCAGTTGCCAGCGGGCAGAGCGAAAACCCACGTAAGCGTTAACCTCCGGAGGGGCAGGCGACCCTGTCACATCGTTGGCTTGTACGGCAAGCCATGATGGGTGAACCACGGCACGCTTGACCCAGAGGAGTCGCAATTGGACACCGGCGTCGGCGAAGATCTCTTTGGCGCGTGCAAAGGACTGGGCCAGTTCATCGGGAGCGTTGACGTACCCATGAGGGTCGTTATCCGTTTCCCCTAGGTAAATGGCAACGTCTACCGTGGGAACGGTTGCTTTCAAATCGCCGTTGATTTCCTCCGGATGGATTGCTGGCAAAGTTCGATAGGCGACGGGGTGAGTGCTACCAAGTGGATCGTCCCTTTCGGCTGCTATCGTGCCGCCGACAAGAATCTTGGCTGCCAAGCTGATGCCGATCCAGCAAAGCAGGTGCGCGGCCATGAGTCGGTAGTACTTGCACCAGGTGTATTTCGAAGGATCTGGCTTACTCGTTGATCCCCAACTCCAACCGCATGAAACTTCCTGGGGCAACTGGGCAACGGTGGGGCTTTTGTCATTCACGACGATTGTTTCCGCAGAGTTGTCAGCTGCCCTGGGAAGGACATTTATTCTGGTGCCGTGGTCGTGCCAAGTCGTGGCGCGAACGACTTGGCACGACCGCGTCCATCATAGCGGAGCTCAGGCTGTTTGAGGAGAATGACGCCAGCTGGTATGTGCGCCAACACGAGCGGCTGTATTAATACCCGCACGCAGGCGAGAGTGACATCTGACAGCGATCTGACGCAAGTTTGGCGCGCTCAGCCTGTCGATCTGCAAACTCGGCTGCATAGGGAATACAGAGGCCCACTCTTGACGCCCGGGTCGTAGTTTGTGCACGATTTGATCCTGAGTGAAGAGTGATTTGATCCTGAGGGAAGATAAGGTACGCCACAAATGATCGCACGAGCAGCAGTGCGGTTGCTCGTTACTCGCCGAGTAACTGGCTTTCGGGCTGAACCAAAAGGAGACATGCTGTGATGCGTAATACGACGGTATTGGCGGTGGCCATCGCAACTGCGGCACTTTCTCAATATTGCCCGGCCGACGACCACACGACGAACCTGGTGAACGCCGCTCGCGAATTAAGGGCGAAGTACCTGAATGATCCGCACCGTCCCACGTGGCATTTTCTGGCGCCAGAAGGAGTTTGCTTTCCCTTTGATCCTCAGGGGTGTGTGTTCTGGAAAGGCAAGTACCACCTGTTTTACGCCATCCAAGTGAAGGGCAAGGGGTCTTGGGGACACGCTTCGAGTATCGACCTGGTGCACTGGGTGCACCACCCCGTGCCTCTGACGATTGCCCCGGGTGATCCGGAAGCCCATGTGTTCGCGGGCGGCGCGCTGATCAATCTGCAGGGTGTGCCGACAATGATCTATCACGGCCTGCATTCCGGGACTTGTATCGCCATGAGCAAAGACGACGACTTGATCCGTTGGACAAAGGCACCGCAGAATCCAGTGATTCGTCAGCCGATGAAAGGCGATCCCAATCATGGTCGCTACCACGTCTGGGATACGTGCGGCTGGGTAAGGAATGGAGTGTATTACTCGATTAGCGGCGACCACCCGGGTAGGCCGCCGGCAACGGATGGCGATATTGCCTACTTGTTTCGTTCGC
>PAQH01000104.1 GCA_002709225.1 Planctomycetaceae bacterium
AATGCTCATGGACCGACAACTGCCAGATTAGGTGTAGAGAGAACGCGGCTCCCAGAGCAGTTGATGATAAATTGGGGTATTTCGGGTGTCAAGTTAATCCCAAACGATCATCAAGACCCTAATGGCTACGTTTACCAAAACTTACACTCATTGTCTTACATCAACTATCTGCTTTTCCAGACTGAAGTGAAAAGTCGGCCGATTGGCACAACTGTCGGTATTCAGGGCGTATCACGAAAATCGATGTCCCTACAATCGTTACAGCCCTTATCCACCCACTGACAGTGGAGAGGCTCCCTGCCGAATCCCGAATTCCCAGTAGCGACTCCTGCCAGAATCGTGGTGGGAGGCCTGTGGCGCCATGGTCGGCGCCTCAGCACTGTTGGCAAGGATGTAATCTATGAGTAACGAGTCTGACTCGGGTCGTTTTCGCGCGCTTTCTTTCCGAACTATGCTTGGACCGGAAGCGCACTCGAATCCCCACCTATTCCGTTTTCGGCTCGTCATCGCGTGTGTCGTAGCAGCCACAACGATCAGCTGGCTCAATGGGTGCGCCCGGTCGCGTTATCGTGAGTCCGCGGATGCCGACGCGTACGAAATCATCGACGAACACGCCAACATGCCGCGGTGGAACCTTGCGCGGCGGTCGATCAACATCGATCCTCGCTCACGGATGTTCAATCCGTTTGACCCTGATGAACCACCCCGGCCACCAGACGATCCCAGCGCAAACCGGATGCTGCAGGAAGTCGACGGCCACCGTGGTTTTGCCGGTTGGGAAGACACCCCAGAGTCACCCTATGTGGAAAACCCGACATGGTTGGAACAACTGCCGCGCGATGAACAGGGCGTTGTCGTACTCGATTTTGACGCAGCTCTCGAACTGGCGATGATCCATTCCACTGACATTCAAGAAGCTTATGAGGACCTCTACCTCTCCGCCCTGGATGTTAGTGCTGAACGATTCGACTTTCAGTCCCAGCTGTTCCCAGGTAGCGACTTGTTCTACGAAACAAGTGGCAGAGACAGTGGGCAGCCGCGCAGCCGCTTGTCAATCGACTCCGATACTATCGCCCAAAAGAGTTATGTCACTGGAGCGACTCTGGTCGCGTCGTTTGCCAATTCTCTTGTCTGGGATTTTCACGGTGACAATAGCAACTCGGCATTCAGTGTTCTCGATTTCTCACTCGTCCAGCCACTGTTGCGCGGCGCTGGTCGGGACCGCGTCCTCGCTCAGCTAACACTCGCCGAACGGCAACTGCTGTACAACGTTCGTCAAATGGAACGATTTCGCCGAGCCTTTTATCTCGATATCGCCACCGGAAGCAACGGTCGGACCCGTCCCCCACGACGTATCGGCGGTCTGTTTGGTGGATCTGGTCTGCAGGGATTCACAGGGGTTGGTGGAGGTTTTGGCGGCGTTGGTGGAGTCTTCACAGGGGGACAGTTTTTCCAGCAAGGACAGGGGCAGCTCCAAGTTGGCGGTTTCATCGGACTCCTCCAGGCTCGGCAGGGAATTCGCAACACGCGGGCCAATATCACGGGTCTGCGGTCCAGCTTGGTGCAGTTTCAGGACACCCTTCGAGAAAATCTACGCAAGATCCCCGAAGACCCAACCGAGATTGTCCGCAATCGTCTCCAAATCGCTCAAGCGCGGCAAACGTTGTACGAAGCCGAGTTTGGTTTGATCACAGCGGAATCTGGTTATCAAACCTTTCTAGAAACGTTCAAATCGGATCTAGGGTTGCCTCCGAACCTGCCGGTGCGAATCGAAGACTCGATGCTCGATGATTTCAACCTGCTAGACACGGCAATCACGCCGATTCAAGAGCAAGCAACTGTCCTAAATTTGAGTGTTGGACAAGTCAACGAACGACTCATGTCCCACGTCGAATTTGTCGAGATCGAAGGGCAAGAGGTTCCCACGATCCCATGGAACGACAATGTGGCCCTCGCGTTAACGCAACTACGTGACTACGTGGCCACGGTTCAAGCAATCAGAAATCAGTTGGCGAATGAAAATCTACGTCGGTCCAGTGCGGACATTGAACGTTTGAAGGAGGTGCTACCAGCGCGACGTGCAGCCCTCGAACAACTGTCGGCCGAATATTCCGGACCCTTGACTCCTGAACAAAAACTCGCAATCGACTCGCAAACACGACTACCTGTCGACATTGACCCGGCAATCCTCGACGTCAAACGACTCGACCGACTTACCGACCAGCTGGAACGCGAGCAACAACGGCTGACAGCGCAATTCGAAACCTATGTCACACCGCTGGAGGGCTTTTTTCAGCAACTCAACCAGTTGTTGAATGCCGATCCAAAACCGTCGCCCGCCGACCTTTACAGCCAAGTCGAATCGACGCTACTGTACAAAGTTCCCGGGCTAATCTCCGATTTGAATTCCGACATCCTCGACCTCTCTCTGGTTCAAGCCCGGGCGCGTGCAGACTCGATCGAATTAATCTCCGTCGACATGCCTTCAGACGAAGCACTGCAAATCGCCAGTGAGTACCGACGCGATTGGATGAATGCCCGCGGCTCGTTGATGGATGCCTGGCGCGCCATCGCCTTCGTGGCCAACGATCTGGAAGGCGTACTTGACCTGGTCGTTGAAGGGGATCTGGACACCGTAGGAGACAACCCCCTGAATTTTCGTTCAACAACGGGCCATATGCGATTCGGAATGCGGTTTGATGCGCCCCTCACGCGTCTGCTGGAGCGCAACCAATACCGTCAGGTACTGATCGACTACCAACAAGCGAAACGTAACTATTACCAATACATCGATGGTGTCTCACAGACGCTGCGTGGTGCGTTGCGTACACTCATGCTGAATGAACTTAATTTTGAGTCGCGCAGAATCGCAGTCCTTTCCGCCATCGACCAGATCGTACTGAACGATGAGATTCAAACACTGGTTGAAGAACGCGGTACCGCCCAGGGCGTCACTGCCGCTCGTGACATTGCCGACGCACTCCGTTCGCTACAGCAAGCACAAGACGATTTCATGGGCGTTTGGGCTACGTACGAAGTCAATCGCCGCTTCCTGGACTTTCACCTCGGCACAATGGAACTGGACGAAAACGGACAATGGATCGACCCCGGAAGCATCGTGTCCGGTCAGTTCAACCGAGCTGACAGCCCCGCTGCTGGCGCAGGTGAAATGATGCTCGCCCCCGACGACGAGCTTCAGCTGGAAACGGCCAACGAGGTAAGACCGTCCGGTCCTGCGCCACAAACCAGTGATGTTCAGCACCAAGATCAGCAACACCGGCGGTTGCCTGCCACCTAAAATACCCAGTCAAAAGCACCAGGCCCCCTGCAGCGAACACGGTTTTTGCCTAGCCGCATTCCGGAATGCAACGCAACGAAATCGGGAGAACATCGTCTATTGACGCAAACGGATCGGCGGCCAACGGGGTCGCGAGCAGGTCAAGTCAACGGCACGGCCACAAAGAATCCACAAGCAAACAGCGCAGAAATCGGGCCGGACCTGCTGCTAAACAACCTCTGCCAAAGGTGTAGGAAACAAATACAGGAGAAAGAGGGAAAATCTTGACCCTAGGGAATCTAGGCAATTATACTAAAGGCTCGGTCTAGCCCACCGGGCGTCCCATACGTCTACCGATACGCTGTGCAGGAATCGTCCGATGCAAGCTCTTCTCCCAACCCGATTTATCGCGGTCAGTCTGCTCTTGAGTTTTGCCGTTACGGCATGCCTGTGGCCGGACGGGCTGATCGCTCAAGATGCGCGGGGAAGCCGTAACCTTGCCAAGGGTATTCTCCGTACCATTCCGATTGAAGGTTTGTCTGGAGAAACGTTTTCGAGCCCCAGACCACTGGTCGAACTGACCGTAGGACAAAACGATCTGAATTGGGATCCGGCTCCTAATTTGACTGCCGCTTCCAACACGCTGTACGCCAAGGCCAGCCGTGTGGTGTTCCGTCGTCAGGTCTGGAATCTGGAATTCGCGTTCAAACCCATGAGAATGTTGCAGGTTGACGTTCCACAGCCATCCGGCAAGCTGCAGCAAAAACTCATTTGGTATCTGGTTTATCGCGTCAGGTACCTCGGCCAAGAGGCTGCTCCCAAGCCGGAAACCAGTACTGACACGGAACTTACTACTTTCCCCTCGGTAGAAGCGAAGAGTTTCCAACATCGCCGCTTCTTCCCGTTGTTCATTCTGACAAGTCACGAACACAAAAAATCCTATTTGGATCGTGTCATCCCCGCGGCCAAGAAACCGATTTTGTTGCGGGAATTTCCAGGCAAGGTCCCTGGGACCTCCTCTTTGCCTGCCGAAGATTTCCACAACACGGTTTCGATCACGACGGAGAACATTCTGTTGAGCTCCGCCCGCGAAAGTCACGAAGTCTGGGGACTGATCACCTGGGAAGATGTGGATCCGCGCATTGACTATTTTTCGGTCTTTGTCAAAGGCCTCAGTAACGCGTTCCGTTTTGAAGATCCGGCGGGGGCATATCAGGCCGGCGATACGCCCGGCACGGGCCGTAAATTCACCCACAAAGTGCTCCAACTGAACTTCTGGCGCCCCGGAGACGCACGGTTTGAACACGAAAAAGAGATTCGGTTCGGCGTTCCCGCAGTCAAGGACCCAGCTGACCAGCAACAGCTGCTAGACCTGTACGGTCTTCCTGAACGGGTTGATTACCTATGGACCTATCGTTAATAATCACGGTTGGTTCAAATGTGGTCTCCCGATCGAGAGAACTATGGCACATAAGAAGGGTCAAGGATCGAGCCGTAATGGTCGCGATTCAAACGCCAAACGTCGTGGTGTAAAGCGGTTTGGTGGTGAAAAAGTAGAAGCTGGCAACATTCTCGTTCGCCAGGTGGGAAACCGGTTCCACCCAGGGGCGAATGTTGGCCAGGGCAAGGACTACACGCTCTTTGCGCTGACAACCGGCGTAGTCCAATTCGACCGTAAAGGTCGCCGGATTAACGTAGTCGCCGAGGCAAACTGAGACGGTCTTTGCTGTGGTGATTGGTTTGCTGACTGGCGCTCAATACGTGGACCGGGGATGTGCCATGTCAGTCAAATGAGCGGTGGTATAAAGCAACTCGGCGAATCCGAGATCGGCGTTTCTGTGGGCCGTACTCTCCAGCCTCCTGCGCAGTCTGGCAACTCGCCAGGGCCGGACCAAATGTTCCGTCCTTTCCTTGATGGTTCCGGATGTTTGTCGATAGCGTCCAGATCGAAGTGATCGCAGGAAACGGGGGAGATGGTTGCCTCAGTTTCCGGCGTGAACGTTTTGTTCCCCGCGGAGGTCCCAACGGAGGTGATGGCGGCCACGGTGGCAACGTAATCATTGTCGCCCAGGAAGACGTCGACACGCTCGCCGCGCTGGTTCGCCGCAAGCAATGGAAAGCGGAATCAGGAGGACATGGTCGGGGCGCAAATCGCCATGGACGTTCCGGGGGCGACGTCATTATTCCAGTCGCACCTGGCACCGTAATTATCGATGCCAAGCGTGATTTTGTGCTCAAGGATCTGGTCGAGATCGGCGATCGTGTCGTTGCCGCGCGGGGTGGAAAAGGCGGCCGCGGAAATACCCATTTCAAATCCGCCACCAATCAGGTGCCACGGCAGAGAAGCCTGGGAGAGTCCGGAGAACAGCGAAAGCTGATACTGGAACTGAAATCGATTGCCGATGTCGGATTAATCGGGAAACCTAATGCGGGCAAGAGTACATTACTGAGCCGCCTTTCACGCGCACGCCCACAAATCGCGAACTACCCATTTACTACCAGACGCCCGAACCTCGGTATTGTCACCGCCGACTCGGACCGTCAATTTGTTCTGGCCGATATCCCAGGCCTGATCGAAGGGGCGCACACAGGCATCGGCCTGGGCCATGAGTTTCTCCGTCACATTGAACGAGCCGGAATTCTGGTTCATCTCATCGAACCAGAACCACAAGACGGAAGTCAACCAAATGATAACTATCGTCTGATCCGCAATGAACTGCTCCAGTACAACCCAGTACTAGGAGAACGGCCCGAGATCATTGTGGTCACCAAAGCCGAACTTGGCTCCGCCCCTACTCTCCAGAGCCAACTCCAAGGCCAACTCGACGCGCCAGTGCTTCTCGTCTCCGCGGTAACCGGGCAGGGTTTGAATGACCTTACACGCGCAATCACAGCACAGCTGGGCCGAGGACTCAAGTGAACGCACCAAGTAACGCTCTGATTGCTGTCGATGTTGGCAACAGCGCTGTCAAGTGTGGCCAGTACAGCAAGCCCTTTGCTCGGAAAACACCACTTTCTCTGGAGCAACTGGCAGCGAATACCGTGCTGCAACTGCCACCCACACTCCAAGGGTTTTCGCCGTGGCTTGAGCAGCTGCCACCCCACCCGCACGATTGGCGGATTTCCAGTGTCCAACGACACGTCCAACAGAAATTACATTGCCAGATTACGAATTCACGACCAAACGACCAGATCACACTGCTGACATCAGACCACTTTCCCATACGCTGTGATGTCGAGCGTCCTGACACCGTTGGCACAGACAGACTTGCCGCAGCCTGTGCGGTAAACCGTGTACGTGATCAAACCAAACCGGCGATTATCATCGATGCCGGCACGGCCACCACAATCGATCTGATTGACTGTCAGGGCGTCTATCAGGGAGGCGTGATTCTCCCAGGACCACAGATCACTGCGGCCGCTTTATCTGATCACGCAGACTTACTCCCCAGAGTTCCCTTTTCCCAGACCACTGTCGTCACACCGATGATTGGCAAGAACACACACGAGGCAATTGAAAGTGGCCTTTTCTGGGGAACCATCGGAGCAATCAAGCAAGTATTGAACAACTACGAGAACAATCAGTCGAACTCCCCTCTCATTTTTCTATCTGGCGGAAACGCACCCCGTCTTCACGCCGAGCTACGAGCGGCAACTTTCGTTCCCCATCTGGTACTTGCAGGCATTTCTCTCAGCCAAGTCGAATAACTCTGATGGATTCTGTGAAATCACCAACGAGCGGACCCTCGGAAGATGATGAGAGCCATTGCCAGGCGGCAATGCTCACACCGTTGGGACGCGGCGCGATTGCCAGCATCGTGGTTGAAGGTCCCGGTTCGATTGAGGTGGTAGAGCATTTCTTTCGTGGGCAAACTAGGCTCCCATTGGATCAGGCTCCCTGTAATCGAATTTTGTTTGGACGTTGGCAAACAGCAGCAACCTCCGAAGAACTCGTAATCTGCCGCAGCGAAGTTAACCGGATTGAAATTCACTGTCATGGTGGGCATGCCGCTCCCCAATCAGTCCTCTCCTCGTTGCAAACCCGGGGATGTCGTGTACTACCATGGAGACAATTTCTGGGAACATCCGCCACCATCGCAGCAGAAGCGATGGCGGCACTGACGGAATGCGAAACCGAACGTACGGCGGCGATTCTGTTAAAGCAATATGGCGGTGTCCTGGTGCAAGAGTTGCGGCGTATTCTGCAACAGTTACAAAGCAATGAGCAAAACCAGGGCCTGGCGCGATTGCACGCACTGATCGCGTCTTGGGACTTTGGACAACATCTCACGCGCCCCTGGCAAATTGTCGTCACGGGCGCTCCCAATGTCGGCAAGAGCAGTCTCGTTAACGCGCTCGTCGGCTTTCGGCGATCCATTGTCACGGATCAAGCAGGGACGACCCGTGACCTGGTTGCTGCAGACACGGCCATCGACGGTTGGCCGATCCGGCTGGTCGATACCGCCGGTTTAAGATCAACAGCCAACGTTGTGGAAAAGCAGGGTATTTCACTTGCGCGCCAACAAATCCGCACCGCGGACCTCGTACTGGAAATACACGATCTCACCGTCTCCAGCGACCCACAACCCCAGGATTTGGTCGGCCACCACGAAACTCCGCGGATCACCGTCTGGAACAAGATTGACCTGGTTGATGTCGACGCCACCGCTATTTCTGGGCTGCTGACAAGTGCCCGGACAGGTTGGGGGATCCAAAATCTAATCGACCACATCAGCCAAAAACTCGTTGGAAATCCCCCCGCTCTCTCCGCACCGGTGCTGTTTACCTCGCGTCAGTATCAGCTGGTCCAGGAAGTTATCGCCTGCCTGCGTGATGGACGGGTCCCCTTAGCATTGCAAAACCTGACCAGATTATGCTGCTAGCACCGAGCGGACCGCGCGGTTTACTGGGAAGGCTGCAGACCACATGTCGGTGCTAGGAACGCTGGCAAGCAGTTTCCGCCAATTCCAGCAACCAGTCCACCTGGACGCGTGAGCGACAGATCACTACTATCCGACGCTCGGTCCCCGCTCCTTCGATGTACCGACCAGGCGTCTGGTAGTAGTGCGACCGCCGATCTGGGAACCCTTCTCATTGACGTTCCAAGGATTCGAGGAGAATTCCATGTTGTTCCGTGTTTGCCAACACGTCTCAAACGCACACCGCACAATTGCTCGCGTCGGCCAATTGTCGCTAGGGTTGGCGATGTTTCTGAGTGGCCCCCACCTGCTGTGGGCGTGGCAGCAAGAGGTGAAAACCGATCTTGAACCCGCCATCGCTGTAACGGCGGTTCCACTCGGGACCGCACCAACAGAAACACATCCGACGCCAAACGCCACTCTGCCACCCGTTAAAACGGATTCTGGCGCAGATCTCGAATCGACTGCCAATGAACAACAGCAAGCGATACTCCGGCACGGCCTGCAGATTGCACCGATCGCCGTCACCATTACCGACGTCCGCGTATCGACGTTTCAAGACATCGCCCCAGGCACAACAAACGCAGACGAATTGAGCACCAAGCTCGGGCAACCACAGCAGACCACAACCCGTAATGACAAGTCAGTACACATCTTTCAGGTCGGGCCATTTCCAAGAGTGGAATTCCTCTTGGACCAGGATATGGTCATCGAAATCGCAATTCATCTAAGCGCCCCGACTCCTGCAAAAGTCATTGCCGAACAACTTGACATCGCACGATTTATTCCCGCTGCGCAGTTTGACGCAGGTGGAGAGGCGGTCGGCACAATCTACCCGGAACGTGGCGTCCGTTTTGAGTTCACCAACGGGAGCATCGATCAAGTCGAACGAATTGTATTGCAACCGATCGAAGCATCTCCATTTGTGGATCGAGCGGAGCAGAACGACAAGTTCGATTACCGTCTGCAATTGGCCGACTTGCGCTATGCACGGCGGCTCGAACCCGCCAACACAAAAGCAATTTGGCTGGAGTCGATCCTGTTACAGCAGATGGGCAAGTATGCCCAGTCACTGGCATTGTCTCGACAGGCGGTTGAAATCACCAAAGACCCTGAATTTGGTCTGACGTACGCAGAATCACTACTGGCCAATGAACAATACCAGCAAGCTATCGACCAAGCGCGTTTGATCGCAGCTGATCAAGATCTACCACCTTTACTACGAGCACGCGCTGAAATTGTGCTCGGAAACGCGACCGCAAGCAGTCCATTACGTAACTTCGAACGAGCTATCGAGCACCATTTATTGGCAATTCGCCTGGCCTCCCAACTTGAAACCAACCCGGAGATCTCACTGCGCCGGGAAGCGCTGCGCATCTTGGTTCAAGCTCATCTCGCTTGCGCTTTGGATGTGGCTCGTGGCAATTGGCAACGCAAGTCAGATGTTGCACCCAAGTGGCTTGCCAGCGCCCGTGAAATCTCAGTCCGGTTCCTACAAAAAACACATGGCAGTCCGCTTATCGAACTACAAATCCATGCCACCACCCTCGCTGTAGCCGCGGAACTCGACGGACTACTAGATCCCACGACCAGCCTCCAGCAGATGTCCGGACGCTGCCAAACGGTATTGAACCAATTTGATGACGCCTTGCATAAACAACAAATCCAATGGCAATTGGCGGCAGCTTTGTTTAACGCAGCCCGAGCGGCCAGATCCCGAGGCAACCTGGCACAAGCACGGGAGTGGGGAGAACGCGCAACTGTCTTGTTTCAGTTAGGCGGTGAACACCGCGATCCCACCCCCGCACGACAATACCTGCAAGCGAAAGCGCATTATCTGGTAGGCACTCTATACGCCATCCCAGAAAATAAACACCTACCAGCCACCCGGTGGTACGAACAAGCGGTCCAGCAATTTCCCAAAACATTGCCGCAATCCGCAAGTCACGAAATCGGCGTTCACGGCGAACGGCTCGTCAGTATGGGTATCTCCTTCTGGGCGATCGGCGACCCGCAGCGCGCGCTAGCCTTGACGGAAAGTGGTATGGCGCAAATGGAGCAAGCAGTCCAAAACGGCTTTCTTCCTCCGACAGCCATGGCGGTCGCCTACCGCAATCTGGCAGCGATGCACCGGGAACTTGGCAATGCCGACATGGCTACCACCTTTACCAGCAAAGCCGAGCAGGCACGCTAGCAGAACACAGCTCTTTCTAGCTATACCGACCAGCCCGATTTGACTATTAATGGCAGCTGCGTAAACTTCCACGTTGAGCTGGTCTTTCCGCGCACATCGGTAACCCACTCGTGGAAGTTTGTCCGCCTCAGGACTTTCGCGGTCCACCCGTTCTTTCTCAACCACTCGTCCTGGTCCTGATCGCAGTCGCCAGTGGCGTGGCCATCGATCGTTATGGGCTTGTGCAGCCCAACGCCTGGCCTCCCTTGGGTACGCTTGGGTTAGTCCTCTGGTGGTATTTGGCCAGGCAAAGTCGTTGGCACATCTCCAGCGGCCTGCTGCTGATCACCGCAGTCGCCTGTGGCGGAGGTTGGCATCACCTCCACTGGAGACGGTACGCAGCTAATGAGATAGGCCGCTATACCCACGCGCGGCCCCAGCCAGTCTGCATCGAAGTACTCGTGAGATCTGCGCCGCGCGAGATCCCCACACCAATGCGCAACGCACTCAATCCGGTCACCAGGGGACCACAATTTGTCTTCGAAGTCACAGCGCGTCGTATACGGCAGGGGCAAACCTGGAACGCGACCTCAGGCATCATCAAGGTACGATCAAGACAACGGCTCAAGAGAGTGACCGCCGGCGCACTACTTCGAATCTACGGCCATCTAAGAGCCCCACCAAAACCCAAGAATCCCGGTCAGCATGATGTACGTCTATTGGAACGCCAACATCGACGACTCTGCTCCCTTCACGTCACCAATTCCGCGTGCGTGCAAAGGATCGGTTTCGTAAAACACCTGACTTGGCCCATGATTCTGGATCGCATACGTTCACGCTGTCACCTCCGATTGAACGAGTATATCCATCCCCAACAGCGCGCTCTGGCAGCGGCACTCCTGCTGGGATCACGGGCAGGATTGTCTGAGCGCGAACGCTTGCCTTTCTTGACGACCGGTACAGCACATTTGATTGCAATCTCCGGATTGCATGTCGGCATCCTCGCTGGAAGCTTCTGGATTTGTAGCCAAATCGGGATCTTGCCGCGGCGACTGGCCTTCTGCATCGTACCGCTGCTGGCCATGGGATATGCCGTGCTTGCCGAAGCACGCCCTTCCGTTGTGCGTGCGGCACTGCTGGTCGCGGTTTTCTGCCTGGCTCGTTTCAACGGTCGCCCTGCAACAAGTGCCAATGCATTGGCTTTTGCCGGCCTATGTGTGTTACTCCTCAATCCATCGAGCCTATTCCAAGTGGGTACTCAATTGTCGTTTCTCGCTGTTCTCACACTCATCTGCATGGCACCGATACTCCTCTCGGACAGTCGAGATCCACTCAAAAGACTTGTCCACCAAACCCAATCCTGGCCGCGACGATTACTGCGTCACTTCCAATGGGTTGTGTACCGGACCGCTTTAACATCACTGCTTATTTGGCTCGTCTGTCTACCCTTGGTGGTCCATCATTTCCACTTGGTCGCCCCGGCAACACTCTTACTGACTCCGCTACTATGGCCTCTGATTTCCCTCGCTTTACTGAACGGATTCGGGGTACTGGTATGCGGTGGCACGCTTCCTTTTCTGGGTATCTTGTGCGGTCAACTGTGCAGTGCAAGTCTGCTGGCCTTGACCACCGTCACTCGGTATCTGCATGATTTTCCTGGAACCCACTTTTGGACCGATGCCCCGCCCCTGTGGTGGACGTGGTTTTTTTATCTACTCCTGGCAGGAGCGACTTTGGTCCCTCTACCAAAAGTTCGCCGCTGGCATAAGTACGGACTGTTCGTCATGTGGATGACCGTTGGAGTCGGTCTGCGGCCTTCTGCAGATTGGCTATCCAAACCCAACGAATCCCAACTCACCTGTACGTTTATTTCCGTCGGTCACGGTACCTGTGTGATCATTGAATGTCCCGACGGTAAGAACTTGATGTACGATGCGGGCTGCCTCGGACCACCGCGGCACGCCACCCATGCGATCTCGGCATGCCTCTGGTCACAGGGAATCACCTATTTGGATGCCGTTTTCTTGTCGCATGCGGACCTCGACCACTTTAATGCAGTCCCCACGCTCTTGGAACGATTCGACGTGGGCGTCATGTATATGCCTGCGACGATGTTTCACCAGGAGTCACCAGCAGTACGGTTACTCAAACACGCGATCGCGGATCGCGCCATACCTCTGAAAACCATCGCAGTTCCCAGGCAACTGCTTATTGGTCAGTCTGTGAGACTGACAGTTCTCCACCCACCTGCAGCGGGAACAGGAGGGTCTGACAACGCGAATAGTCTCGTCCTGATGATCGAAGCAGCTGGCCGCAGAATTCTCCTTCCCGGCGATCTAGAATCTCCGGGATTAGAGATGTTGCTGGGGAAACAAGCACTGGATTGCGACGTGATCATGGCACCACACCACGGTAGTACCCACAGCGATCCACGGGGTTTCCACGCGTGGACAAACCCTGAATGGGTCGTCATCAGCGGAGGTTCAGGCGAGGCCACAATCGTAAAACGAGCCTACTCCGGCCCCAACACGCGGGTGCTCCACACCGCCGAAAGTGGCGCCATCCGCGTGGAAATCAAAAAAAATCGCATTCATGTCCAAAGCTGGCTTGATTCACCCTGGAAATGACGCCCTCCGCTCGCTTACCACTCCTGCGTTCAGCTGGCGACACTGGAAGTGAGTATAGATTTATGTTCGAAACACTGTGTTGCTACTGCTTCACCATCTACTTCCGAAAATCGGCACTCCTGCCACTTCGAGAGACTGGGGGCGCACCTACCTATGCCACAAAAAGACTAAAGCGCTACCGACAGACCGTCTTCATCGGTTTTGGCTGCTGACAAAAGACGTTCCCGCTGCGCCTCAGAAACCATGATCGATGCGGCATATGCTCACTTTTTGGGTTTAATCCCGCTCAGCGGATCTTGAGAAAGATCGCCCTTGCTTACTGCAAAATTGAACCACGTTCGGCTATTGATAATAATGGCAACCGGTCTGCCGCCGCTCCATCCTAAATCTTTCCTAAACTATTCTGGGAATTTATCTACATCGAACGGGAGTGTTTCGGGGAAGATATGCCAAGAACCGCATGTAATTCATCCGAAGTTGTTGCTATAAAGGGGGTGGCCCTACGCATAACGCGGGGTCCCACGACGTTGCTGCCAGCAGGAGTTTGAGCATGTTGACAATTGCCGGACCTTCGAATTCACGAGGCGATTTTTGCGACGGTGTCTCGCGACGCGATCTATTGAAAATCGGAACACTCGCGGCGATGGGGACTGCAGGGGGCTGGTCTTTGCCGGATCTGTTGCGAGCAGAATCCGCGTCGGGCCGAAAGTCGCCCAAATCAGTCATCATGATCTACTTGGTAGGCGGACCTCCCCACCAAGACATGTTTGACCTCAAGCCAGGAGCCCCAAGAGAAATCGCGGGACCCTGGCGTCCGATCGCTACCAAAGTTCCCGGCTTCGATATCTGTGAGGCATTTCCACGGCTGGCAAACCTCTCGGACAAGTTAACCGTCATTCGCTCACTGGTCGGCAACCAACACGGGCACGACGCGATCCAGGTCTTTAATGGGCGCGATCCCAGAAAACCCAAACCGACCGGCGGTTGGCCGCAGTTCGGAACGATGGTGTCCAAAATACAAGGACCGGCTTACCCGGAATCCCCCCCCTACGTGAGCCTGTGCTACACGTGCACA